>DUSC01000202.1 GCA_012842935.1 Hyphomicrobiales bacterium | reverse complement strand
GTGTAGATCTGGGTGGTCGAGATGTCGGAATGGCCGAGCAGCTGCTGAACGGCCCGGAGATCGGCGCCGTTCTGCAACAGGTGGCTGGCGAAAGCGTGGCGCAGCACGTGCGGGGAGACCTTGGCGGCGGAAATACCGGCGCGGGCCGCCAGGCCCTTCAGGTCGCGGGCGAAGACCTGGCGCGGCAGGTGGCCGCTCTCCGACGTCGAGGGAAACAGCCAGGGGCTTCCCGCCAGCCGGGGCTCGGACTGCCGTTCGAGCATCCACGCGCGCATCGCGGCGCGGGCCTTGCCCGACAGCGGTACCATGCGTTCCTTGGCGCCCTTGCCGCGCACGGTGAAGAAGCGGTCGTCGCGCGCGGCGACGCTCGCCGGCAGGCTGACCAGTTCGGAGACGCGCAGCCCGGTGGCGTACAGCACCTCGACCAGCGCATGGAGGCGCACCGCGGCGAGGCGGTTGGCCGGCGAGAGCGACGCGTCGGCGGCTTCGGCGGCGGCGCGGTCGAGCAGGCGGCCGGTCTCGGCCTCGCTCATGATCCTGGGCAGGGGCCGGCCGCGCCGGGGCGCGTCGACCGTGCCGGTCGGATCGTCCGGCCGCAAGCCTTCGGCATAGAGGAACCTGAAGAACTGGCGAAGCGCCGAGAGCTTGCGCGCCTGTGTCGAAGGCGCGAAGCCGCGCGCCGCGATCCCGGCGACATAGGCCCGGATCTCGGCAGCCGAAGCGCCGGCCAGCCCGCCCGAAAGCTGCTCCTCGGCGTCCTCGAGGTCGCGGCGGTAGGAGGCGAGCGTGTTGTCGCTGGCGCCGCGCTCGGCGCTCATCATCTCGAGGAACGCCTCGATGCGCAGGCCGCTCTTCATCCTGTCACTGCTGCGGCGGGTTCAGCTTCTCGGCGGGAATGCGCACGGTGATCTCACCCTTCTTCGGCTCGACGAAGAACACCAGCGCGAACATCGCCGCATAGGCGAGCCCGACCAGCACGGCTATAGTCATGAGGAAGCGGAAAAGGGTCGGCATCTGCTGGATCCGCTCGGCTGCTGCGCTTCTTCGTCCCGTACCTGTGCCCTTATGGGACGGGGTGCAGGGCTTTTCAAGTATGCCGTGGCTTCCGCCGCGGCTTGACGCGTCCAGCCTTTTGATGTCGATACGCCCGCACGGAAGGGTCAGGATGACGGACGAGAGCAAACCGGCGGACGGTCTGAATGCCGCGCTTCTCGAGCGCCTCGGCAACCGTTCGATCGTCTTCGTCGGACTGATGGGGGCCGGCAAGACGGCGATCGGCCGCCGCGTCGCGACGACGCTCGGCCTCGCCTTCATCGACAGCGACCACGAGATCGAGACGGTGTCGCGCATGACGATACCGGAACTCTTCGAACGCTACGGCGAGGCTGAATTCCGGGCGCTCGAGCAGCGCGTGATCGCGCGGATCCTCGAGAACGGGCCTCTGGTCCTGTCGACGGGCGGCGGCGCCTACATGAGCGAACAGACGCGCAAGGCGATCGCCGATCACGGCGTCTCGATCTGGCTGAAGGCCGATCTCGACACGCTGATGGAGCGCGTGATCAAGAAGCAGAACCGCCCGCTGCTGAAGACGGCCGACCCGCGCGCGGTCATGCAGAAACTCATGGACGAGCGCTACCCGACCTACGCCAAGGCCGACGTGACGGTAGCGACCCGCCAGGAGCGAAAGGAAGTGATCGCGGACGAGGTGATCGCGGCCCTGCGGTCGCGGCTCGGGCTCGAAGACGAGACGCCGGTCGGGGAGGAAAAACAATGACGCAGTCCGACGCGGTCACGGTCGAGGTAGGGCTGGGGGAACGCGCCTACGACATCCTCATCGGTCCCGGCCTGCTCGGTCGCGCGGGGAGTGAGATCGCGCGGCGGCTGCCCGGCGTACGCACGGCAATCGTCACCGACGAGAACCTGGCGAAGGCGCACCTCGCCACGCTGACGGCGTCCCTCGCGGCGGCGGGCATCGCGGCGACCCCGATCATCCTGCCCGCGGGCGAGAAGACGAAGAGCTTCGCTGCACTGCAGGAGGTCGTCGACGGCGTCCTGGCCGCCCGACTGGAAAGGCGCGACGTCGTGATTGCGCTCGGCGGCGGCGTGATGGGCGATCTTGCCGGCTTCGCCGCCGGCATCGTGCGCCGCGGCATGGGCTTCGTCCAGATGCCGACGTCGCTCCTGGCGCAGGTGGATTCCTCCGTCGGCGGCAAGACCGGCATCAACACGCCGCGCGGCAAGAACCTCGTCGGCGTCTTCCATCAGCCGCGCCTGGTGCTCGCCGATACCGATGCTCTGGACACGCTGCCGCCGCGCGAGTTCCGCGCCGGCTATGCGGAAGTGGTGAAGTACGGCCTGATCGACAGGCCGGACTTCTTCTCCTGGCTCGAGGCGAACTGGCGCGACGTCTTTGCGGGCGGACAGGCGCGGACCCGCGCCATCGCCGAATCGTGCCGGGCCAAGGCGGACGTCGTGGCGCGCGACGAGTTCGAAACGGACGACCGTGCGCTGCTCAATCTCGGCCACACGTTCGGCCACGCGCTGGAGGCGGCGACGGACTATGACGGCTCGCGCCTCGTCCACGGCGAGGGCGTCGCCATCGGGCTTGCACTCGCGCACCGCTTCTCCGCACGGCTGAACCTCGCCAGCCCCGACGATGCCCGGCGCGTCGAGGCGCACCTCGAGGCGGTCGGACTGCCGTGGCGCCTCGCCGACGTGCCCGGCGGCCTGCCGGGAGCCGAACGGCTTCTCGAATTCATCCAGCAGGACAAGAAGGTCGCGCGCGGTGCACTGACCTTCATCCTCACCCGCGGGATCGGCCGATCCTTCATCGCCAGGGACGTGCCCGTCTCGGAGGTGCTGGCTTTCCTCAGGGAGAATCAACCGGGATGAGCGAACTCTGGGTCACCGGCGGCATCATCCTCGCGATGATCGTCCTCTCCTTCCTGTTCTCCGGCACCGAGACCGGCATGACGGCCGCGTCGAAGGCGCGGCTGCATTCGCTTGCAGCCGGCGGCGACGAGCGCGCGGGCGCGGTCGAGCGGCTGATCGAACGCAAGGACCGGCTGGTCGGTGCCCTGCTCATCGGCAACAACCTCGTCAACATCCTCGCCTCGGCGCTGGCGACGAGTCTGCTGCTCTCCATCTTCGGCGAGGCCGGCGTCGTCTACGCCACGCTGGCGATGACGGTGATCCTCGTCGTCTTCTCGGAGATCCTGCCCAAATCGCTGGCGCTCCATCGCCCGGAGCAGTTTGCGCTGGCCGTTTCGCCGTTTGCCCGGCTGGTCGTGTTCGTCTTCGGGCCGATCTCGTCGGCGGCGAACTTCGCCGTGCGCGGCATCCTCTGGTTCTTCGGCGTCAACCTGTCGCGGGACGCGCCGATGGTTTCGGCGCACGACGAGCTGCGTGGCACGGTCGAGGTGCTGCACCGCGAAGGCGCATTCGTCAAGCAGGAGCGCGACCGGGTGGGCGGCCTGCTCGACCTCGCCGAACTCGAAGTCTCTGACATCATGGTCCACCGCACGGCGATGCGTCTGGTCAACGCCGACGATTCGCCGGACGTCGTCGTGCGCGAAATCCTGCAGAGCCCGTATACGCGCATGCCGCTCTACCGGGAGACGACCGACAACATCGTCGGCGTCGTCCATGCGAAGGACCTCCTGCGCGCGCTCCATGAGGTCGGCAACGATCCGACGCGAATCGACATCATGAAGGTCGCTTCCAAACCCTGGTTCGTGCCGGACACCACCAGCCTTCACGACCAGTTGAACGAGTTCCTGCGCCGCAAGGCTCACGTCGCGATCGTCGTCGACGAATACGGCGAGGTCGAGGGGCTCGTGACGCTGGAGGACATCATCGAGGAGATCGTCGGCGAGATCGCCGACGAGCACGACGTTGCGGTCCAGGGCGTGAAGAAGGAGGCGGACGGCTCGATCGTCGTCGACGGGTCGGTGCCGATCCGCGACCTGAACCGGGCGCTCGACTGGTCGCTGCCCGACGAAGAGGCGACCACGATCGCCGGTCTGGTCATCCACGAGACGCAATCAATCCCCGAGGAGAAGCAGGCCTTCACCTTTCATGGCAAGCGCTTCATCGTCATGAAGCGCGAGAAGAACCGGATCGTTAAGCTGCGGATCAGGGACGCGGCAGAGTCCAGATCGAAATGATCACGGCTGACGGCGATGGCCGCGGTCCAAGGCTGACGCCGCCTACCACCGCGTCTTTTCGCCCGGCGCAGCAGGCTCGATAGCGAGCGCGTGCACGCCGGCCTTCAGGTCGGCGGCGAGAACGGCGTTGACGGCGCGATGGCGCTCGATCCGGCTCATGCCGGCGAAGGCGGATGCGACGATGCGCACGCGGAAGTGCGTCTCGCCGGAACCGTCGAACACGGCGTCGTGCCCGTCTTCCAGGTGGTGGTGGCCGGCATGAAGATGGCTCTCGTTGACGACTTCGAGCCGCTCGGGCGAGAAGGCCTCCACGAGTCTGGCTTCCATGTTCGACTGTCTGGACATTTCACCCGGTCTCCACCAAATGTGCGTCGTCGCCGCGACGGATGCCGATCGCAAGGAAAATCAGGCCGCGATTCAGCGGTTAGGGCGATCATCGGCGAAATGTCAATTCTTGTATCGGGCGGCGAACGTCCCATAATCGGAGTCAGATGAAGCCATATTCGAAATATTTCGAGCGCATCCGCGTTCGGCCCGATCCGGAGGCCGAGCTGAGGTCGCGTGCGCCGCGCTGCCAGTGGGACGGCTGTGACGAGGCCGGGACGCATCGCGCGCCGGTGGGGCGCCTGCGCGAGGGCGAGTACTTCAGGTTCTGCTTCGACCACGTGCGCGAGTACAACAAGGGCTTCAACTACTTTTCCGGACTGGCCGACAGCGAGATCGCCCGATACCAGAAGGAGGCCCTCACGGGTCATCGTCCAACCTGGTCGATGGGCGTCAACGCGGCGGCGCGTTCCGCGCCGGACTTCGCCCAGCAGCGGTCGGGTCGCGCCGGCTATTACAACCGCATGCGCGATCCCTACAATCTTTTCGGCGACCGCGACAACGCACGGCCGCGGGAGCGCAAGGCCAAGCCCCTCGAGGCCAAGGCGCTGGACACGCTCGGCCTCGACGTGCGCGCCACGGCCACGGAGATCAAGGCCCGCTACAAGGAACTGGTGAAGCGCCATCATCCGGACGCGAACGGCGGCGACCGCGGTTCGGAGGACCGTTTCCGCGACGTGCTCCAGGCCTACCGCGTGCTCAAGCAGGCCGGTTTGTGTTGAGCCAGCGTCGGGGTGCGGCTTTTTCCAACTTTCTTCCGGCCGTAAAAGGCTCTAAGACCGCCGCCGAAACCATGGATATTTGCCGGCTGTTCCCGGGCAGCCGCGCGTGAGGACGTCATGAACAAGGTCGACCGCGATATCACCAACCTTCCCGACACGACGGTGTCGGTGAAGGAGAAGTTCGGCTTCGATTCGAGGATGGTGGTGCCGGCCTATTCGGTCGCGACGGAGCATGTGCCCGACCTCGACCCCGACTACCTGTTCGACCAGCAGACGACGCTCGCCATCCTGTCCGGCTTCGCTTTCAACCGCCGCGTCATGGTTTCCGGCTATCACGGTACCGGCAAGTCGACACACATCGAACAGGTAGCGGCGCGACTCAACTGGCCGATGGTCCGCGTCAACCTCGACAGTCATGTCAGTCGCATCGACCTCGTCGGGAAGGACGCGATCGTCGTCAAGGACGGCATGCAGGTCACCGAGTTCCGCGACGGCATCCTGCCCTGGGCCTACCAGCACAACGTTGCGCTTTGCTTCGACGAGTACGATGCCGGCCGACCCGACGTGATGTTCGTCATCCAGCGTGTCCTGGAGTCGTCGGGCCGCCTGACGCTCCTCGACCAGAGCCGGGTGATCCGGCCGCATCCGGCATTCCGCCTGTTCGCCACGGCCAACACGATCGGGCTGGGCGATACGACCGGCCTCTACCACGGCACGCAGCAGATCAACCAGGCTCAGATGGACCGCTGGTCGATCGTGACGACGCTGAATTACCTGCCGCACGACAACGAGGTCGCGATCGTGCTGGCCAAGGCCAAGCATTATCGCCACGACAAGGGCAGGGACATCGTCAGCAAGATGGTGCGCGTCGCCGACATGACGCGCTCGGCGTTCATCAACGGAGACCTGTCGACGGTGATGAGCCCGCGCACGGTGATCACCTGGGCCGAGAACGCCGAGATCTTCGGCTCGATCGGAATGGCCTTCCGTCTGACCTTCCTCAACAAGTGCGACGAACTGGAACGCGCCGTGGTGGCCGAGTTCTATCAGCGTGCCTTCGGCGAGGAACTGCCAGAGAGCGCGGCGAACGTGGTGCTCGGGTGATCTGGGAAGGCGATGGCGGGTCCCGGCGACAACACGCGCAACAAGGGCAAGGGCAGCGCTGACGGCGACGTCTTCAAGCGCGCGGTGACGGTCTGCATGCGCGCCATCTCGGGCGACAACGGGATGGAGGTGACCTTCGCCAAGGATCGGCCGGCGCTGGCGGGAAACCGCGCGCGCCTGCCGGAGTTGCCGAAGAAACCGTCACGGAACGACATCGCGGTGACCCGCGGCCTCGGCGACTCCATGGCGCTGAAACGCGCCTGCCACGACCTCAGGATCCACAACAAGCTTGCGCCGGAAGGCAAGCAGGCCCGGGCCGTTTTCGACGCCGTGGAGCAGGCGCGCGTCGAGGCGATCGGCTCGCGCGCGATGCTCGGCGTCGCCGACAACATCGGTTCGATGCTGGAGGACAAGTATACGAAGGCCAACCTCGCCGCCGTCACCGAGCGTGCCGACGCCCCGATAGAGGAAGCCATCGCGATGATGGTGCGCGAGAAGCTGACCGGCCGCCCGGTGCCCAAGAGCGGCCAGCGCATGGTCGAGCTCTGGCGCGAGTGGGTCGAGGAGAAGGCCGGCGCCGACATGGACGAACTCGTGGGGAAGCTCGACGATCAGCAGGCCTTCGCCCGTGTCGTCCGCGACATGCTCGTATCCATGGAGATGGCCGAGGAACTCGGTGACGACCAGCAGGACGAGGAGTCCGAGGAACAGTCGGACGACCAGCCTCAGGGTGAGGAACAGGGCGAGGAAGGCGGCGAGGACGAATCGGGCTCCGAGGATTCGCGTCCCGAGGAGAGCGAAGCGTCTGCGGAAGACCAGCAGGCGGGCGAGACGGAGGCGTCGGACGCCGACGCGGACGAGATATCCGACGACGATGATGCCGATACCGAGACGCCGGGCGAGGCGAAGCGGCCCGAACACCCGTTCACGCAGCTGCCCAGGGAGATCGACTACAAGGTCTACACGACCGCCTTCGACGAGACGGTCGGCGCCGAGGAACTCTGCGACGAAGAGGAACTCGACCGTCTGCGCGCCTTCCTCGACAAGCAGCTCGCCAACCTCCAGGGCGTCGTCGGGCGGCTGGCCAACCGGCTGCAGCGTCGGCTGATGGCTCAGCAGAACCGCTCGTGGGATTTCGACCTCGAGGAAGGCTATCTCGATCCGGCCCGCCTGGCGCGCGTCGTCATCGACCCGATGCAGCCGCTCTCCTTCAAGCAGGAGCGCGACACCAAGTTCCGCGACACGGTGGTGACGCTGGTGCTCGACAATTCGGGCTCGATGCGCGGCCGGCCGATCACGGTGGCGGCGACATGCGCGGACATCCTGGCGCGCACGCTGGAACGCTGCGGCGTCTCGGTCGAGATCCTCGGCTTCACCACCCGAGCCTGGAAGGGCGGCCAGGCCCGCGAGAAGTGGCTCAAGGACGGCAAGCCGGCCAACCCGGGACGGCTCAACGACCTGCGCCACATCATCTACAAGTCGGCCGATACGCCGCTGCGCCGCGCGCGGCGCAACCTGGGGCTGATGATGCGCGAAGGCCTGCTCAAGGAAAACATCGACGGCGAGGCGCTTCTGTGGGCGCACAACCGCCTGATCGCCCGACCCGAGCAACGCAAGATCCTGATGATGATCTCGGACGGCGCGCCGGTCGACGATTCGACGCTTTCCGTCAATCCGGGCAACTACCTCGAGCGGCACCTGCGCGCCGTCATCGAGCTGATCGAGACGCGCTCGCCGGTCGAGCTGCTGGCCATCGGCATCGGTCACGACGTCACCCGCTACTATCGCCGCGCCGTCACCATCGTCGACGCGGAGGAACTGGCAGGCGCCATGACCGAGCAACTGGCGGCGCTGTTCGCCGAGGAAACGCGACGCGTCGGCATAAGGCGCGCCGGATGAGCGGTTTGCCGAGCCGTGCCCGCAACCTGCTCGCGGCCTTGGTCGTGGGGCTGGCCGGCCCGGTCGCACCGGTCCGGGCGGGTGCGCCCGTCGAGGCGGTCGAGGTGTCGGCCCGGCCGATCGCCCAGTTCCGTATCGGCAGCTCGGAGAAGAATTTCGGACCGCTGGAGTTCGTCGGGGGGCTGGAGATGACGTCACCGACCGGCGACTTCGGCGCTCTGTCATCGTTCCGCTTCCTCGATCCCGGTGGCGATTTCATCGGCGTCGCCGATACGGGATTCTGGTTCTTCGGCGCGATCGAGCGCGACGCGGACGGACGCCCTTCGGGCGTCGCGCGGTTCCGCATGCAGCAGATGGTCGACGGGAGCGGCGCGACGGTCGACCGCAAGTGGGAAGTCGACGCCGAGGGGCTCGACGTCAGGGACGGCATTGCCACCGTCGGCTTCGAGCGCAACCATCGAATCGCCCAGTACCGCATCGATCCGGCCGGCATGGGGCCGCCGTTCAAGGAGGTGCCGTTCCTGGTGCCGGCCTATGAACTCCGCCAGAACAAGGGCTTCGAGACGGTGACGCGGGCGCATCCCTACGGCCAGCACGAGGGCGGCCTGGTGATCGTTTCCGAGCGGTCGATCGACAGGCAGGGCAACGTCTTCGCCGCGATTATCGAGGGGCCGAACAAGGGTATCTTCACGGTGAGGCGCGAGGGCGACTTCGACATCACCGACGGCGCTTTCCTGCCGGACGGCGACCTCCTGCTGCTGGAGCGGCGCTTCACGATGGCCGACGGCGTCGCGATGCGCCTGCGGCGCATCTACGGCGAATCGATCTCGAAGGGCGCTGTCGCCGACGGGCCGGTGCTGATGAGCGCCGACATGGGGTATCAGATCGACAACATGGAGGCGATGGACGTCTGGCAGCGCGCCGACGGAGCCGTCATGGTATCGCTGATGTCCGACGACAACCACTCCATGCTGCAGCGCAACCTCTATCTGGAATTCCGCCTGCACGAGGATTGAGGGTCGGCTATGCGGTTCCGCCCCGACACTTCCGTCAGCGATCCCTGGCTGCACCGTTCGTCGCCAGCCAGATGACGTGGCGGGCGCCGCGGCCGCGACCGGCGCGAGACTTCATTTCCTCGACAACGAAGCCGCTGTCGCGCAGCCGGCGCGAGAAACGGCCGTCGGGTCCCTGCGACCAGACGCCGAGAACGCCCCCGGGTTTCAGCGCCCGGCGGATCGCGGCGAGGCCACCGTGGTCATAGAGGCGGTCGTTGGTGGCGACGGTCAGGCCCTCCGGGCCGTTGTCGACGTCGAGAAGGATTGCGTCGAAGTCAGCCGTAGCGGCGTTGATCATCGCCGCGACGTCGTCCTCGCGGACAGCAACCCGCGGGTCGTCGAGGCAGCCGGCGAAGATTTCCGACATCGGCCCGCGCGCCCAGGCGATCACTTCGGGGACGAGTTCCGCCACTTCGATCCGGGCTTCCATGCCGAGGGCGGCAAGCGCCGCGCGCAGGGTGAAACCCATGCCCAGACCGCCGATCAGCAAACGCGGAGTCACTCGGCCTGCGATCCTGGCGGCAGCAAGCGTGGCCAGCGCCTCCTCGGAGCCGCTGAGCCGGCTGTTCATCAACTCGTTCGAGCCGAGCATGATCGAGAATTCGGTGCCGCGGCGTTTCAGCCGCAATTCGCCGCCGCCGGGCAGCCTCGCTGCATCGAGCTGTTCCCAGGAGATCACCGGTCAGGCCAACGCCGGCCGGCTCCATCGCGCGGCAACAAGTCTGTAGGGAATGAGGGCGACCACGGCCATCAAGAGCTTCACCCCGAGGTCGCCGATCGCCCACGAAACCCAGCGCGCGGTCTCGACGCCGATGATGCCGAGCAGGGGGGCGCTCTCCAGCGCGAACGCGTCGTCCGGCCCGACGAAGGCAAAGGCGGCGGCAAAGGCGATCGAGAAGAAGATCGCCGTGTCGATCACCGAACTCGACAGCGAACTCAGGACCGGCGCGCGCCACCAGGCCTGCTGCCGCAGCCGGTTGAACACCGACACGTCGAGCAGCTGTCCGACCAGGAAAGCCGTGCCCGACGCTGCGGCTATGCGCACCAGCCGGTCGGCGGCGGTTTCGAACTCGATCATGCCGAAACGGAAGAGAAGCGGCGGCACGACGATCGAGCAGAGCACTGCGGCCATGAATCCGACGAAGACGATGCGACGCGCGACGGCCGGGCCGTAGCGGCGGTTGGCGAGGTCGGTGACGAGGAAGGCGAAGGGGTACGTGAACGCGCCCCAGGTGAGGAGGTCGGCCAGATTCAAGGCACCGAACCGACCCTGGACGGGGAACTGGACCAGTATGTTGGACGCGACCACGACGAGCGCCATGGCCGCCACGAAAGGCAGGAAGCGGGCGGAAGATTGCATTTTTTTATCCTGGGTGATGGAACCAGTGAGACCGCGGCCGCGAAGGCCGACGGTCTCGGGAAGGCGGTCGTCCCCCGCCCCCGAAGGGATCAAGCAGTCTGTTCGGCGAGCTTCCTGGCGACCTGCTTCTTCAGCAGGCGGGCGCGCTGGGACAGCTCCGTCTCGTCTGCCTTAACGAGGAAGGCATCGAGGCCGCCGCGATGCTCGACCGAGCGCAGCGCGTTCGCCGAGATGCGCAGACGCACGTTCTGGTTCAGGGCCTCCGACATCAGCGTGACGCTGACCAGATTCGGCAGAAAGCGACGCTTGGTCTTGTTGTTGGCGTGGCTCACATTGTTGCCGGTCAGCACGGCCTTGCCGGTCAGTTCACAAGCGCGGGACATGTTCGCGTACCTTCGGTCTTCTGGGCCAAATCGATCGAGACGCGCCTGAGTACGGCGCGCGGTCTCGTCATGCGGCCTCATGGAAAAGTCGGCGTTCCATAGTTGCATTTGGCGTGGGCGTCAAGCGCAAGCTCTTTTCGCGGTTCTTGCGGGGTTCCGGACTCGACGAACCGGCCGACGAAAAGACCGTCTATCCCGGGCCTCGCTTCTTTGCGGCATCGGTTTCGCTTCCACCACCTTCACGTCGCGACATCGGATTCCGCGGACGAGAGCCACCTGCCACTGCGAGAGCGATGTCGGGCGGGGGCCGGGCTTTTTCGTCCCCGGCGAATTGGTTCGGCTCCGGTTCCGGCCGTCGCACGTCCCTTCCTTGCGTCGGCCGGCGCCGGCCGCTACCGTCCGCTGCCATGCACTCCGACATCGTCGACCTGCGCGCGTTCTACTCCTCGCTGCTCGGCCGGCTCGCCGAGCGGTCGATCACGCAGGCGCTGTCGGCGATCTGGGCGGCACTCCCCAACGAGCGACTGGTCGGCCTCGGCTATGCGCTTCCCTGGCTGGAGCGTTTCGGCGCCGACGCCGAGCGCGTCCTAGCCTTCATGCCGGCGACGCAAGGAGCCGTCGCGTGGCCGCCCGGCGGTCCGTGCGCAACGGCGCTGGTCTTCGACGAGGAGCTGCCGCTGTTCGATTCCTCCATCGACCGGATTCTGCTGGTCCATTCCCTCGAGCATGCGGAAAATCCGCGCGAGACGCTGAACGAGGTCTGGCGGGTACTGTCGCCGGCCGGGCGCGTGGTCATCGTCGTACCCAACCGGCGCGGCATCTGGGCGCGCTTCGAACACACGCCCTTCGGTCAAGGGCGACCTTTCTCCCGCGTCCAGCTCACGGACCTGCTGCGCGAGACGAACTTCACGCCGGCGGCATGGTCGGAGGCCCTGCTCTTCCCGCCGTCGCGCCGTCGTTGGCTCCTGCAGTCGCACCGCTTTATGGAGAGCACCGGACGCAGGTTCTGGCCGATGTTCTCGGGCGTGATCATCGTCGAGGCGCAGAAGCGGCTATACCAGGGTGTTCCGGTGGCGCAACGCGCATCGCGCCGGGTATTCGTGCCTGTCTTCGCGCCGCAAGGCGCAGCGACGGGCGCCGCCCGCAGACCGGCTGCTCCGTGACCGGCCGGGCGCCGGTGCATCCTCCGCTCAGATTTCGCCGTGATTGGATGGCATATACGGTCGGGCAACGGGAAACGGACGGATGCTTCATGCAATCCTGACCTGCGTCGGCTGCGCCTTCGTCGATCCCTCGGCGGCCGGCGGTTTGATCGCTGTCGATGTCGAACTCGTGCTTGCCGTCGATGTCTCGCGCTCGATGGACGAGAGCGAACGCGCGCTGCAGAGGGCAGGCTACATCGCGGCGCTGACCGATCCCGCCTTCTCCGAAGCCGTCCGTTCAGGCATCCATGGCCGTATCGCGCTTACCTACTTCGAGTGGTCTGACGCGATCCACGAGGCGTCGAGGGTCGACTGGCGGATCGTCGACGGACCGGAAAGCGCCGCAGCCTTCGCCGCCGCGATCCCCGCGACGGAACGCGGTCGGACGCTTGGCACCTCGATCTCCGCAGCGATCGCTTACGCGACCACGCTGTTCGACGGCAACGGCCTCGCCGGCGACCGTCTCGTCGTCGACGTCTCGGGCGATGGTCCGAACAACAAGGGCGCGCCTGTCGATCTTGCCCGCGACGCCGCGGTGGCGCGGGGAATCACCGTGAACGGCCTGCCCATCCTCGTCAGTCCGTCGCGTACCTTCCGCGACCTCGACCGCTACTATGCGGAGTGCGTGACGGGAGGGCCGGGCTCCTTCGTGCTCCCCGTGAACGGCATTTCCGAGTTCGCCACGGCGATCCGGCGCAAGCTGATCCTCGAGGTGAGCGGGACACCCGCCGTGACGGTTCCCGCGTCGGCGCGCCAGCCGCTCGACTGCTCCAAGGGGGAACGCGACGATCGCTTCGCCCCGGACCCGGAACCCGGCGGCGGGACAAAGGGATAGTCTCGCGCCCGATCGATGCCCGCGCCGTAGCCGGCGCGCGAACTACGTCCCGGTGCGCGACAGCGCCGGTTCAGCCGCGGCGCCGATCCTGACGATATCGTAGGGCGTGGTCTGATAGACCTGGTTGATCCAGTTGCCGAACAGAAGGTGCGCGTGCGATCGCCAGCGGTTGAGCGGCGGGCGCGACGGATCGTCGTCTGGATAGTATCCGTGCGGGACGGCGATCGGTACGCCGGCCGCCACGTCGCGTTCGTACTCCTCCTTGAGCGAGGTGGAGTCGTACTCGATGTGGTTGAACATGTAGAGCCGGTTGCCGGTCTTCTCCGCCAGTAGGCAAGGGCCGGTCTCGTCCGATTCCATGAGCAGTTCGAGGCCCGACTCGGGACGGATGTCGGCCGCCCGCACCTCCGTCCAGCGCGACACGGGAATCGCGAAATCGTCCGAGAAGCCGGCGAGGTAGGGCGAGGCGGGCGCGTGGTTGCGATGGCGATAGACACCGAATGCCTTCTTTTCGAGCGTGTACTTCGGCACGCGGTGGAAGTGCCAGGCGGCGGCCATCGCGCCCCAGCAGATGAAGAAGGAGGAATGAACGTTCGATGTCGTCCAGTCGAAGATGCGCGTCATCTCCTGCCAATAGGTCACTTCCTCGAAGGGCAGCAGCTCGATCGGCGCGCCGGTGACGATGAAGCCGTCGAATCGACGGTCGGAGACCTCCTCCCATGTCCGGTAGAAGGTGATGAGATGGTCTTCGGACGTGTTCTTGGCCTTGTGCGTTCCGATTCGAACCAGGGTCAGTTCGACCTGCAGCGGGGTCGCTCCGATCAGCCGCGCGAACTGCGCCTCGGTACGCACCTTGTTGGGCATGAGGTTGAGGAGCCCGATCTGCAGCGGCCTGATGTCCTGGCGCAGCGCCGTCCGCTCGTCCATGACGGACACGCCTTCGCGCACGAGTATGTCACGTGCTGGAAGATTGTCGGGGATCTTGATCGGCATTGGCGCAAACTCCAAAACAAAGACCGGCGGCGATATCGCGGCCGGTCCAGCGGATTTGCGTCGAACGGCCCTTTAGCGACTTGTTTAACGTGGCTGCAAGCCGACCGGCCAAATCACCACGGAACCCGCCCGCTTTTAGGCCCGGTCGCCCTTTGCGTCAACGGCGAAAGCTTGATAGAGGCTCACCGCCCGCGAGGGCCCTCGAGCAGGACGACCGCAATGAACATCGAGCTTCGCCCGCAGCCCCGCCCCGGCGTGATGGACATCGACGCCTACGTGCCCGGTAAGAGCGCCGCCCCGGCCGGTGTGGCCAGGGTCCACAAATTGTCGTCGAACGAGAACCCGCTCGGCGCCTCGCCAGCCGCCATTGAGGCGGCGAAAGCCGCGGCCGAGCGTATGGAGTTCTATCCCGACGGCGCCGCCAGGCGGCTGCGTGAGGCGATCGCCGAGACGCACGGGCTCAACGTCGCCAACATCATGTGCTTCAACGGTTCGGACGAGGCTCTGGCGCTCCTCACCCGCATCTATGTCGGACAAGGCGACGAGGGAATTTACACCGAGCACGGATTTCTCGCCTACAAGATCTACATCCAGAGCGTCGGCGCCACGCCGGTCGCAGCGCGCGAGAGCGCCGAGACCGCGAATGTCGACGCCATCCTTGCGGCGCTGACGCCGCGCACCAGGATCGTATTCCTCGCCAATCCGAACAACCCGACCGGCACCTACCTGCCGATCGACGAGGTACGCCGCCTGCACGCCGCTTTGCCGGGCAACGTTCTGCTGGTCATCGACGCGGCCTATGCCGAGTACGTGCGCCGCAACGACTACGAGGCCGGCGTCGAGCTGGTTTCGGGCTCAGGCAACGTCGTCATGACGCGCACCTTCTCCAAGGTCCACGGCCTCGGCGGAGCGAGGATCGGCTGGATCTACGCGCCGGCGGCGATCGTCGACGCGCTGGAACGGGTGCGCGACCCGTTCAACGTCAACGCCATCGCCATCGAGGCGGGCGTCGCGGCGATGCGCGACCGCGGCCATGTCGAGCGTTCCGTCGCCCACAATGGCCGGTGGCTCGGCTGGGTGACCGCCGAGCTCGGCAGACTCGGGCTGCGGGTGACGCCCAGCGTCGGCAACTTCATCCTGATCCATTTCCCCGACGCGGCGAAGCACTCGGCGGCGCTGGCCGACGAATACCTCTCCGCCCGCGGCTTCATCCTGCGCCGGGTGACGGCCTACGGCTTTCCCAACGCGCTGCGCATGACGATCGGCAGCGAGGACGCCAACCGCGGCGTCGTCGCCGCACTCGCGGAATTCCTGAAGGCCTGAAGATGTCAGAAATCCTGTTCAAAAAGATCGCCCTGATCGGTATCGGGCTGATCGGCTCTTCGCTCGCCCGCGTCATCCGCCGCGAGAACCTCGCCGACCACGTCTCGATCGCCACCCGCAGCGTGGCGACGCTGGCCCGCGCCGAGGAACTCGGACTCGGCGACAGCTATACGACCGACATGGCCGACGCCGTCCGCGACGCGGACCTGGTCATCGTGTCGGTGCCGGTCGGCTCGTCGGAGGAGGTGGCGAAGGCGATCGCGCCGGCGCTGAAGAGGGGCGCCATCGTCACCGACGTCGGCTCGACAAAGGCCTCGGTGATCGCGCAGATGCAGCCGCACATTCCCGTAGGCGTACACTTCATCCCCGGTCACCCGCTGGCCGGCACCGAGAAGTCGGGTCCGGACGCCGGCTTCGCCGACCTGTTCAAGAATCGCTGGTGCATCTTCACGCCGCTGCCGGGCACGGATCCCCAAGCGCTCGAAAAACTTTCGGAATTCTGGCGCCGCTGCGGCTCAAACATCGACACGATGGACGCCGCGCATCACGACAAGACACTCGCCATCGTCTCCCACCTGCCACACATCATCGCCTACAACATCGTCGGCACGGCCGACGACCTGGAAACGGTGACAAAGTCGGAGGTGATCAAGTACTCGGCTTCGGGCTTCCGGGACTTCACCCGCCTCGCGGCTTCCGACCCGACCATGTGGCGCGACGTCTGCCTGCACAACAAGGATGCCATCCTGGAGATGCTGGCCCGCTTCTCGGAGGATCTCTCCTCGCTGCAGCGTGCCATCCGCTGGGGCGATGGTGACAAGTTGTTCGACCTCTTCACGCGCACCCGGGCGATCCGCCGCTCGATCATAGAGGCCGGCCAGGACACCGACGCCGCCGACTTCGGCCGCCAGGCCGTTGTGCAGCCGAAAGGAACAGCAGCCGAGGAACCGGCCGAAGCCGGGGCCGCCTCGAACTGAGGACGCCTACGCCAGGAGCACGCCGAGCGTGATGGTGAGCTGGGCCGCATAATAGGCGACCCATACCGCAATGCGCATGGCGAGCCTGTTCGGCGACACGCCGGAGGTGAGGAAGCGTTCGGTGGCGAGAATGGCGTCCGACGCCATGAACAGGATGGCACCGGCGAGGATCCAGTAGTTGTCGAGCGTCAGCGCCGACAACCCCATCGTCAGGATCGCCAGGCCGTAGACCAGCACCGGCAGGCGCAAAGACGGGCCGACGCGGGGCAGGAGCACGATCATCATGGCGAGCACGGAGCCCGCCATCAGCACGGCGACCACCGTACGCCAGAGGTCGACGAGCAGAAGCGCGAAGCCGCCGCCGGCGAGCGAGAACAGCGCGATGTAGCAGAGATGCGCGACCAGGAAGCTCGCCAGCCCACCCATGAAGGCACGCTCGCCGTTGCGCGACAGGAAGGCGTCGCCGGCTGACGACAGCAGAAGCCCGCCGGTGAGCAGGAGGGGGCCACCGCGCACCGCCGACAGCATGGCGAGAAGGAGGATCGACGCGGTCTTGATCGCCGAGCGCGCCAGCGAGACGCGGGCTTCGACGATGAAGAGATAGAACACGCCGGCAGCGAAGGAGAACAGGAGCGTCGCATTCGCGGTCTCCTCGATACCACCCGGGAACGGCATCATGCGGAAATCCTTTCGCGCTGGGCGCCGGCCGTCTCGGGCGCCCGGCGCCGGAACAGCATGGACTTCGCTGCCAGCACCGCCCCGGACGTTATCAGGACGCAGGCGGCGAGGATTGCCGGCGCAGGCTCGGCGTAGCCGGTGACGATCAGCGCCAGCGTCGAAAGCAGCGGTGCCGCGTAGCTCGCGGCGCCCAGAACCTGGATGTTGCCCTTCTTCACGCCGACGTCCCAAGCGTAGAAGGCCGCCCCCACCGGCATCAGGCCGAGGCCTGCTACCGCCAGCCATTCTCCCGGCGTTTGCGGCAGTACCGTCTCCTCGAGCAGCAGGTGGCAGAGCAGCGACAACACCGACGTCGCCGCGCAGAACCATGTGACGACGCTGGTCGGCACCTCGGGGAAACGGCGCGACAACAGCGAATAGGCCGACCAGACGAAGGCGCAGACGCCGGCCATCAGGTAGCCGAAGGCATACTGCCCGTCGAAGGCGACGCCGCTGCCCTTGGTGACGATCAGCGCGGTGCCGGCAAGACCGAGCGCGGCGCCGGCAACATGGTGCCACTGCAGGCGCTCGCCCGGCATCAGGGCCGAGCCGACCACGATCAGCAGCGGCCACAGATAGGCGATCAGGCTCGCCTCGACGGCCGGCGCATGGCGGAGGGCGGTGAAATAGAAGAAGTGGTAGCCGAAAAGGCCGGCAATGCCGATCACCCACACCTGGAGGGGGATCACGACGGGTTCTCGCGGCGGCGCCAAGACGCGGATGGCGAGGCCAACGAGCGTGCCGATGGCGAAGGTGAGCGCCGACAGCAGGAACGGCGGCACCTTGCCCGACGCGTCGGTGAACAGCGCCAGCATCGCCCACATGGCGACAGCGGCAAAGCCGATCAGCGTAGCGCGTCCCATCCTCGTCCCCTGTCGGGACGCGCCGGCGGGCCGTCCCTATTCCCGTGCCTCCAGCCGCCGCGCGTAGAGGGTTATCGTTCCGATCTGCGTGCCGACGGTGGCGTGGACGGGCGCATATATGCCCGTTTTGCCGAGCGGTGCAAACGTCACCGTGATCGCCCCGTGATCGCGCAACCACGCGATCGACTTGTTGCCGGGGCGGTAGCCGGCGACCGGAACGAAGCGGGCCTCGCAGGTGACCGCCTCGCCGTTGTAGGCGCCGATTTCGACACTTACCCGCTGGCTGGCGCCAAGCCTGAGATCGGCGCGCAACTCGCCGTCGAAGACACTGAGGGTACGGCCGCAGACGTCGTCGGGGTCCGAGGCGCGGACGAGAACGGCCGAGACCGGGTCGGTTACGGACGCGAGGTGCTTGGCCGTGACGGGAACCCAGTCCTTGTCGCGCTTCTTCAGTGGCGGCTCGTTGACGACGCGGGAGACACCGCTGCCGGAAAACGAGAGGGCCGTGCGCTTGTCCTTGCCACCGCTGGTATAGGAGACCGCATATCCGTCAGGGCGCGGGTTGCGGCCGGAGAAGCGGCCATTGACCGCAACCGATGCAGTCGTACTGTCGAAGATTCGCGCCAGGCCGGCGCTCGACAGCGTGCCCTCCATGGCGAAGCGTCCGTCCCGGAAGCTGCTGCGGAAGGTGGAACTCGCCACCGGCAGTCCGTAGAAGGAAACGACATACTCGCCATAAAAGGCCGCCGCGTCGTCGTCGATGCCGCCGCCCGGCGCGTCCTTCGGCGGCGTCACGGTGATGACCATTGCGGTGAGCAGGAGGAATTGGGCAAGACCTGCCATGGCGTCTCCAAATGACGAAAGCACCGGCTCCACGATGCACGAGTTCCCCCGGCCCTCTTGCACACGGAAAATGCGGCGTCAGTGTGAAGCAGCGACCCGACATCCGACAGGCGGCGACGGAGCCCCCTGACGGAGCGCTATCCGGTATTTCGCGAGGTACAATCCCGCGCGAATCTGATCTAGATTCCGGCCTTCCACGGGAGTTCGCCATGACGTTGCAGATCGACCAGTTCATGTGCCGGAGCGATAATTTCGGCGTTCTTGTACACGACCCGAAGACCGGCCAGACGGCGCTGATCGATGCGCCTGAGGAAGCCGCCATCCTCGCCGCGATCGAGCGGACCGGATGGAAGCCGACGCATATCCTGACGACCCATCACCATGGCGACCACGTCGAGGCGAACCTCGCCCTCAAGCAACGGTTCGGCCTGACCGTCGTCGGTCCGGCTGCGGAGGCTTCGAAGATCCCCGGCATCGACCGGACGGTCGCGGACGGCGATACGTTCGCCTTCGGCGGCGAGACCGTGCGCGTCATCGCCACGCCGGGCCATACGGCGGGCCACGTCACCTACCATTTCCCGGCGGCGGGGATCGCCTTTGTCGGCGACACGCTGTTCGCGCTTGGCTGCGGGCGCCTGTTCGAGGCGAAGCCTCCGGTCATGTACGAATCGCTGAAGAAACTCGCGGCGCTGCCCCTCGCCACGAAGGTCTATTGCGGTCACGAGTACACGCTCGCCAACGCGCGCTTCGCACTGAGCGTCGACCCGACCAACTCCGCGCTCAAGGAACGCGCCCGGCGTATCGAAGCGCAGCGCGAGCGCGGCGAGCCGACGCTGCCGACCACCATCGGCGAGGAGCTTTCGACCAATCCATTCCTGCGCTGGCACGATCCGGCGATCCGCCGCAACCTTGGCATGGAGGGGGCGGGCGACGCCGAGGTCTTCGCCGAGATCCGCAAGCGCAAGGATGTCTTCTGAGATGACGTCCTCCGAAATCGTCGCCGCGCTCGGCATGCAACGCCATCCGGAGGGAGGCTGGTACGTCGAGACGTTCCGCGATGCGGCCGGCGGGCCGCGCGGCCATTCGACGGCGATCTATTTCCTGCTGGAAAGGGGTGACGTTTCCGCCTGGCACCGCGTCGTCGATGCCGTCGAGGTCTGGCACTATCACGCCGGCGCACCGCTCTCGCTGTCGGTCTGCGAAGACGGCGGAACGGTGGAGACGATGCGCCTCGGTCCGGACATCCTCGCCGGCGAACGGCCGCAAGGCCTCGTGCCGGCGAACTGGTGGCAGACGGCGCGCAGCCTCGGCGACTGGACGCTGGTCGGCTGCACGGTGGCGCCGGGATTCGACTTCGCCAGTTTCGAACTCGCCACCCCCGGATGGACGCCCGGGCCGAGGTGACCGCGCCGTTTCGGAACGGCCTTATCTCAGCGGCCGGATCTCGCCCAGCGGAATGAAGCCGAGCGTAGCCCTGCCGCGCACGATCTTCAGCGGCATCGACGGCTCGTTGCCGAGCAGGGAGAGCCCCATGAAGCCTTGCCGGATCGGACCCTTCCGTTCCGGAAAGGCGTTAGCGAGAATGTCGGCCACCGCCATCGGATCGCGAATCGTGACGACGAGGTCGGCGTCGATCAATCCGTCCTCGGCAACGGAGACGGGACCGCGAATCGAAACGGCGGCGTCGCCCGAGGCGAGGTTGAGCTCGGCGATGTCGACGGCCTGGCCGCGCAGCGACTTCGGTCGGCTCCGGACAAGCGCGACGCCGTTCTTCAACGTCGCCTCGCCGCTGCCGTTCATCGCCGGCAGGATCCGTCCATCGACGACGCCGGGATCAATGGTCAGTCCGGCAAAGCTGCCCGCCCAGTCGATGTCGGCCCCGTTGGGGCGGAGATGCCCTTCGGTCCTGTCGGCGGCAAAAAGCGCGACGGCAGCCGAGCCGGGCGCGTCCGAGGTTCCCTTCAGGCCCTCTGCTTCCACCGACACTCTTTCGGGCAGCGGCGTGGCAACTCGGACGCTGGCGCGCAGCCTTTCCCAGTCGAGACGGATCGAACCCACCCCCGGCGCCGTGAGGTACAGTGGGCCGTCGAGCTCCGCGAGCGCGCGGGTTGGCTGGTAGACCTGGGCGAGCGAGCGAAAGCCGCTCGCAGAGGCCCGGAGCTGGCGCGAACCGTCCTCGTAGCCCACATGATCGCAGGACACGCCAATGCGGAAGGGGAACCCGCCGACCTGAGGGTTGTCGCATTCGAGGCGAATGTCGCCGCGGTTCATCCGCGCGACGGCAGTCGCCACTTCGGCCTTCACCCGGTCGGCGACGTAGAACCAGCCGGCGCTGTAGCCGCCGAACAGCAGCACGATGAAGACGGTCAGCCAAAGGAACTTGCGGTTGCCCTTCGGGCGTCGGGCTTCGCTTGACGTCATGCTGCGGGTCTCGCTAGGGCAACGGCGATGCGGCCGGGCCGCATCGGCTGGATGCGGTGCGATATGGGCGATTTTTGGGTTTTCGGCTACGGCTCGTTGATGTGGCGTCCCGGTTTTGCCCATATCGAGACGCGCCGGGCGCGCTTGCACGGCTATCATCGGGCGCTCTGCGTTTATTCCTGGGTCCACAGGGGCACGGAGCAGCGTCCGGGCCTTGTGCTCGGCCTCGACAGGGGCGGCTCCTGCGTCGGACTCGCCTACCGGGTGCCTGGTGAACTGCGCGAGGAGGTGGTGGACTACCTGCGGCGGCGCGAACTCGTCACGAGCGTCTATATGGAGCGGCTCCTGCCGGTCCGCCTGGCCGGCGGGGATCTGGTCGAGGCGCTCTGCTACGTCGTCGACAGGACGCACAGGCAGTATGCCGGCCACCTTAACCCCGGGGAGGCGGCCGCGACCGTCGCCGGCGCGGTCGGCATATCCGGCGCGAACGAGGATTACGTCACCTCGACCATCGCCCATCTCGAGGCGCTGGGGATCCGCGACCACTGGCTGGAGGAGGTCGGACGGATCGTTGCGCGCCAGGCAGCTTGAAGGGACAAGTTCCCGCGCCGTTCAGGCACCGACCGTCGTACGCCGGCATATGCTCGGCGTGACCCCGACGAGTTCCCTGAAGGCGCGGTTGAACTGGCTGGCGCTGCGGAAACCGGTGGCGGCTGCGATTTCGCTGACCGGCAGCGATGTCCGGACGAGGAGATCCTTCGCCCGCTCGATGCGCCGCTTCATGACATAGCGATGTGGCGGTTCCCCAAGCGTCGCCTTGAAGGCGCGGGCGAAATGGAATCGGCTGAGCCGAGCCACGCCGGCAAGATCGTCAAGGCGGATCTCTTCGCCCAACCGGTCCTCGATGAATTCGCGAACCAGTTTTTCCTGACCGGCGGAGAGACCGCCGGTGCGATTCCTCACCGATTCCGGCAGTCCCCGCGATTGCAGGCGCTGGAGTTCGATCGCGGCGAGCAGGCCGAGCGTTTCGGCGTAGAGACCGTCGTCGGCGGTGTCGTCGGTCAGCACCCCCTGGAGCTTGAGCAGTGTCGAGCGCAGCGCCGTGTCGTCGAAGTAGATCAGCGGCGCATGGTCGGCGCTGCTGTAGAGGCGCTCGGTCTCCTCCGCGATAGCGGCGGGATCGAAATACAGCACGGTGAAGCTGTTGGTGCGGTCGATCGGGCTCGCCCACCCGGTGATCGAACAGTGCGGCGGGACATAGGTCATCTTGTTGCGCAGGTCGCCGCCGGGGATCGGCTTGAGGTCGTCGACCAGCATGCTGCCGTCGGCCAGGACCAGGTCGTGAAGGGCCAGGTAATGGGTCGGTCCGCTGAACGCGAATGCATAGTCGCTCTGATGGGAAATGCGCGTATGCTCGCAGACGATGCCGGACCATCGCGCGATCCGCTGCATGTCGGGCCGTTCGTCGGCCTTCTTGAACCTCAGCGACAGCGCGGCGACGTCGTCCATCGATCCCTTCCGGCTGGTTGATCGGGATGTCCCCGTCTCCCGGAGTCCTCGCGTCAGACTTGCGAGAATCGAGCAATGTCGCGGCAATGTCTTTCCGCGGTGCCGTTCAAGTCAATAGTTACTTCAAGAAGAGCCGAGGTCCGCGATGGCAGCGCGAATTCTCGGTGTCGGCGCTCATACAACCGTTTACATTGTCCCCGAAGCTGGAACATCGGCATGCGCCATTCAGCGGGCCGCTCCCGCTCGGCAACGGAGACTTCGCGCCCTACAGGGAGATGCCCAGTTCGTTCAGCCGCTTGCGCGCCGATGGCGGCAGGGGCGGGGGATTGGGACCGGTGGCGGCTTCCACGAGGAAGGCATCGCACGCCTTTTCCGTCTCTTCGACGAGCCGCGCCATGAACTCCTCCTTGGGCAGCCCTGCCGGGATCGCCGGCAGGAAGGCGGCCTTGATCGTTCCGGGATAGCGGAGGAACTTGCGACGCGGCCAGTAGAGCCCGGCAACGTGGGCGACCGGGACGACGGGAACGCCGAGTTCGCCGTAGATCTCGACGATACCCCATTTGTAGGCCGGTTCGGCGCCCGGCGGCCGGCGTGTGCCCTCAGGGTAGATGATCAACTGGCGCGCGTTCCGCCCCATCTCCGCCTTCGTCGCCGCGACAACGGCGCGCAACGCCTTCGATCGGCTGCCCCGGTCGACCGGGATCATGCGCATCTTCCAGATGTACCAGCCGAAGAAGGGTATCCACGTCAGTTCGCGCTTGAGGATGTAGAGCGCGTCGGGGATGTAGGGCAGAAAGGCGATCGCGTCCCAGAACGACTGGTGCTTCGGCGCGAGGATGTAGGACCCTTCGGGCAGGTTCTCGACGCCGGTGATTTCCATGTTGGTGCCGGCGATGACGCGGTGCAGCCACAGACTCGAGCGAACCCAGGCCTTGGGCACGAGCCAGGCGCGCCGGCGTTCGGCAAGGAAATAGAACGGCATCCAGAAGAACATCTGGCCGACAAGGTTGATGTAGAAGGCGACGTTGAACGCCAGCGAACGGATGTACAGCATCTGGGTACCGGGCGGATGGGCTGTCCGCTGGTTACACCATGACCGCGCAAAAGCAAAATCGGCGTGTCAGCGATCGGCGGCCTTTGCCAAGGACACGGATTCGTCGGCGGATCTGCGCGGAACCACACCGCGGACGAGAGCCGCGACGTACTTCGTGTATTCGGTGAACAGGACGCGCAGGGCGTCCGGCTTGGTCATCCAGCCGCCATTGCCGAGCGGCGTGTTGACTACCGGATAGGGAACCAGTTCCGTGTCCGCGAGATAGCGTCGCATCTCCAGCAGGCTGCGCGGCATATGATAGTTGTTGGTCACCACGATGATGCGGTCGAAATCGTGGTTGGCTGCCCATTTTGCGCCTTCCTCGGCATTGCCGATCGTGTCGAGCGCGGCGTGGTCGATGTCGACGCAGCAGGAGAACAGTTCCTTGCCGGCGCCGGCTGCGGCGCGGATGTCCTCGTCACGTGCCGCCGGATTGACTCCGCTGATCAGCAGGCGCCGTCCCTTGCCCGATTCGAGCAGGTCGAATGCCGCGCCGAGGCGCGACTGGCCTCCTGTCAGTACGATGATAGCATCGGCATTGCCCGGATCGGCGGGCGTCGCCAGGCCGGAGACATGGCTTGCGAACCAGGCAAAACCGCCGGCGAATCCGAAGAGGGCGATGAGCGCAGTGACCAAGGCCGCAGCGACGGCCGACCGCCGACGCCGGGATCCGGCCTTCGCCGTGCATTCCTCACCCCCGCCGGTCGGGCCGATTATCTGGTCCTGTCCCGTCATGGGCCTATCGTATCGCGCCCGCGGGCCGAGGAAACAGTCGATTTATCCGCGGCCGGAACTTGTGGTTACAGCTTTTAGCCATCCGTGATCGCCTCAAGGCTCGACAGGCCGCTGTTCGATCGTGGCGAGATATCTCAGCACCGTGACATGTGATGTCGCGGCCGTCAGCGCCGCGACGGCGAGGACCACGAGCACGACGCCGGCATAGCCCGCGGCGCCGATCGCGAAGTTGCCGAACAGTGCCGTTGCCTGGTCCGCCTGGGGCGTCGCCATGTTGGAGGTCGACCACCAGGCGAAGCCGGCGAACACCAGGACGGCGGCGAACCCGCCGGCAGCGGCCCCTTTCACGCCGGTCACGAGGAAGTGCCGGCGGAACTCGGCAGCGATGAATCGGGCGTCGGCGCCGACGAAGCTCAACACGTCGATGATGTGGCCGTTACCGGCGATCGCGCCGCGCGTGGCGAAGACAACAGAAAGGACGGTCGCCGCCAGCATGAGCGCAAGCACGGCAGCGCCAATGGTCACGGTGGTCCGCGCCATGGCGACGAGCCGGTCGATCCAGGTACGGTGGTCGTCGACGGAGGCGCTCGGCAGTTCGGCCGTCAGCATCGCCCGCATCGCCGCATAGTCGGGCGGGTTGTTCTGGTCGATCGTGACGATCACGAGGCGTGGCACCGGCAGTTCATCGAGGTCGACGCCGCTGCCGAGCCATGGCTCGAGAAGCCTGGCCGTGGCGTCGCGGTCGACGATCCTGGCCGACTTCACGCCGGCGAACCCCTGCGCGAGCCGCAGGGCGGTATCGAGTGCGGCCTCCATGTCGAGGCCGTCTGCCGGCTTGATCTGGATCGTGGCCTCGCGCGCTATCTGGGTCTGCCAGGTGTTCGCCGCTTCGCGCACGAGGGTGACGGCGCCGAGCGTCAGGCACGACAGGAAAGTCATGATGGCAATCACCAGCACCAGGGCGTTGCCCGCCACGCTTCGCTCCGGAACGATCGACGTGGGCCGCCGCGGCGGCGGCGAAACCGCCTCGAGGCTCGGCGCGACTGCACGGTCGGCCGCCGTTCCGGCATGTTCAGTCATGGATCTCGAGCCTCCCGCCCGCCAGAATCATCCGCCGGGCGTCGACCTGTTCCATGAGGCCGAGGTCGTGCGTGGCGATGACGACGGCAGTGCCGAGCCGGTTGAGTTCGAGGAAGAGGCGCAGCAGCCGGCGGGCGAGCGGCGGATCGACGTTTCCCGTCGGCTCGTCGGCGAGCAGGATCTCCGGCTGTTCGATGAGGGCGCGGGCGATCGCGGCGCGCTGCTTCTCGCCGCCCGAGAGTACGGGCGGAAGCGCGTTCATGCGGTCGCCGAGGCCGACCCATTTCAGCAGTTCGCGGACGTCTCCGCGGTAGCTCGACTCGTCGCGCCCGCGCACGCGCAGCGGCAGCGCGACGTTCTCATAGGTGGTCATGTGGTCGAGCAGGCGGAAGTCCTGAAAGACCACGCCCATACGCCGCCTCAGAAGCGGCAGTTCCCTCGGCGAGACCCGCGCCCGGTCCTTGCCGAAGACGGTGATCAGTCCACGCGTCGGCTTGAGCGACAAGAACAGAAGCCTGAGCAGTGTCGTCTTTCCGGCGCCGGACGGTCCGCTGAGGAACTGGAACGATCCTTGCGGCACCTGGAACGAGATGTCGCGGAGGATTTCCGGTCCCATCCCGTATCTCAAGCCGACGTTCTCGAAGCGGATCACGGTTGACTGGCCCTGGTTGCGGCGTCCGACAAGGCCCGATGCGCCGGGTACACTACTCTGCCGACCATCGATCCCCATGGTTAACCGACGGTTAACAATCGGCCATTCGACGGATTGCCGCCGGGAAAGGTTGCGAAACATTAACCATTTCGGCTTACCGAGCCTTAACGAGAACGCCGTCGCGGGACCGAATGGCAGAGGAAATGAAGGCACGCCGGGTTTCCGGCGAAATAATGACCGCCGTCCGCCACGTCAGGGCCACGGCCGCCGAAGGCGCGGACATCGTCGACGCCGAATACGAGATTGTCCGCGGCTCGGAAACCGTCCAAACCGCGACGCTGGTCTTCCCGTCCGAATCGCCCGCTTCCGGCGGGATGGACATGCTGCGCGGATCAGCATTGCCGCCGACCGCCGGGTCCTCGCACGGGGGGCCGACCTTCTGGACGGCAGGTCTCGCCGCCGTCGCCGCGGCCTTCTGGCTGTCGGGCGGACATGCCCTCGTCGTCTCGCAAATGCGCGTTGTCGCCAACGCCCACGCCGCGCTTCGGATCGGTCCGGTGGAATCGCGCGTCGGCAGGGCCGGCGCCCGGCAGGTGCTGTTCGTCGACAGCGAGGCGATCAACGACGGCGTGGAACCGGCCCTGCTGCCGCCGATCGAGATCAGGGTGACGGCGGCAAACGGCCGCGTGACGCTCTACAATCTGGGGACAGCCGAGCAGGTCGTCGCGGCCGGAGGGCGCTACGCCTTTTCCAGCCGCGTCGAACTGCCTAGTAGTGGGGTCAGGGCCGTTGCGGTCGCTTTCAAGGAGAACGGCGATGCCCGTAGTGCGTGGTAAGGAAATCGAGGTGCTGTTCAGCGCCTCGGCGATCGCGCGGCGAAACCTCGAACTCGCCAAGGACATCGCCGCCCGCGACTACCACGACCTCCTCGTCATCTCGATCCTCAAGGGATCGTTCATCTTCGCCGCCGACCTGATCCGCGCCATGCACGACACCGGCCTTTCGCCGGAAGTCGAGTTCATCTTCATCTCCAGTTACGGCGCCGGCACGACCAGCGGAGAGGTAAAGGTGCTGCGCGACATCGACAACGAGGTCGCCGGCCGCGACGTGCTGCTCATCGACGACATCCTCGAATCGGGGAAGACGCTGAAGTTCACCCGCGACATGATGCTGTCGCGCGGCGCGCGTGGCGTCTCCATCGCCGTTCTGCTCGACAAGCACACGCGCCGCCAGACGGATTTGACGGCCGACTTCGTCGGTTTCGAATGCCCCGACTACTTCGTCGTCGGCTACGGCATGGACGTCGGCCACGCCTTCCGCGAGTTGCCGTTCGTCGGCATCGTCAGGGGCGACGCATAGACGGAGGGGAAGATGGCGCGGATCCTGGTCGTCGAGGACGACGATTCCGTTCGGATCTTCACGGCGCGCGCGCTCGCTGCGTCCGGGCACGCCGTCGAGACGGCGGAAGACGGTGAATCGGGGCTGGAGCGCATCGGTCGCGCCGGTGCCGACTACGATCTCGTGCTCTCCGATATACGCATGCCGGTGATGGACGGGATAGAAATGGCGCTTCGGGCCGCACGAGCTCATCCCGGCCTGAAGATATTGCTGATGACCGGCTATGCCGAGCAGCGCGAACGCGCCGCCGAACTGGCGGGCGTCATCTTGGACGTCGTCCAAAAGCCGTTCACGCTCGCCCAGATACGTTCCGAAGTCGAGCGGGCACTCGCCATCTGATTCGGCGGAGCGATTCGCTCTCGCGTCCGCCGCCCGATCCGGCGCGGAATGCGACGGAAATCGGTCACGGATGCGCTTCGGCGTAACCGAACTTTTACGCATTTAACTCAAATTTGAACCCGACGCCGCTCGGCGCAGAATCGAGTCCGCCCCCCAACCATCGCCGCGTCGTGATGGCCGCCCTGTCTCCGGACGGGACGCCTCCGCAACGATTCGGATCGGAGGGCTGGGCACGTTTCGGGATCGGCACGTGCGGTCGCCGGCAAGTGGAATAGAACGAGAGGTAACGGCCTTGTTCCTGCAGAACATCAAGATGTCGCGCAAGTTTGCGCTTTCATACCTCGCCGTCGGTGCGATCATCCTGGCGATGAACGGTGCCGCGCTCTTGAATCTGTCCAACATCGAAAGGTCCCAGGTCCTGCAGGAGGAGTCCAGGGCTGCGGCGACCTCCGCCCTCTCTGCGCGGCTGGCGCTGGCAAGGGTCGAGAATTCGTATCGCGGCTATCTGCTCTCGGGCGACAACTACTACCTCGAGCGCATCGACAAGCATCAGGGAACGCTCGCCTCCCATCTCGACAAGCTGCGCGCCCTTCACGAGCACGATGCGGCAATGCTCGGCATGGTCGACAATGCGATACAGGCGATGACCCGCTACCGCCAGGAGGTGATCGAGGTCGGCAAGAAGCTCGCTGCAGACCCGCTGACGCACAACCAGGCGGTTCGGATGGTCGGGCCGGACGGCGTCGCCGACCACCTCATGGATCCGATCGAGGAGGCAATCGACGCCATCATCGATACCGAGGCCAAGGACGATGCCGAGACGCGTGGCATCATGCACAGCAACATCGATATCGCGACCTGGGCGATCTACGGCGGCCTTGCCGTCGCTCTGGCCATTGCTGTCGGCCTCGGATGGCTGCTCACGAGGCTTGTTGCCAAGCCGATCCGCGAACTTACCGAGGCCATGGGCCGGCTCGCCGCCGGCGACAACGAAGCCGCGGTTCCGGCGATCGGCCGGCGAGACGAGATCGGCCGCATGGCCGATGCCGTCCAGGTCTTCAAGACCGCCCAGATCGAGAAGGCCAGGCTTGAGGCCGAGGCCATCGAAACACGCGCCGAGGTCGAGGGTGGCCGGGCGCGAACCGAGGCTGAGAAGGCCCGCGAGGCGGCCGAGGACCAGGTGGCGATCAAGGCGCTTGCCACTGGCCTGGCGAAACTGGCCGAAGGTGACCTGACGCATCGGATCACCGAGGCTTTCGCCCCGAAGACCCAGCAGCTTAAGACCGACTTCAACACGGCGATCGCCCATCTGCAGGAAACCATCCGCACGATCGACCGGGCGGTCGACGCGATCCGCACCGGCACGGGCGAGATCAGCCACGCCGCCGATGACCTGTCACGGCGCACCGAGCAGCAGGCGGCCAGCCTCGAGGAAACCGCAGCGGCGCTGGCACAGGTCGTCACGACTGTGAAGCGGACGGCCGAGGGTGCCCGCCAGGCGGCGCGGGTCACCAGCGAGGCGCGCGAGGGCGCCGAAAAGTCGGGCGCCGTCATGGGCGACGCCATTTCGGCGATGGCGCAGATCGAGAAGTCTTCCGAGAAGATCAGCCAGATCATCGGCGTCATCGACGAGATCGCCTTCCAGACCAACCTCCTGGCGCTCAACGCTGGTGTCGAGGCGGCGCGGGCGGGCGAGGCAGGCCGGGGCTTCGCCGTCGTTGCTTCGGAGGTTCGCGCGCTCGCCCAGCGCTCGGCCGAAGCGGCGAAGGAGATCAAGTCGCTGATCTCGACTTCCACCCAGCAGGTCGACGAGGGCGTCGGCCTCGTCGGCCAGACCGGCACCGTGCTGCAGCAGATCGCCGCACAGGTCACCGAGATGAGCGACCTTGTCAACAACATCGCCTCGTCCGCCGAGGAGCAGTCGACGGCGCTTGCCGAGGTCAACGTCGCCGTCAGTCAGATGGACCAGGTCACCCAGCAGAACGCGGCAATGGTCGAGCAGAGCACCGCGGCGAGCCATTCGCTGGCGAAGGAAGCCGAGCACCTGGCGCAGCTTATCGCCCGTTTCCGCCTCGGCGAGGAGACCGCGAGCCGTCAGGCTCCGCGGCAGGCGCCGGCGCAGAGTTTCGCCCGCGCGGCTCCGGCGCTCAAGACGGTGTCCGCCGGCCGCGGCCCGGCCACGGTGGCCAAACAAGCCGTCGAGGAGGACGCCTGGGAGGAGTTCTGATCCCCCGGCACCTTTCCGTCCGATCGAGCCCGACGGCCCGCCACGCGCGGGCCGTCCTTTTTCTGGGGAGCGGTTGCGCATCGGCCGCCGCCGGTGTCACATGCCGGCGAACGCTGCTTCCGGGGACGTCGATGACGCCGCACCTTCAACCTGTCGCAACACTTTCCGTGGAAATCGACCCGCCGCATGTCGTAGGCGAGATCGGCACCGGCCTGCGCGAGGTGATCCCGATCCGCGGAGGCCGGGTTGACGGGCCGCTTCTCCGCGGCCGCGTGCTGCCCGGTGGAGCCGACTGGTGCCTGACCCGCGCCGACAGACTGATCGATATCTGGGCGCGCTACACGATCGAGACCCATGACGGCGTGCTGGTGTCGGTGCTCAACCCCGGCATAGCCAGGCAGGACGGCGACGGCGATTTCGTCGGCCGCACGACACCGCGGTTCGAGGTGGCGCCCGGACCCTATGCCTGGCTGCGCGAACATGTCTTCGTCGGAACGCTGAGGACCAACGCCGCCGGTACCGACGTGGCGCTGTCATTCTTCCGCGTGGACTGAGACGGCGGCCGCCGCGCGTTGTAGGTTCCGCCGCAAGACAGGAGCAACCGCGGCCGATGACCACAGCGAACGAGACCGGAACCCCCCCGATCCCCAAAGCCGGCGACATCTGCCGGACGCCGGCCTGGCGGCTCGCTGAACAACTGCGCAGGCGCGAGCTTTCCGCGCGAGAAGTCGTCACCGCCTTTCTCGACCGCATTGATGCGGTCAATCCCGCCGTCAACGCCATCATCTCGCGCAGACCCCGCGAGGACGTCCTTGCGGAGGCCGATGCCGCCGACACCGCGCTGGGCACGGGCAGGGCGATCGGGCCGCTGCACGGACTGCCGATCGCCATCAAGGATCTCGCCCAGACGCGCGGGCTGCGAACCACCTTCGGATCGCCGATCTTCGCCGACTTCGTGCCGGAAGAGGACTGCTATCACGTCGAACGCATCCGCGCGGCAGGGGCGCTCATTGTCGGCAAGACCAACGTGCCGGAGTTCGGATTCGGGTCGCAGACCTACAACCCCGTCTTCGGCCCGACGCGCAATGCAATCGACCCGAGGCTATGCGCGGGCGGCTCCAGCGGCGGTGCCGCCGTTGCGCTCGCCCTCGACATGCTGCCCATCGCCGACGGAAGCGACATGGGCGGCTCGCTGCGCAATCCGGCAGCCTACAACAACATCTACGGCTTCCGCCCCTCGCAGGGTCGAGTCCCGGCCGGGCCGCAACTCGAGTCCTTCTTCGCCCAGATGGGCGTCGAGGGCCCGATGGGACGGACGGTCCGCGACATGGCGCTGCTGCTCTCCGTGCAGGCGGGCTACGATCCGCGCGCTCCGCTCTCGCTCGACGGTCCGGCGGAATATTATCCGGGGCTGCTCGATACGGGAAACAGGTCGCTCAAGGTGGGCTGGTTGGGCGATCTCGGTGGCCACTTGGCGATGGAGGACGGCATCCTCGGCCTGTGCGAAGCAGCGCTGCGTCAAATGGAAGTCTCCGGCTGGCGAACCGAGCCGGTGTTGCCCGACTTTGACGCCGAATCGCTTTGGCAGGCTTTCGTCACGCTGCGCCACGCCACCAGCGGCGCGGCGCTGGGCGTTCATCTCCTGGACCCGGACCGGCGCCGCCTGCTCAAGCCCGAAGCCGTGTTCGAGGCCGAAGGCGCGCTCGAACTGACGGCGCCGAAGATCTACGCCGCTGCCTGCGTGCGCACGGCGTGGCACAAGGCCGTACTCGGCCTCTTCAGCCGCTACGACCTGCTGGTACTGCCGACGGCACAGGTGTTTCCGTTCGACATCGGGACGCATTGGCCGGCGGTCGTCGCGGGTCGCAGGATGGACAGCTACCACCGCTGGATGGAGGTTTCGGCCCCGGCCACCATGGCCGGTTGCCCGGCAATCAACGTGCCGGTCGGTTTCGATTCGTCCGGCCGGCCGATGGGCATGCAGCTGATCGGGCCGCCGCGTGGCGATCTCGCGACGCTGCAGGCTGCCGCACGCTACGAGGAGGCGACGCCGTTCGGCGGGGGCGCGGGCGGCAGGGGCTGAACCGGGCGGCGCGCCAGGCGGGCCGCCGCATCGCCCTTCGTCGCCGATGGGCAACTACCTGAGTTCGAGCAGCCGCTCCAGATAGCTGCGCTCGAGTTCCGGGCTGAGCGCATTGCCAAGCCGCTTGCGGATCGCCTCGAGAATCTGGCGGGCGCGCTGCACGTCGATCTCGTCGGGCACCTTGACCGAATTGCCGAAATCGGGGCCGTTCGTCGCGCGGGGCCGGCCGAGCGGGTCGCGGTCGGCGTTCTGCTGGCGCCCACCCTCCTGGCCGCCGCCCTGGTCGCCCTCCATGGCCTGCTGCATCTGCTGCATCATGTCCTGGGCGCCGCGGCGCAACGCCTCCAGCGCGCGGCCCTGTTCGCCGGCCGCCCGGTCGCCGTTGCCCTCGCCGAGCGCGCCTTCGGCCTGTCCCATCGCCTCGCCGGCCTCGCCGAAGCCCTCGCCCGGCTGGATGCCCATGCCCTCGAGGCCCTTCATCAGCGCCTCGAGGTCCTGACGCAGCTGACCCTGGCCCTGCTGCAACTGGCGCAGCGCCTCGGCGAATTCCTCCGGCGTCATCTGGCCGCCCCGGCCCTGCTGCCGACCCTGCTCGCCTTCACCCGGCTGGCTCTGGTCGCCGCGCTGCTCGCTGCGGTCCTGGCCGCGCTGGCGCTGGCCGCGCTGCATCTGGTCGAGCCGGAATGTATCGTTCATCATCTCCTGCTGGCGCCGCATGATCTCGCCGAGCCTGTCCATCTGCTGGCGCATTTCGGAATTCTGCCGGCCTTGCTGGCCCTGTTGCCGGCGGCCCGCCTGCAGGTTGTTCATCATCTGCTGGAGCTGGGAAAGCAGCTCCTGCGCCTTGTCGCGATTGCCCGACTTGGCCAGGTTCTCGATCTGATCGAGCATGCGCTCCAGATCGCTCTGGCGCATCTCCTGGCCGGGCTGCGGCATCGGCTCGGCAAGGTTCGGGTTCTGCTGCGCGCGCTCGGCAAATTCGCGCAGGAACTCGTTCATCGCCTCGCGCAGCTCGCGCATGAGCTTGTCGATCTCCTCGTCGCTGGAACCGTTCTCGAGCGCCTGCTTCAGCGCCTCCTGCGCCTGGCGGAGTCGCTTCTCGGCCACGGACAGGTCGCCGTCCTCGATTCCGAGTGCGATTTCCCAAAGGTAGTCGGCGACCTCGCGCAACTGGTCGTCGCTCGTGGCCATCTTCAGCCTGGTGCGCGCGCTCATCAGCGCGAGATAGTGCGACATCGTCGGGAAAGTGTCCTCGGGCCGAAGCGTGATGGCGTCGATGATGTCGAGGACGCGCCCCTTGCGGTTGGCGTCGAGAGCGAGGATGCGGCGCTGTTCGGCCACGGCGCGCGCCAGCGGGTTGGTGAAGGTCCGCTCCGGCAGGACAAGGGTCCTGGTCTCGCTACGCGCTTCCTGCCCGGCTTCGTCCGTGGCGGCGAGCGTCAGCGAGACGTTCGCACCGGCCCATGCATGCTCGGTCAGGTCCCGCGTCGCTTTTGCCGCAGGGCCCTTGCCGCGCCGCGGCAGGGACAGCGGCATCTCGGGCGCTCCGTAGAGGGGCCGGGCGCCCGGCGCCTGCGGTTCGGCAAGGGTAAACTCGGCGCGGGCCGACGCCGCGCCGTAGTCGTCCTCGATCTCATAGGCGAGCTCCAGTGCCCCGTTGACCGCGCGCTTCGGTTCGTCGGCGAAGCGGATCTTCGGGGCGCCGTCCGGAGTCACCGCGAACGCCCAGCTCTGGAGCCGTCTCTCGCCGGAGCGGAGCGCAAGCGTGCCATCCCGGTCCAGCGGCCAGGCGAACTGACGCGCCGTGGAAGATCCTGTCGACACAGGCGTCCCGGCAGCCGGGGCGATGTCCCGGGTCGTGCCGTCGGCGTCGGCGAGCGAAAGCGTCTCCTCGCCCGAACCGCCGGTGACGCGCAGCGTGACCACGCTGCCGGCCGGCACCGTGATGACCTTCGCTGCCGCATTCCCGGCAGCGGTGCCGGCAGATGCCTCCGTCGTCGCGGCTTCCGTGGTGAGAAAGAGGGGCGCCTTGCCGGTGTAGGCGGGGGGCGTCACCCAGGCGTCGATGCGCGGGGGCGGCAGGTCGGGACCGGGCGCCGGCCGGAAGGCATCGGCGACGGCGCCGCCGAACGGTCCGAACGAGAAGGCGAAGCCGATGACGAGCAGCAGCGCCGGGACGGCACGCAACGCCAGCGGATCGCGCTCGGGCAGACCTGCGCGCGGCAGGTCGGAGCCGAGCGTGCCGAGCGTTGCGGCGAGGCGCTTCTGGTGTTCGCGCCAGAGCGCGGCGGAGAAGGCGTCCTCGCGTCCGGCGAGGCGGTCGCTCTGTGCCGACACCGGCGTGTGCGCCAGCCGGTTCGCCCTTTCGATGCGCCGGTCGATCTCGGCCGTGCGCGGCAGACGGAACTGCCTGAGCGGCACGAGCGCCGCAAGCGCAGCGACGCCGAAAGCGACCAGGAAGGCGATCCGCGTCCAGTCCGGAAGCAGGCGGAAAAGGCCGAACCAGGCCGTGGCGAGGAAGAGGCTCCCTGTGGCGAGCAGCGGCACGACGAGCGGCCACAGACGCTCGGTAACCATCGCGGCAAAGGTTGCCCCCCGCGTCCGCCCGAGCCGTCGGCTAAAAGGGTTCGGCGGCAACGCCTGCCTTTCGTCGTTGGATGCGTCGCCGCGTAACGTCATCGACCCTTCCGGCGGCCGGCGACTCCGCGCGCAGGCCTCATACATCCGAAGATAGCAGCAAACTGGGCGAAGGCGAGGCGGCGTCGCGGAAAAGTGAAACTCGACGCCCGTTGGCCGGGAATGCCTCTTGAAAAGCACGTCGTCGCGGCCCATCTCGTCGCCGCGGGCCGGGCCCCTCTGACGATGTCCCATCGTGATGTCGGACCGCATCGGGAGAACTCGATGACGGGTCCGGACGCTTCCGCGACGCGATCCGCCAGCCGTTCCGTGTCGAGTTCCCCTAGCAAGGAGAGGACACGACATGGAATTCCTGACGGCACTCTTTCTCGGCCAGCCCCTGTGGATGTGGCTGGGTTTCATGACACTGGTGGTCGTCCTGCTGGCGCTGGATCTCGGCGTTCTGCACCGCGGTTCGCGCGAGATCGGCGTACGCGAAAGTCTGGCGCTCTCGGCCTTCTACATCGTTCTCGGGCTCGCCTTCGGCATCTTCGTCTGGTGGCAGCTCGGCAGCACGGCGGGGGTCGAATACCTGACCGGATTCGTCGTCGAGAAGAGCCTCGCGGTCGACAACATCTTCGTCATCGCCACCATCTTCGGCTATCTCGCCATTCCGCGCCGCTACCAGCACCGCGTATTGTTCTGGGGCATCCTCGGCGTCATCGTGCTTCGCGCCATCATGATCGGCTTCGGCGCGACGCTCGTGGCGCAGTATTCGTGGGTCCTCTACCTCTTCGCCCTATTTCTCATCGCCACCGGCATCAAGATGCTGTGGCTTGGGGAGGGAGAGGCGGACTTGTCCAAGAACCGGCTGCTCGCCTTCGTCCGCGGGCGCTTCGCCGTCACCGACCGGCTCCACGGCGAGCGCTTCTTCGTCCGCGAGATGGGGCGGGGCGGGCGCATGGTGACGCGGGCGACGCCGCTGTTCCTCGCCCTGGTGCTGATCGAGGTCGCCGACGTCGTGTTCGCCGTCGATTCGGTGCCGGCGATCTTCGCCATCACGCTCGACCCCTATATCGTCTACACGTCGAACATCTTCGCCATACTCGGCCTGAGGGCGCTCTACTTCGCGCTCGCCGCGGTGCTGCACCGCTTCGCCTACCTGAAGCAGGCGCTCGCCGTGCTGCTCGTCTTCATCGGCGGCAAGATCTTCATCGCCGACCTGATGGGGTGGGAAAAGTTCCCTGCCGAGTGGTCGCTCGCCGTCACCTTCGCCATTTTGGCGTCAGGCGTCGCTTATTCCCTGTGGCGCACGCGCAGGCATGGGCGCGAGTCCGCGGCAGCCTAGCCGATCCGATCAGCCGCCCCGATCCTGCCACCGGAAGACGTCTTGCTTCGGCAGGGTGAAGGCGGCGGAGAATGGCCAGATGTCGCGGGAGACCGGCAGCGGTGCTGTGCGCGACGTTGATCGCCGCGGCAGCCGCCGTGCCGGCGGTCGCCGGCCCGCGTGAGGATGCGGCGACAGCGGCCAGCGCGATCCAGTCGCTGATCGACGCCGGCCGTACAGCCAAGACCGAGGCGCTGGCGCGCCGTGCCGTGGGCGAGGCCGAGATGGCGTTCGGCGCGGAAAGCCCTGCTGCCGGCGCCGACACCTTCATGCTCGGCCGCGCCGAGGCCTTGCGCCGGGCAATGGTCGCCGGGATTGACAGGGGCGGGGCGCATGCCGACCCGGCCAACTGAGCGCCGTTCATCCTGGGCAACCCCGAGCGCTGAGCGGCCGATTCGGCTCTCACGCCAGCCAGTCGGGGATGCGGTCGAGGCCGATCAACTCGTCGTAGCTCGGCCGCGGTCGTACGACGTGGTAGCGGTCGCCGTCGACCAGCACCTCAGGGACCAGCAGGCGGGTGTTGTAGGTGCTGGACTGCACGGCACCGTAGGCGCCGGCCGTGCCGACCGCGATCAGGTCGCCCGAATCGAGGACGGGGAGATCGCGGTCGTGGCCGAGATAGTCGCCGGTCTCGCAGACCGGACCGACAACGTCGGCGGTCAGGCGCGGCGCGTCGGGTGGCGGTTGCACGACCGGGCGGATCTCGTGGAAGGCATCGTAGAGGGTCGGCCGGATCAGGTCGTTCATGGCCGCGTCGACGATGACGAAGTTCCTGGCATCGCCGCGCTTCACATAGATGACCTGCGCGACGAGGATGCCGGCATTGCCGACGATCAGGCGGCCCGGTTCGAACACGACCTTGACGCCGAGCCCGGTCATCCGCTTGCGCACGATCCCTGCATAGGCGTCGGGCAGCGGCGGCGGATCGTTGTCGACACGGTAGGGAATGCCGAGGCCGCCGCCAAGGTCGACATGCTCGATGCGGTGGCCGTCGGCGCGCAGCGATGCGACCAGTTCCGCCAGGAGCGCGAAGGCGTCGTCGAATGGCTGCAGCGCCGTGATCTGGCTGCCGATATGCATGTCGATGCCGACCACCCGGATGCCGGGCAGCCGGGCGGCCCGCGCATAGACGTCACGAGCATGCTGCCAGGGGATGCCGAACTTGTTCTCGGCCTTGCCGGTGGCGATCTTCCGGTGGGTCTTCGCGTCGACGTCCGGGTTGATGCGCATCGACACCGGCGCGGTCCGTCCGGCGGCTGCGGCACGCGCCGACAAAAGGTCGAGCTCGGGCTCCGATTCGACGTTGAAGCAGTGGATGCCGACGCCAAGCGCAAAATCCATCTCGGCGGCGGTCTTGCCGACGCCGGAGAACAGGATCTTCTCGGGCGGGATTCCGGCGGCGAGTGCCCGGCGCAGCTCGCCCTCCGAGACGACGTCGGCGCCGGCGCCGAGCTTAGCCAGCGTGCGGATCACCGCCTGGTTCGAGTTCGCCTTCGTCGCGTAGCAGACGAGCGCGTCGAGATCGGCGAAGGCCTCGCTGAAGACGCGGTAGTGACGGGTCAGCGTCGCGGTGGAATAGCAGTAGAAGGGCGTGCCGACGGCCGCGGCGATCGCCGGGATCGCCACGTCCTCGGCATGGAGGACGCCGTCCCTGTAGTCGAAATGGTTCACGGCGGGTGTTCCGGTTCGGAAGCGTCAGTCGATGAGGCCGTCGAGGATGAACCGCTTGTCGGCAACCGGTTTTTCCGGCTCCGGCGGCAGCGGCTCCTTGTTGCGCTCCGCTTCCTTCCGGGCGTCGACGGCCGCCTGATAGGGGGTGTCGAGCGGCGCCTTGCGCCCGCAGCCCGCGACGGTGGCGAGGGCGGCGGCCATGGCGATGGCGAGGGCGGCGGTGCGTGCGGTCATGTTGTCGGTCGTCCGGTCGGTCGCGTCAGTCATCTGTAGCCGAGAATGCCGTCCAATGCACCCCTTCGCGATCACGCCTTGGCGAGGCGCCTGCGCCAGTAGCGGATCTGCCGGCGCACTTCCCGGGGAGCGGTTCCGCCGAACGACTTCCGGCTCTTCACCGAATTCTGCACCGAGAGCACCGAGAACACGCGGTCGTTAATCGAAGGATGGAGCGCCTGGAGGTCCGCGAGCGGCAGTCGGTCGAGCGCGACGCCGCGCTGGTCGGCGAGCGCCACCGCGCGGCCGGTGACGTGGTGCGCCTCGCGGAACGGTAGGCCTGCTTCGCGCACCAGCCAGTCGGCGAGGTCGGTCGCCGTCGAGTAGCCGGCACCGGCCGCCTTCTTCATCGCCTGCTCGTCGACGGAAAGGTCGGCGATCATCCCGGTCATGGCGGCGATGGCGAGATCGAGCGTTTCGGCGGCGTCGAAGACGGCTTCCTTGTCTTCCTGCATGTCCTTCGAATAGGAGAGCGGAAGGCCCTTCATGACGGTGAGCAGCGCGACGAGGTGGCCGTTGATGCGGCCGGTCTTGGCGCGGATCAGTTCGGCGGCGTCCGGGTTCTTCTTCTGCGGCATGATCGAGGAGCCCGTCGAGAAGGAGTCCGACAGGCGAACGAAGCCGAACTGCGGCGTCGACCAGATGACGATCTCCTCGGCCAGCCGCGACAGATGTGTCGCGGCGACGGCGGCGATCGACAGGAATTCCAGCGCGAAGTCGCGGTCCGAGACGCTGTCGAGCGAATTGCGCGTCGGCTCGCGGAAACCGAGGGCGGCTGCCGTGCGGTGGCGGTCGATCGG
>DUSC01000201.1 GCA_012842935.1 Hyphomicrobiales bacterium | reverse complement strand
GTCCAGCCGGCGTTCAGCCGGTCGGCCGAGGTGACGGCGAGCACGCCGATGTCGCGGCGCGAGCCCATGATGCGGCCGGCGGCCTCGATCGCCTCCGGCGCCACCGCGCCCTGGTAGGCGATGACCACCTCGGCGTTCGGCCCCGGCTCGCGCAGCCAGTAGGCGCCGTCGATGACGCCCTGCTCGAAGCCACTTCCCGGCCGTCGCCCGGCCTGTTCGATCGGCCGCGTCGACAGGCGCAGGTAGACCGAGCCGCCGGTCTCGTCGCGCAGCCAGGTGCGCTCGTCGGGATCGCCCTCGCCGTCGCGCTGGAGGTAGTCGAAGGCCCAGGCCATGACGATGGACAGCTCGTCTAGATAGGCCGGCTCGAAGCTCGCCAGCCCGTCCTGCGCCATGCCGATCAGCGGCGTGCCGATCGACTGGTGGGCGCCGCCTTCGGGCGCCAGCGTCACGCCGGACGGCGTGCCGACGAGCAGGAAACGGGCGTCCTGGTAGCAGGCGTAGTTCAGCGCATCGAGGCCGCGCGCGACGAAGGGGTCGTAGACCGTGCCGACCGGGATCAGCCGCTCGCCGAACAGGCTGTGGGAGAGCCCGGCGGCGCCGAGCATCAGCATCAGGTTCATCTCGGCGATGCCGAGTTCGACATGCTGCCCCGACGGCGAGAACGCCCATTTCTGCGCCGAGGGCACGCGCTCGTCACGGAAGACGTCGGCGCGCGGGGCACGGGCGAAGAGGCCGCGCCGGTTGACCCAGCCGCCGAGGTTGGTCGAGACGGTGACGTCCGGCGACACGGTGACGATGCGGTCGGCGAGCGGGCCGCCGGCGCAGGCCAGCTCGTCCATGATCTTGCCGAAGCCGGCCTGGGTGGACTGCACGCGGTCGTCGAGGACGACGGCCGATGGCGCCGGCAGGGCAGGCGCTGAAAAGCGCCGCCGCCCCGCGGCGAAGAACGGCACGCGCCCGAGGAAGGATTTCAATGCGGCGGCGTCGGGCACCGCGGCGAACGGCTCCCACTCCTGCCCTTCCGGTACGGCCATGGCGGCGCGGAAGACGTCCATCTGCGCCGGCGTCATCAGGCCGGCGTGGTTGTCCTTGTGACCGGCGAGCGGTGTGCCCCAGCCCTTCACCGTGTAGGCGAGGAAGACGGTCGGCCGGTCGTCGCCGACGGTATCGAACGCCCGGCACAGCGTCTCCAAGCAATGGCCGCCGAGGTTCTCCATCAGCCGGGCGAGTTCGACGTCGCTGCGCCGCGCAAGCAGCGCCGCAGCCGCCGGGTCGGCGCCGAGATCGGCCGCCAGGCGTTCGCGCCAGGCCTGGCCGCCGCGGAAGATCAGCGCCGAATAGAGCGCGTTGGGGCAGGCGTCGATCCAGTCGCGCAGCGCCTCGCCGCCCGGCTCGGCGAAGGCCGCCTCCTGCAGCGCGCCGTATTTCAGACGCATCACGCGCCAGCCGAACGCGCCGAAGATCGCCTCGATGCGCGCCCACAGGCCTTCGCGGACGACGCCGTCGAGGCTTTGGCGGTTGTAGTCGATCACCCACCAGACATTGCGCAGATCGTGCTTCCAGCCTTCCTGCAGGGCCTCGTAGATGTTGCCCTCGTCGAGCTCGGCGTCGCCGATCAGTGCCACCATGCGGCCCTCTGGTCCGGTGCCCCAGCCATGGCCGCGCAGATAGTCCTGGGTGATCGAGGCAAACAGCGGAAAGGCGGCACCGAGGCCGACCGAGCCGGTCGAGAAATCGACGTCGTCGACGTCCTTGGTACGCGAGGGATAGCTTTGTGCGCCGCCATAGGCGCGGAACGCCTCCAACCTGTCGCGGGTCTGGTTGCCCATCAGGTACTGGATGGCATGAAAGACCGGGCCGGCATGCGGCTTCACCGCGACGCGGTCTTCCGGGCGCAGGGCGTGGAAGTAAAGCGCCGTCATGATCGCCGCCATCGAGGCCGAGCTAGCCTGGTGGCCGCCGACCTTGACGTCGCCCTCCCCCTTCGGGCGCAGGTGGTTGGCATTGTGGATCGTCCAGCAGGACAGCCAGAGCAGCCGGCGGTGCAGCGTTTCGAGGTGATCGAGATCGGTCATCGGATGCTCCTCCCTGCTTGTCGCCTGCCCGGACCGGTTTCGATCAGGCCGCCTTCGCCATCGGCTCGTCAAGTGCGGCCTCGAGGTCGGCCAGGATGTCGGGCAGGTCTTCCAGGCCGACCGACAGGCGGATCAGCCCCTCCGAGATGCCGTGGGCGGCGCGCTCCTCGGGCGTGTAGGTCGAGTGGGTCATCGACGCCGGATGCTGGACCAGGCTCTCGGCGTCGCCCAACGACACGGCGCGGCGGATCAGGCCGAGGCGGTTCATCATACGGCAGCCGGCGGAAAAGCCGCCCTTCAGCTCGAAGGCGATCATGGCGCCGAAGCCCGGCATCTGCCGCGCGGCCAATTCATGCTGCGGGAACGACGGCAGGCCGGGGTAATGGACGGCGCCGACCGCGGGATGGGCTTCGAGGAAGCGGGCCACCTCTCTTGCGCTCTGGCAATGCCGCTCGACCCGGAGCGCGAGCGTCTTCAGGCCGCGCAGCACGAGCATGGCGTTGAACGGCGCCATCACCGCGCCGGTCATGTCCTTCATGCCGACCGTGCGCACCTGGGCGATGTGTTCGGCCGAGCCGACGGCGATGCCGCCGACGAGGTCGCCGTGGCCGCCCATGTACTTCGTCGCCGAGTGAACGACGATGTCGGCGCCGTGCTCGATCGGACGCGTCAGTACCGGCGTGGCGTAGGTGTTGTCGACGACGGTGAGTGCGCCGCGGGCCTTCGCGATCGCAGCGACCGCGGCGATGTCGACGAGGCGCATGTTGGGATTGGCCGGGGTCTCGAAATAGACCATGCGCGTCCTGTCGCTCATCGCCTTTTCCAGCACGGCCGGATCGGTCAGGTCGGCATGGGTGATGGTGACGCCGAAGCGCGACAGGCCGTGTCGCATGTAGGCGAAGGTGCAGCCGTAGAGCGTCGTGTCGGTGACGATCTCGTCGCCCGGCGACAGGAAGGTCCACAGCACGGAGGTGATGGCGCCCATGCCGGAGGCGAGTGCGAGGCCGGCTTCCGCGCCCTCGAGGTCGGCGCAGCGGCGTTCGAGCAGGTCGAGCGTCGGATTGGAGATGCGCGAGTAGATGTGGCCGGGGCGCTCGCCGGCGAAGATCGCCGCGCCCGCCTCGACCGTATCGAAGGCGAATGTCGAGGTGAGGTGCAGCGGCGGGGTGAGCGCGCCATCGTTGGCCATCGGATCGTAGCCGTGATGGATGGCGCGAGTGGAAAATCCGGCGGTGGGCTGCATGGCGAACTCCCTGTGTCTGCGGTGCAAAATAGGCCATCGGCGCTGGCGTTTCCTTGCTATTCATGTCAACAAATACGCTGTCTGTGGCAGTTTCTGCCATCACATGCGGAGAAAATGCCCGTGGATGCCAAGGATCGCCAGATCGTCCGCGCCCTGCAGAAGGATGGCAGGCTGACGAACCAGGACCTTGCCGACCGCGTCGCGCTGTCGCCCTCGCCCTGTCTCAGGCGGGTCAGGCTGCTGGAGGAGCGCGGCATCATCACCGGCTACGCCGCGCGCGTCGACGCCAAGGCCTACGGCCTTTCGGTCACGGCCTTCATCCGGATCGCGCTGCAGCGCCACGAGAAGGACTGCGTGCAGACGTTCGAGGCGCGGGTGGCCGAGATCGACGAGATCCTCGAATGCTACCTGATGACCGGCGACGCCGACTATCTGCTGAAGGTGATGGTCGCCGACCTCGACGCCTACGAGGCGTTCGTGCGCAAGAGGCTGCACGCCATTCCCGGCATCGCCTCGATCAACACCAGCCTTGTCTACGGCGTCGTCAAGGATTCCAGGGTCTTTCCGTAGCGTCCGACATGGCGGTCCCCTCCTGCGCGGTCAGTCGAACAGGAGGTGCGGCAGCCAGGTGGCCAGACCGGGAAAGAGCATGACGAGCAGGAGAAGCAGCGCCTTCATCGTGACGAAAGGCGCGATGGAGCGATAGACCTCCGACATCCTGGTGTCGGGCGGCGCCACGGCCTTCAGGTAGAAGATGGCGAAGCCGTAGGGCGGCGTCTGCACGGCGATGCTCATGTTGATGATCATCAGGATGCCGAACCAGACGGGATCGTAGCCGAGCGCCACCGCGATCGGGGTATAGAGCGGCGCGCAGACGATGACGATGATCATCTCGTCGATGATCATGCCGAGCAGGATCATGGAGAGCTGCATCATCAGGATGATGGCGATCGGCGGCAGGCCGGAGTCGGCGGAGAAGCGGTTGAGCAGCCGCCCCGCCCCCATCAGCATGTGGAAATTGGAGAAGACTGCCGCGCCGAGCACAATCCAGGCGACGACGGCGGCGAGCTGGCCGGCCTCGATGCTGGCGCTGCGCAGCACGGCGAAGCTGAAGCGTCGGTAGAGCAGCGCGACCACGGTCGCGCCGACCGCGCCGATGGCGCCGGCTTCCGTCGGCGTCGCCAGGCCGCCGAGGATGGTGCCGAGCACGGCGAGGATGAGCAGGAAGGCGACGCCGCCGTCGCGTAGGGCGAAGACCTTGTCGCGGCGGGTCGGCCGGTAGTCGATCGCCGGGCCGGCATCGGGCCTGAGCCAGCAGGTGACGACGACGTAGACGGAGAAGAAGGCGATCAGGATCAACGCCGGCACGATCGCCGCGGCGAAGAGCTTGCCGATCGACGTGCTGGTCGCGGCGCCGAAGATGATCATCGGCACGCTCGGCGGGATCAGGATGCCGAGGCTGCCGGCGGCCATGATGACGCCGAGTGCCAGCCGCCGGTCGTAGCCGCGCGCCAGCATCGGCGGCAGCGCCACCGCGCCGGCCGTCATGATGCCGGCGCCGATGATGCCGACCATGGCGCCGATCAGGCTGCACACCGCGATGACGCCGAGCGCCAGGCCGCCGCGCAGGCGGCCGGCGAGCACGTAGGCGGCCTGGAACATCGCCTCGCCCAGCCCCGATCGCACCAGCATCTGCCCCATGAACAGGAAAAGCGGGATCGACAGGAGGATGAAGCTCGTTACCGAGTTCAGCGCCGTCGTCGGGATGAGCTTGTAGGCCTGCGGGCCCCAGGCGAAGGTGGCGACGACCATGGCCACCGCGCCGAGGCCGAAGCCGACCGGCATGCCCGAGGCGAACACGAGCAGGACGGAGACGAAGAGGACGACGGTGAGCAGCTCGACGCTCATGACGCGGCCTTGCCGGTCACGAGCACCTCGATCGCCCTGATCATCTGCGACGCCAGCTGCAGCAAGAGCAGCGCGCCCCCGAGCGGTGCGGTGGCAAGGAAGAGGATCAGCGGCGGCGCCCATTCGGTGGGGCGGCGGCTGCCGGAGGCCAGCGCGTCGAGCGAGGCCATGCCGACCTGCCAGACCACGAGGACAAGGAAGAAGGCGACGAACGGCGCGCCGACCAGCTCGAGAACGGCCCGCCCGCGCGGCGAGAGGTGCGCGGTGATCAGGTCGACGCGGATGTGGGCGCCGCGCTTCATGGCGAAGGCGCCGCCCACGAGACCCAACCAGGCATAGGCCATGAGCGCGCTGTCGTAGGCCCAGATGGTGGGCGCGGCAAAGACGTAGCGCGCCGCCACCTCGACCGCGATCACGACGACCATCGCCGGCATCAGCCAGCTGAGCGCGCGGCCCGTCCGCTCGCTCAGGCCGTCGATGAGGGCCGCGATGGTGCGCAGGCGCTCCATCGTCAGTCAGGCGCCGATCCTGGCGAGGAAGGCGGCCTGCGCGTCGATCAGCTTCCTGGAGCCGGGATCGGCGGCGGCAAACTCCTCCCAGACCTTCGCGGCGGCCGCACGCCACTTCTGCCGATCCTCGTCAGAAGGCGCGGCGGTGAACTGCGCGCCGGCGGCCTTCATCTGCTCGACCGCCTCGCCGACCGTCATGATCGACAGGCCGGCATGTTCCCAGCAATGCTCGACGTTGATCGAGGCGAGCGCCGACTGGAGATCGGCGGGCAGCGTGTCCCAGGCGGCCTTGTTGACGATCACCGGGGCCGCCTGCGCGCCGGACAGCGGCAGCGGATAGAGGTACTTCGCCTGCTCGTACCACTTGCCGTCGCGGTAATCGACGAGATTGGAGCTGGCGCAACCGTCGATCACCCCCGTGGCGAGGCTGGTATAGACCTCGGCGAACGCCATGGTCACCGGCGCCACGCCGAGCTCACGCATGTGGCTGCCATAGGCGCCCGGCGCGCGCAACTTCATGCCGGCGAGGTCGGCCAGCGTGTTGATCGGCTTCTTGGTGAGCAGATAGACGCCCGGCTGGAGGACGTCGCCGAGATGGACGATACCCTGCGCGCCGTAGATCTCCTTGAGGATCTCGTTCCAGCCGCCCTTCGTGCCCATGGTGAAGATCTGGTCGAAGCGCTCCGGACCGCCCGGCAGGCCGAGTTCGACGACGCCGGCCGGCAGTTCGCCGGCGTGCAGGGCCATGTAGGGCGAACCCATCTCGACGAGGCCGCTCTTCACCGCGGACAATACTTCCGTGGCGCCGACGCCCTCGCCGTCATAGACGTTCTCGATGACCAGCCGGCCGCCGGTGACCGCCGCGACCCTGTTGGTGAAGGCCTCGTAGGCGAGGCCGAACGAGACGCCGCGCGGATAGAGATTGGCCATGCGCCAGCGGAAGGTCGATTGGGCGACGGCCGGAGCGGCGAGCGCGACCGTCCCCGCGGCTGCGGCAGCGGTCGCTGCGAAGAAATCACGACGTTTCATGTCACTTCTCCCATTGTTGGCAGTTTTCTGCACGTGGATCCTAGAAGCCGACGGCGTCGCCGCCCTTGAGGCCGAGCATGGCGCGGGCCTCGGCGGGCGTCGCGATCTCCATGCCGAGTTCCTCGACGATGCGGCGGATCTTGGCCACCTGCTCGGCATTCGAGCGGGCGAGCCGGCCGCGGCCGATGTAGAGCGAATCCTCCAGCCCGACGCGGACGTTGCCGCCGAGCAGCGCGGTCATGGTGAGGAAGCCCATCTGCGCCTTGCCGATGCCGAACGAGGACAGCCGGTAGTCGGAGCCGAACAGACGGTCAGCGGTCTGCTTGAAGAACATCAGGTTGTCGTAGTCGGCGCCCATGCCGCCGGCGATGCCGAAGATGCCCTGGATGAAGAACGGCGGGTCGACCAGGCCGCGGTCGACGAACATCTTCAGATTATAGAGATGGCCGATGTCGTAGCACTCGAACTCGAAGCGCGTGCCGTAGGCGCGGCCGACCTCGACCATGATGCGCTCGATCATGTCGAAGCTGTTGGGATAGATCGTCTTCCACGAGCCCTCGACATAGGGCTTCTCCCACTCGTGCTTCCATTCGGTGAACCTGGAGCCGAGCTGGGCGACCGAGAAGTTCATCGAGCCCATGTTCAGGCTGGTCACTTCCGGCCGCGCCCGGTGCGCCGGCGCCAGCCGCTCGTCGAGCGTCATGCCCAGCCCGCCGCCGGTGGTCAGGTTGAGCACGGCGTCGGTCGACTGCTTGATGCGCGGCAGGAACTGCATGAACAGGTCCGGGTTCTGCGTCGGCCGCCCTGTCTCGGGATCGCGGGCGTGGAGATGGATGATCGCCGCACCCGCCTCCGCCGCCTCGATCGCCGAGGCGGCGATCTCCTGCGGCGTGATCGGCAGATGCGGAGACATGGTCGGCGTGTGGATGCCGCCCGTGACCGCACAGGTGATGATCACTTTGCCCGTCATGTCCGCCCTTCCTTCTCGTTGGCTCCGACCTTTTCCTTCAGCGCCAGAAGACGCATCAGCGCCCGGTCGCGCCATCTCATGCGCTTGCCGACAGCCGCGCGCGGGGTGACCGCGCGCCGGCTGTCCTCGATCCGCTGCAAGGCCTCGCCCGGCCACGGCGCGGCGACGCTCAGCTGCCGGCCCATCCGCTGATAGAGGTGGCCGTAGCGCGCCGCGTAGTCGAGGAAGCCGTCCGGCGCGTTGAGATCCATGGTCTCGAACGGGCCGATGAAGGCCCAGCGCAGGCCGAGGCTGTATTTCATCACCTTGTCGAGGTCGGCCGGCTCGATGACGCCCTGCGCGACCAGCGCCACGGCCTCGTTGACCACCGCCGTCTGCAGCCGGTTCATGACGAAGCCCTCGATCTCCTTCTTCACGATGACCGGCACCTGGCCGATGGATGCGAGGAGTCCGCAGGTCCTTTCGACGATCGCCGCATCGTGCCAGGGCGACGGAACCACCTCGACGACCGGCATCAGGTGTGGCGGGTTCGCCGGATGGGCGACGATGCAGCGGTCGCGGCCCGGAATCGTCGAGAGGAACACCGTTCCCGGCATGCTGCTCGACGAGCTGCCGATCGGGATGCCGGCCGGCGCGCACGCATCGAGAAGCTCGAAGACGCCGCGTTTCACGTCGGCGTTTTCCGGAACGCTCTCCTGCACGTAGTCGACGCCGGCGACCGCCCCTTCGACGGTCCCGGCGAGGCGGACGTTCGCCGCCAGGCGGTCGGGATCGGCGACGAGGCCGGCCTCGGCCATGTCGGCGAGCGCCTTGCCCACCTCGCCCTGTGCGGCTGCCGCGGCGCCGGGCTGACTGTCCCACAGACTCACCTCCCAGCCGGCGCGCGCAAAGGCCGCTGCCCAACCTCGGCCGATGAGGCCCGTGCCGACGATGGCTACCCGCATCGCATGCCCCTCTTTTTGATATAGCAGTAAAACCCGCCGCGCGGCGTTCGTCAATCTGATATTTCAGAAAACTATCAACTTTCCGCCGGCCGAATTCGACGTCTTCAGTCCATCGCGGCCATCAACGCCTTCCAGCGCGGCGCGCGCCTCTCCACCGCCGCGGCCAACGCCTCGGTTTCCTCGTCGCCGATGGCGAGGCTGAGCGCCATCAGACCGCGCCGCGCGATGTAGAAGCCGTCCTCGAGCAGGTCGAAGAAGATCAAGTCGCGCATGCGCTGGTCGGCGGCCGCGAGATCCGCCGGCCGCTTCGGCTCGATGCCGACGGGATGGATGTTCATCAGCGAACCGATGCCGGCGGCACGGATCCCGGCGCCCGCCGCCGCGAAGATCGCGTTGAGCCGGGTGCGCAGCGCCTCGCCGCGCGCATAGAGCGCCACGGCCGCCTCGGGCGTGAAGCGATGCTTCAGGCCGGCGATGCCGGCGGCCATGGTCAGGACGTTGTTGTTGAAGGTGCCGGCATGCGGAAGGCTGCCGGGCCGGCCCGGATCGAAGTGCGCCATCAGGTCGGTGCGTCCGCCGAAGGCGCCGAACGACATGCCGCCGCCGATGTACTTGCCGAGCGTCGTGAGGTCGGGGCGGATGCCGAGAGAGGCCTGGCGGCCCCCCGGGCCGAGCCGCGAGGTCATGACCTCGTCGAAGATCAGCACGGCGCCGGCGTCCGTCGTCTCGGCCCGCAGCATGTCGAGAAACGCCTCGTCGCCGGGTATGCAGCCTCCAGAGCCCATCATCGGCTCGACGATGACGCAGGCAAGGCCGGCCGCGTGCCGGCGGACCAGCGCGCGCGTCGTCTCGACGTCGTTGTAGGGGGCGAAGAGGTAGTCGTGCGGGATGTTGACCGGCAGGCCGGCGGTCGGGAAGGTCAGCGTGCCGCCATGATAGGCACCCTCGAAGACCATCACCTTCGGCCGGCCCGTCGCGTGCTTGGCAAGAGCGAGCGCGAGCATGTTGGCCTCGGTGCCGGAATTGGTGAAGCGCATCAATTCCATGGAGGGAAAGCGCTGCCTGATCGACTCGGCGAACTCGGCCTCGTTCGGACCGTGGCTGCCGAGGTTGAGTCCGTTGGCGACCGCCTTTCCGATCGCCTCGGCGATGACGGGATCGGAATGGCCATAGAGGCCGGCGGTGAACTCGCCGAGGAAGTCGACATAGATGTGGCCGTCGGCATCCTTCAGACGGCAGCCCCAGCCCGTCGCCATGGTCAGGGGGAACGGCGAATAGTAGAGCACGGTGCGCGTATTGCCGCCCGGCAAGACGGCCTTGGCGCGCTCGTGCATGGCGCGGCTCGCGGGGTTCGCCGCGACGAAACGGGCCACGGCATCGGAG
>DUSC01000019.1 GCA_012842935.1 Hyphomicrobiales bacterium | reverse complement strand
GACAGGGCGACCGCGACGAGCCCCGACAGGCCGGAAAGGGCGAGGCTGGTCGCCACGGCGCGGCGCACCGAGGCTTCACCGGCGAGCCGGCCGAGGTCGGCGGCCAGTCCCGAAACGACTGTCGCCGCCATCGGCGCGAGGACGAAAGCGGCGGCAAGGAGGATGAGCAGGCCGTTGGCGACGGCTTCCGTACGGCCGACGGCGAGGTGGCGCCGGCGCGAGACGGCGATGGCCGCCTCGCCGGCCATGGATACGCCGAGGCGCGACAGCGCGACGATGACGGTCGCGGTCAGCGCCACCTGCAGGAGCGTCAGCACGACGGCGCGCGGCGGGTCGAAGTCGAAACGCAGCGCCTGGTAGATGGCCACCTCCAGCGTCGTGGCGCCGGGGCCGCCGCCGAGCGTCAGCACCAGCGTGAACGAAGTGACGCAGAGCATGAAGACGAGACCGGCGGCGCCGGGGAGAGCCGCGCGCAGCACCGGCCATTCGATCAGGCGGAAGGTCGCGGCAGGGCGCATGCCGAGCTGGCTCGCCAGCCGCCACTGGTCGGCGGGAACCGTGTCGAGCGCCTCGAGCAGGAGGCGCGTCGCCAGCGGCAGGTTGAAGAAGACGTGGGCGACGAGGATTCCGGCCAGGCCGTAGATGCCGGGCCAGGTTCCGCCGCCCGCCGCCGCGACCAGGTCGGCGACGAAGCCGGCGCGGCCGTAGAGCGCAAGCAGGCCCAGCGCGCCGACGATCGCCGGCAGGCCGAGCGGAACGGCGAACAGGCGCAGGAGCCAGGCGCGGCCGGGGAAGGACGGGTGCCGCGACAGGGCGCGGGCGACGGCGATCGCTGGCACGACGGAAAGCAGCGTCGAGAGCGCCGCCTGCCAAAGCGTGAAGCAGGCGACGCGCAGCATGTAGCCGTCGAGGGACGCGGCCAGGTCGGACGCCGCGCCTTCGCGCAGCAGGCCGAAGAAGGCACCGCCGACGAGGAGTGCCACGACGGCAAGTGCCGCGCCGCCGGCGACCCTGCGCCAGTCGCGCGGCGGCGTGGAGGATGCCGCCGTCATGGCCGTCTTCTCCCTGTCCGTTCGCTGCCGATCGCGTGCCGGTGCCTCATCGCGGCATTCTTCCGGGCCTGGCCGCCGAAGCAAGGCGCCGGCAGGGTGCCTCTCCGGTGGTCATCGCCTATTTGCTCATCGCCGAAAGCCACTCGTCGACCCACGCCTTGCGCTTCGCCGCCACTTCGTCGGCCGGGATGATCAGCGACCTAGCCGGCTTCACCAGGCGGTCGAAGGCGGGGTTGAGCGGCCTGTCGGTCCTGCCGGCCGGGAACATCCAGTTGGTTTCCGGGATGACGTCCTGGAATTCCGGTCCGGTCATGAAGGCGAGGAAGTCGCGCGACAGCGGATTGGCCGCACCGGTCGTCGTCGTCGCCGCCACCTCGACCTGCAGGTAGTGGCCTTCGGCGAAGGCCGCCGCCTGGTAGCGCTCGGTGTTCTCGGCGATCATGTGGTAGGCGGGCGAGGTCGTGTAGGAGAGCACCATCGGCGCCTCGCCGCCGGTGAACAGGCCGTAGGATTCGCTCCAGCCCGGCGTAACGGTCAACACGCGCTCCTTCAGCTTCGACCAGGCCTTGCCGGCGTCGTCGCCGTAGACGGCCTTCACCCAGAGCAGCAGGCCGAGCCCGGGTGTCGAGCTGCGCGGATCCTGGATGACGATCTTCTGCTGCGGGTCGCCATCGACCAGGTCCTTCAGGCTGGCCGGCGGGTTGGCCAGCTTCTCCGTGTCGTAGACGACGGCGAAATAGCCGTAGTCGTAGGGCAGGAAGACCGGATCGGTCCAGCCGCCTGGCACGGCGAGACCGGCGGGATCGACGCCATGCGGCACGAACAGGCCGGTCGCCGCCGCCTCGGCGGTGAGGTTGGTGTCGAGGCCGAGCACGATGTCGGCCCGGGTGTCCCTGCCCTCCAGGCGGACGCGGTTGAGCAGCGCCACTCCGTCGGCGACGGAGACGAATTCGAGATCGCAACCGCATTTCGCCTCGAACGCCTTCTCGACCTGCGGGCCGGGACCCCATTCGGCGGTGAAGCTTTCGTAGGTGTAGACGGTGAGCTTCTGCATGGCCGCGGCGGGCAATGCCGACGAGACCAGCAGGACAGACAACAGGGCAAGCTTTGCGCGCATCAGCGCCTCCTTGTTTCAACGTTGAAAGGGAATTGAGGCGCGTTCTGCCGAAGCGTCTAATCCCTCCGCCGGTACGAGCCGGATCAGGTTCAGCGGGTTGGCCGGGTTGCCCCGTTTCGCCTCTCAGCCGGCACGCTTGCGCGCCCGGCACCCCGTTAGAGCGGGAGCGAATGTATAGCCGTGGACGGAAGCCGACAAGGGATTGTTTGCGCCGCGTCGCCGGCGAGCCTTCCGATTCGCCCGCCGCCCTGATAGAGGCGGCCCATGAGCCGTTTCCTCATCCTGCTCGGCGGAGAGCTGGTCCGAACCCCGCGCCTCGATGCGCAGGCGGCCGGCGCACGCGTCGTCGCCGCCGATTCCGGCATCCGCCACGCCTACGCGCTGGGTGTCGAGCCGGAGCTGTGGGTCGGCGACTTCGATTCGGCAGGGTCTTCCCTGGAAGCCGCCTTCGCAGGCGTGCCGCGCGAGATCCATCCGGCGGGCAAGGACAAGACCGACGGCGAACTCGCCGTCGAGGCGGCTCTGTCGCGCGGGGCGACCGACCTCGTGCTCGCCGGCGCCTTCGGCGGCCCGCGCGCCGACCACGGACACATGAACCTCGTGCTGGCGCTGAGCCTCGCCGAGCGCGGCCGCCCGGTCCTGCTCACCAGCGGCGCCCAGGAAGGGATGCCGCTGCTGCCCGGCAGGAACCGGTTCGACTACGCGCCCGGCACGCTGTTCAGCGTACTCGGTTTCAGCGAGCTCACCGGCCTGTCGATCGCCGGCGCGATGTGGCCGCTCGACGACGTGGCGGTTCCGTTCGGCTCGTCGCTGACGATTTCCAACGAGGTCGAGAGCGCCCTGACCATCGAACTCGGTTCGGGGCGCGCCCTACTGCTCGCCCATCCCTATCCCGATCCGAACGCATTCTGACATGGCGCCGCCCCTTCTCCGCCTCGACGGCATCTTCCTGTCCTTCGGCGGCACGCCGTTGCTCGACGGCGCGTCGCTGTCGGCCTCTGCCGGCGACAAGATCGCGCTCGTCGGGCGCAACGGCTCGGGCAAGTCCACGCTGCTCAAGATCGCCGCCGGCCTTGTCGAGGCGCAGGACGGCGAGGTGTTCCGCCAGCCGTCGGCGACGGTGCGCTACCTGTCGCAGGCGCCGGACTTCGACGGTTTCGCCACGGTGCGTGCCTATGTCGAGGCCGGCCTCGGGCCAACCGACGATCCGCACCGCGTCACCTATCTGCTCGAGCATCTCGGCCTGACCGGCGAGGAGACGCCCGAAACGCTGTCGGGCGGCGAGGCGCGGCGGGCGGCGCTCGCCAAGGTGATGGCGCCGGAGCCGGACATCCTGCTCCTCGACGAGCCGACCAACCACCTCGACCTGCAGGTGATCGAGTGGCTGGAGGAGGAGCTGATCCGCTCCCCTTCGGCGCTCGTGGTCATCTCGCACGACCGCCGCTTCCTCGAACGGGTGTCGCGGGCGACGGTGTGGCTCGACCGCGGCCAGACGCGCCGGCTGGAAAAGGGCTTCGCCCATTTCGAGGAATGGCGCGACCGCCTGCTGGAGGAGGAGGAGCGCGAACAGCACAAGCTCGGCCGGCAGATCGTGCGCGAGGAACACTGGCTGCGCTACGGCGTCACCGCCCGGCGCAAGCGAAACATGCGGCGCCTGGGCGAACTGCAGGCCATGCGCCAGCGCTTCCGCACGCACCGCGGCCCGGAGGGGCTCGCCAACATGGCGGCGAGCGAGGCGGCCGAGTCCGGAAAGCTGGTCATCGAGGCGAAGGGCATCGCCAAGAGCTTCGGCGCGCTGACGGTGGTTAGGGATTTTTCCACCCGCATCCAGCGCGGCGACCGCATCGGCCTGGTCGGGCCGAACGGCGCCGGCAAGACGACGCTGCTCAAGATGCTGACCGGAGAACTCGCGCCAGACAGCGGCTCGGTCAGGCTGGGCGTGAACCTGGAGATCGCCGCGCTCGACCAGAAGCGCGAGGCGGTCGATCCGCAGGAGACGCTGGCCCACTACCTGACCGACGGGCGCGGCGAGACGGTGATCGTCAACGGCGAGGAACGTCACGTCGTCTCGTGGATGAAGGACTTCCTGTTCAAGCCCGAACAAGCGCGGACTCCCGTGCGCGAACTGTCGGGCGGCGAGCGTGCCCGCCTCATCCTCGCCCGCGTCCTGTCGCGGCCGTCCAACGTGCTCGTGCTCGACGAACCGACCAACGACCTCGACATGGAGACGCTGGATCTCCTCCAGGAGCTGGTTGCCGGCTATCCCGGCACGGTGATCCTGGTTTCCCACGACCGCGACTTCCTCGACCGCACGGTGACGAGCACGATCGCGCCTGACGGCAACGGCCGCTGGGTGGAATATGCCGGCGGCTACTCCGACATGCTGGCACAGCGCGGCGGCACGCGGCTCGACGACCGCAAGGCGGAGCGAGCCAAGGCGGCGGGAGAAACCCAGCCGCGCGGGGCCGAAGCCGCGAAGGCTCCCGCGAGGAAGCTGTCCTACAAGCAGAAGTTCGCGCTGGAGGCGCTGCCGGGCCGGATGGAGAAGGCCTCCGGAGAAATCGCCCGCCTCGAGGCGAAGCTCGCCGACCCGGCCCTCTTCTCGCGGGACCCCGCTGCCTTCAACGCCACGGCCGCCGCGCTCGACAAGGAACGCGCCGCGCTCGCGGCGATGGAGGAGGAGTGGCTGGAACTGGAGATGCTGCGCGAAGAGATCGAGGGCTGAGCCGGCGCCTCGGAGGCCTGCAACGTCCCGCCGGTCGAGCGGCGGGCTCAGAGT
>DUSC01000200.1 GCA_012842935.1 Hyphomicrobiales bacterium | reverse complement strand
TACATGACGCTGGAAACTATTGCGCCGATGGGCGATGATCCCGTCATCAGCCTGCCCGCAGTGGCATCCTGATCAAGCAGGCCCGCGCCGAACATCACGGTGACGATCAGCGCCAGCTACACCACTCGACGGGACAGAATCTTACTTTATTGCTTATGAAATGTGCACATCAATACTATGCAGATATATGAAGCAACTTTGCCCGTGGCCGTATTGTGTCGCCGCTGACTGCCTTGTTCGCGGCTGGCCGACAGACCTGCCCGTTCGGTAGGCAGGGCTACTCGCCGGCCCGACGGTTGCGGCGCCGCGTTTCCCGAAAAGGTTGCGTTTTTCGCACTGCAGCAAGGTTGGCACGGACCTTGCAGCGTCTCCGTCGGTCTCGCGCGCCGGCATGGCGACGACGAGTGGAAAGCCCTTTTGCGAGAGGACGGCATGACGAAATACAAGCTCGAATACATCTGGCTCGACGGATACAAGCCGGTGCCGAACCTGCGCGGCAAGACGCAGATCAAGGAGTTCGATTCGTTCCCCTCGCTCGCCGAACTGCCGCTGTGGGGTTTCGACGGCTCGTCGACCGAACAGGCCGAGGGCCGCAACTCCGACTGCGTGCTGAAGCCGGTCGCACTCTATCCCGACCCGGCCCGCAGGAACGGTGCGCTGGTCATGTGCGAGGTGATGATGCCGGATGGTGTCACGCCGCATCCGTCGAACAGCCGCGCCACCATCCTCGACGACGAGGATGCCTGGTTCGGCTTCGAGCAGGAATACTTCTTCTACAAGGACGGCCGCCCGCTCGGCTTCCCGGAGCACGGCTATCCGGCGCCGCAGGGTCCCTATTACACCGGCGTCGGCTACAAGAACGTCGGCTCGATCGCCCGCCAGATCGTCGAGGAGCATCTCGATCTCTGCCTGGAGGCCGGCATCAACCACGAGGGCATCAATGCCGAGGTGGCCAAGGGCCAGTGGGAATTCCAGATCTTCGGCAAGGGATCGAAGAAGGCAGCTGACCAGATCTGGATCGCGCGCTACCTGCTGCTCAGGCTCTGCGAGAAGTACGGAATCGACATCGAGTGGCACTGCAAGCCGCTCGGCGACACCGACTGGAACGGCTCCGGCATGCACTGCAACTTCTCGACGAAATACATGCGGGAAGTGGGCGGCAAGGAATACTTCGAGGCTCTCATGGCCGCTTTCGAAAAGAACCTGATGGACCACATCAGCGTCTACGGCCCGGACAACCACATGCGCCTGACCGGCAAGCACGAGACGGCGCCGTGGAACAAGTTCTCCTACGGCGTCGCCGATCGCGGCGCCTCGATCCGGGTGCCGCATTCCTTCATCAACAACGGCTATCGCGGATATCTCGAGGATCGCCGCCCGAACAGCCAGGGCGACCCCTACCAGATCGCCAGCCGGGTGCTGAAGACGATTGCCGAAGTGCCGACCGAAGCCTTCAAGAAGGCCGCGGCGTAAGGTCCCTGCCTCCCGAGGCGAATGCAAGAGGCCCGGCGGGAAACCGCCGGGCCTTTCCGTTGGCGCCGGGTTTTCCGACATGCGCCGGTGTCGCCATCCACCGCGTTTTCCGGTGCGACTCGCGAAACCAGGGATGCGGCGGCGGCCGGTGCAATCATGACGTATCCGGCGCGGCAACGCGATGCGGGCTGGCGACGGTGTGTAGCAGGGCGACGAAACGGCGACGAAACGGCATCGGCGCCGCCCGTTCCTCCCGCCATGCCTGCTTCCGTCCGTGCAGAATGAAGTCCGGGAAACCCGCCGGGTGCGTTTCGGTTTCCTGCGGCCGAGTTTGTCTGCTTTTCAAGCTACCGAGCCCATCACGACGCCCGCCCGCCTGCGAACAAAAAACCCGGCGGATCGCTCCGCCGGGGTCTTGTCACGTCCGCTGCAGTTCCGCCCGCTCGCGCGGGCGAAAAACGTCAGACCGAATAATACATGTCGAACTCGACCGGGTGCGGGGTCATCTCGAAGCGCATGACCTCGGCCATCTTCAGTTCGATGAAGGCGTCGATCTGGTCGTCGTCGAAGACGCCGCCGGCCTTGAGGAAGCCGCGGTCCTTGTCGAGCGACTGGAGGGCTTCACGTAGCGAACCGCAGACGGTCGGGATCTTCTTCAGCTCCTTCGGCGGCAGGTCGTAGAGATCCTTGTCCATCGGCTGGCCGGGGTGGATCTTGTTCTTGATGCCATCGAGGCCGGCCATCAGCAGTGCCGAGAAGCCGAGATAGGGGTTCGCGCCCGGGTCGGGGAAGCGGACCTCGACGCGCTTCGACTTCGGCGAGGAGCCGAACGGGATGCGGCACGACGCCGAGCGGTTGCGCGCCGAATAGGCGAGCAGGACCGGCGCCTCGTAGCCCGGCACCAGACGCTTGTAGGAATTGGTCAGCGGGTTGGTGAAGGCGTTGACGGCCTTGGCGTGCTTGATGACGCCGCCGATGAAGTAGAGGCAGTTCTCCGAAAGGCCGGCATATTCGTTGCCGGCAAACGTCGGCTTGCCGCCCTTCCAGATCGACATGTGGACGTGCATGCCCGAGCCGTTGTCGCCGAAGATCGGCTTCGGCATGAAGGTCGCCGTCTTGCCGTAGGCATTGGCCACCTGTTGCACGACGTACTTGTAGATCTGCATCTTGTCGGCGTTGCGCACCAGCGTGTCGAACTTGAGACCGAGCTCATGCTGGGCCGCGGCGACCTCGTGGTGGTGCTTCTCGGTGCGCACGCCCATCTCGGCCATGACCGTCAGCATCTCCGAGCGCATGTCCTGGCACGAATCGACCGGCGGGACCGGGAAGTAGCCGCCCTTGACGCGCGGGCGATGGCCCATGTTGCCGGTCTCGTAGTCGGTGTCGTCGTTGGACGGCAGCTCGGTCGAGTCGAGTTTGAAGCCGGTGTTGTAGGGGTCGGCCTTGTACTTGACGTCGTCGAAGATGAAGAACTCGGCCTCGGGGCCGACATAGACCGTATCGCCGATGCCCTCTGCCTTCATGTAGGCTTCGGCCTTCTTCGCGGTACCGCGCGGGTCGCGGTTGTAGGCCTCGCCGGAGACCGGGTCGAGGATGTCGCACATGACGACCATGGTCGACTGGGCGAAGAACGGGTCCATGTGGACCGTCGCGGGATCGGGCATGAGCACCATGTCGGACTCGTTGATGGCCTTCCATCCGGCGATCGAGGAGCCGTCGAACATGACGCCGTCGGCGAACATGTCTTCCTCGACCTCGACGACGTCCATCGTCACATGCTGCATCTTGCCCTTGGGATCGGTGAAGCGCAGGTCGACGAATTTGACGTCGTTGTCCTTGATCTGCTTCATGATGTCTTTGGCTGTCGTCATCTATTTCTTCCCTATTTCTTCGATTGGAAATTCCCGGCGGGTATCAGACGGCGTCGATTCCGGTTTCGCCGGTACGGATGCGGATCACTTCCTCGATGTTGGAGACGAAGATCTTGCCGTCGCCGATGCGGCCGGTCTGCGCCGCCTTGCGGATCGCCTCGATGGCGGCCTCCACGGAATCGTCCCCCAGGACGACCTCTATCTTCACCTTGGGCAGGAAGTCGACGACATATTCGGCGCCGCGATAGAGTTCGGTGTGACCCTTCTGCCGGCCGAAACCCTTGGCCTCGGTCACGGTGATGCCCTGCAGCCCGACTTCCTGGAGCGCTTCCTTCACCTCGTCGAGCTTGAAGGGTTTGATGATCGCTTCGATTTTCTTCATGCCGGAAGGGCCTCCGCTGGTGTTGGAACGGGTTGTCGATCCCCGCTTACGCCGCAAGCAAGCACGAAGCATGCCAGTCCTCCGTGCCTGCGACAAAGGGACTGGGCAGCCGCCGGGCCGACCGCCGCGGCGGCGGTTTTTCGCCTCGCGTTGGTGCGCGACAGGGGCGTCGCGGGAGAGCGCAGCATAGGGCCGAAAACGGGCGTGTACAAATCGTGAGCAGAATGCTGAAAAGATGAGCAGACCTATCCGTTTGCAACCAACGGGCCGTAGAGGTTAGGGTGCGGCCGTTCGCGGCGGAGGGAGAATTGCCGGACGAAATCCTGACCCCCGCGCAGATGGCGGAGATCGACCTGGCCGCCGTCGCGCGCGGCCCCCACGACGGCCCTGGCCTGATGCGGAACGCCGGGACGGCGGTGGCGAGAATCGTGCTCGAGCGCCACCCGGGCGCGGCGCGGATCGACGTGCTGTGCGGCCCCGGCAACAACGGCGGCGACGGCTTTGTCGTGGCGGCCGAGCTGGCGCGGGGCGGGCTCGACGTGGCCGTGTGGGCGAGCGCGGAGCCGCGCCGCGGCAGCGACGCGGAGAAGGCCGCCGCGGCGTGCCCGGTCGCCCCCTGGCCGCTCGCCGATTTCCGCCCGTCCGGCGCTTCGGTGGTGGTCGATGCACTCTACGGGGCGGGGCTGTCGAAGCCGGTCGTCGGTATCGACGCGGCGGCGATCGACCACTGCAACGCGGCCGGCGCGGCGGTAGTCGCCGTCGACTTGCCGTCGGGCGTCTCCGGCCTGACCGGACAGGTTCTCGGCACGGCGTTCCGCGCCGCCCAGACCGTCACCTTCGTGCGCAAGAAACCGGGGCATCTCCTCCATCCCGGCCGCGCGCTGTGCGGCGAGGTCATCGTCGCCGACATCGGCATATCCGATGCCGTGGTCAGCGCATTCGACGCGGCAGCGGTCGAGAACGGGCCGGCGCTGTGGCGCCGGTCGCTGCCGGTGCCCGCGGTCGATACGCACAAATACCGGCGCGGCCATGTCGGCGTCTTCTCCGGCGGCCCTTCGGCGACCGGCGCGGCGCGCCTGGCCGCCATGGGTGCGGCACGATCGGGAGCGGGGGCCGTCACCGTATTGTCGCCGGGCGCCGCACTTGCCGCGAATGCCGCGCATCTGACCTCGATCATGCTGCGCCGGGCCGACGGCCTCGCCGACATCGACGCCTTCCTCGCCGAACGCCGGCCGCGGGCGCTGGTCTACGGGCCGGGCCTTTCGCCGGACGCCTCGACCGCGGCACTCCTGGTGACGCTGGTCGAGCGGCTCGGCGGTTCCGGCTGCGCACTCGTCGTCGACGCTTCGGCCATTACGGCGGTTGCCGGGGCGCAGGCCGAGGCCTTTTTCGCCGCAGTCGGAGGAGCGGGCGTCGACGTCGTCCTCACGCCGCACGAGGGCGAGTTCGTGCGGCTTTTCCCCGATCTTTGCGCCGACCGCCAGCCGTCGAAGCTCGAACGCGCGCGGCTCGCCGCGGCGCGCGCCGGCGCCACCCTGATTCTTAAGGGCGCCGATACGGTGATCGCCGGCGCCAACGGCCGCGCCGCGATCAACGCCAACGGCACGCCGCTCCTCGCCACCGCCGGCTCCGGTGATGTGCTGGCCGGCATCGCTGCCGGCTGTCTGGCCCAGGGCATGCCGGCTTTCGAGGCGGCCGCGGCTGCGGTGTGGATGCATGCCGAGGCGGCACGCGCGTTCGGTCCGGGGCTGATCGCCGAAGACCTGCCGACGGCGCTCGTCCCCGTCCTCCGGCGTATCGTACCGGTGCCGGCCGCCGGGCAAGGCGAGAGCGGCGGATGAGGCGCTGGTTCCTCGCGATCGCCGCCGCGCTGCAGATTGCGGCCGCTCCGGCAGGCGCCGAAGAGCCGGTGCTTTATGTCGACGACCCTGCGGTGCTTGCTGCACTCGACGAGAAGGGTTTCGGCTTCTCCGGCCTGTTCGGCGTCGAGGGCGACGGAAATCTGGCCGACCTCCACGCCGCGTCTCCGGCCTATCGCCGCATCGTCGACATCATCGCCGACGACCTCGCCGGCCTGCGCGGGGAGATCAACGCGGCCGGCCGCAGCCTCGACGAATTCACCACGGCCGAAACCGGCCGTATCATGGATCTGCGCTGGCTCACCGCAGCGCAAGCGCGGTTCCGCCTCGTCGGCGTCGTCAACCGCCTCGACAGGCGCGACTTCCATGCGCTGCGCGGGGAGGGCGGCTGCGGCGAGGTGCGGCTGATCTACCGGCTGGCCTACGCTTTCCGCAAGGACGGCAAGGGCAAGGTGCTGTCGTCGCGCATGCCCTTCAACTTCAGCGCCGTCTACGACGTGCTGCCCGACGCCGACGGCGGCTGCACCGGAGTGGCCCGCCGCTGGGTGCCGCAGATCGACGATACGGTCGATGCCGGGTGGCTGGCCGGCGGGACGCTCGATCCGTCCGAACTGGAGTTCCGGCAGCTAGAGCTCAACGCCCAGGTGGTGCGTTTCCCCTCCGGCCAGGAGCCGGAGTTCGGCGGCCAGGCCGTCTACCTGATGCGCATTTTCGGGATCGAGGGCGAGGATGTCGGCATACTGCCGCTGGAAAACACGCCCGACACGGAAAGGCTCGCCGCGGACGCCGGGCTCGCCGCCGAGCTGGCCGATTATGTGCGGCAGAACGTGGCCGGCATCGACGCGGGCGTCTACATGGTCCCCGAGCGGTTTCTCGCGCGCAAGGTGGTGTCCTGGTCGACCTTCGGTGCCGCGCGCCCCGTCAACCATCCGTTCTCCGAGATCTACCCGGCGAACACCTTTTCCGAAGCCGACCTGTCGGCGGCGACGCTGGCAAGAACGCCGGAGGGCCTGCTGGCGCGGCTGGACAACGGCACCTGCCAGGGTTGCCACCAGTCGGGCGGCACGGCGGGGTTCCATTTCATCGGCCTCGACGACGAGCTGACCTCGCCGCTGAACCGGATCGAGGTCGGCATCTCGCCGCACCTCCATGCCGAACTGCCGCGCCGCGCCGCCTATGTGCGCGCCGTCGCCGAAGATCGCGAGCCTAACCGCTTCCGCCCGCTGTCCTTCGCCCCACCCGCCGTCTGGCCGGACGACGGCTCGCCGCCACGTTACGAGGCCGCCGAGGCGGCGATGCCGTGCATCGCCGAAGAAGATCGGGCGCGTCTCGAC
>DUSC01000199.1 GCA_012842935.1 Hyphomicrobiales bacterium | reverse complement strand
TGGCAGGTCGCCGCGATCCTCGCCACGCCGCGATCCGAAAGCTTCGAGGCCCGACTTACCGGCTACCAGGGCAAGCGCCTGCAGAAGCTGGACATCTCGTCGCAGGCCCAGGCCGACGAGATCCGCGCCATGCTCGAGGGCGCGACGTTCCGCGCGGCTTCGGTCGAGGCGAAACCGACCAGGCGCAATCCGGCCCCGCCCTTCACCACCTCGACGCTGCAGCAGGCGGCCTCGTCGCGCCTGGGCTTCTCCGCCTCGCGCACGATGCAGATCGCCCAGCGTCTCTACGAGGGCATCGACATCGGCGGCGAGACGGCCGGCCTGATCACCTACATGCGAACCGACGGCGTGCAGATGGCGCCGGAAGCGATCGGCGCGGCACGCGCCGCCATCGCCAGGGAGTTCGGCGACCGGTATCTGCCGGAAAAGCCGCGCTACTATTCGACCAAGGCGAAGAACGCCCAGGAAGCGCACGAGGCGATCCGCCCGACCGACTTCCTCCGCACGCCGGCGGCGGTGCGCAAGTATCTCGATGCCGACCAGTTCCGCCTCTACGACCTGATCTGGAAGCGCGCCATCGCCAGCCAGATGCAGCCGGCCGAGATCGAGCGGACCACGGTCGAGATCGACGCGGTCAACGGTGGCAGCACCGCCAGCCTGCGCGCCGTCGGTTCGGTCGTCCGCTTCGACGGGTTCATCGCTGCATACACCGACCAGAAGGAGGACGACGCCGAGGACGAGGAGAACCGCCGCCTCCCCGAGATCAGGGCCGGCGAGCCGCTCGCGCGCGAGACGATCGACGTGACCCGGCACAGCACGGAACCGCCGCCGCGCTACACCGAAGCGACGCTGATCAAGAAACTCGAGGAGCTCGGCATCGGCCGGCCCTCCACCTACACCGCGATCCTGAAGACGCTCGAGGACCGCGAATACGTCACGATCGACAAGCGGCGGCTGATCCCGCAGGCCAAGGGCCGGCTGCTTTCGGCCTTCCTGGAGAGCTTCTTCCGCAAATATGTCGAGTACGACTTCACCGCCTCGCTCGAGGAGAAGCTCGACGAGATTTCCGACGGAAAGCTGCCCTGGAAGGAGGTCCTGCGCGATTTCTGGCGCGACTTCTCCGCGGCCGTCGACGACATCAAGGACCTGCGCATCTCCGAGGTACTCGACGCGCTCAACGAGGATCTGGCGCCGCTGCTCTTCCCGGCGCGCGAGGACGGCTCCAATCCGCGCACCTGCCCGAAATGCGGGACCGGCACGCTGTCGCTCCGCCTCGGGCGCAGCGGCGGCTTCATCGGCTGTTCCAACTATCCCGAATGCAGCTACACCCGCCAGTTCGGTGCCGAAAATGCCGAGGGCGGAGGCGAGGCGGACGGCCCGAAGGTGCTGGGCAAGGATCCCTATACCGGAGAGGAGATCACGCTGCGCGCCGGACGCTTCGGTCCCTACCTGCAGCGCGGGGACGGCAAGGATGCGAAGCGCTCCAGCCTGCCGAAGGGCTGGTCGCCCGAAAGCATCGACCACGAGAAGGCGCTGGCGCTTCTGTCGCTGCCGCGCGACATCGGCCGGCATCCCGAGACCGGCAAGATGATTTCCGCCGGCCTCGGCCGCTACGGCCCGTTCGTGCTTCACGACGGAACCTACGCCAATCTGGAAAACATCGAGGACGTCTTCTCCATCGGCCTCAACAGGGCGGTGGCCGTGATCGCCGAGAAACAGTCCAAGGTCCGCGGCAGTCGCGGCGGGGCGCCGGCGGCGCTCAAGGACCTCGGCGTCCACCCCGACGGCGGCCCGGTCACCGTGCGCGACGGCCGCTACGGGCCTTATGTCAACTGGGGAAAGGTCAACGCCACCCTGCCCAGGGGCAAGGATCCGGCGAGCGTCACCCTGGACGAGGCGCTCGCCCTGATCGCCGAGCGTCAGGCCAAGGCCGGCGGCAAGCCAGCCCGCGGCCGCGCCGCGCCGAAGTCGGGCGGAAAGAAGCCCGCCGGAGCGAAGGCGAGGAAGGGCGGAGCCGGCAGGGCAGCCGCCAGGCCGCAGCGCAAGAGCACTGCCCCGGAAAACGTGGAGTAGCGCGATGGCCCGCAGCATCTCCGGACGAAAGGGCACCGGCCGCCGCGCCGGGACGCCCGCCGGAGACGGCGCCGCCAGCGTCTTCCGCCCGACCCGCGGCGACATCCTGCGTTTTATCACCGAGAATCCTGACCGCGCCGGCAAGCGCGAGATCGCCAGGGCGTTCTCGCTCAAGGCCGGCGACCGCATCTGGCTCAAGGACGTGCTGAGCGAACTTCAGGACGAAGGCCTGCTGCGCCGGGATCGAAAGCGGTTGTCCACGCCGGGCACCCTGCCCCAAGTCGTCGTGCTCGACATCTTCGCCCGCGACGCCGACGGCGACCTGCTCGGTCGTCCGGCAAAGCGCCTGGACGAGGACGACGCGCAGAATCCCGTCGTGTCGGTCCATGTGCCGCGCAGCCACAAGGGACCGGTTCCCGGCATCGGCGACAGGGTCCTGGCGAAAACCTCCCGCTCGCGCCACGACGAGGGACCGACCTATGTGGCGCGGGTCCTGAAGATCCTGGACCGGCGCCTCGAGGCCGTACTCGGCGTGCTGCGCGTCGCCCATGACGGCGCCTTCCATATCGAGCCGGTCGAGCGGCGCCAGGCGCAACTTGTCGTCGAACCCGAATTCCTCAACGGTGCGGTTGCCGGGGACCTCGTCGAGGCCGAGCCGCTGCGCGCCGCGCGCTACGGCCTGCCGCGGGCGCGCGTGCTCAACGTGCTGGGCTCGATGACCAGCGAGAAGGCGGTCTCGATGATCGCCATCCACGCCCACGACATCCCGCACATCTTTCCCCAGGCGGTCCTTGACGAGGCGGCGGCGGCCCGCAGGGCCACGCTCGCCGGGCGCGAGGACTGGCGCCAGCTGCCGCTGGTGACCATCGACCCGGCCGACGCCAAGGACCACGACGACGCCGTCCATGCCGAGCCCGACACGGACGAGGCCAATCCCGGCGGCTGGGTCGTCACGGTGGCCATCGCCGACGTCGCTGCCTACGTTCGTCCCGGCTCTGCGCTTGACCGCGAGGCACTGAGGCGTGGCAATTCGGTCTATTTTCCCGACCGCGTCGTGCCGATGCTGCCCGAACGCATCTCCAACGACCTGTGCTCGCTTCGCGAGGGCGAAGACCGCCCGGCGCTTGCTGTGCGCATGACGTTTGCCGCCGACGGGCGCAAGCTGCGCCACCAGTTCTCCCGCATCATGATGAGGTCGGTCGCCGGACTCGCCTATCAACAGGCGCAGGCGGCGATCGACGGCCGCCCCGACGGGCGCACCGGGCCGATCCTGGAGACCGTCCTGCGCCCGCTATGGGAGGCCTATGCTGTGCTGAAACGGGGGCGCGAGGCACGCCAACCGCTCGACCTCGACCTTCCCGAGCGCAAGATCCTCTTGAAGGCCGACGGTACCGTCGACCGCGTTGTCGTGCCGGACCGTCTCGACGCGCACCGCCTGATCGAGGAGTTCATGATCCAGGCGAACGTCGCCGCGGCCGAGACGCTGGAGGCGAAGCGGCAGAAGCTCGTCTACCGCATCCACGACGCGCCTTCGCTCGCCAAGCAGGAATCGCTGCGCGAATTCCTCGCCGGCATCGGCATGTCGCTGGCGCGCGGCCCGCAACTGCGCCCGGCGATGTTCAATTCGATCCTCGAGCGTGTGCGCGGGGCCGACAACGAACAGCTGGTCAACCAGGTCGTGCTGCGCTCGCAGAGCCAGGCCGAATACTCGCCCGAGAACATCGGACATTTCGGCCTGAACCTGCGACGCTACGCGCATTTCACCTCGCCGATCCGCCGGTTCGCGGACCTCGTCGTGCATCGCGCGCTGATCGCGTCGCTGGGCCTCGGCGGCGACGGTCTGACGCGTTCCGAGGAGGATCGGCTGGAGGAGATCGCGGCCTTGATCTCCGCGTCCGAACGCCGCGCCATGGCCGCGGAACGGGACACGATCGACCGCCTGATCGCGGCCTATCTGTCTGACCATATTGACAAGACCTTTGATGCGCGCATTTCCGGCGTGACCAAGGCCGGGCTCTTCGTCCAGCTTCCGGTCTACGGCGCCGACGGCTTCGTCCCGATCTCGTCGCTCGGCGACGACTACTACGTCTTCGACGAAGCCGCCCACGCCCTCGCCGGCCAGCGGACCGGCAGGGGCTACCAGCTCGCCGATCGCGTTGAAGTCCGCCTCGCCGAAGTCGCGCCACTTGCCGGGGCGATGCGGTTCGAGATGCTGAGCGACCCGAAACCGCTGCCGGGCTCGCGGCGGTCGTACCAGAAGACCAGGGCGGGCAAGGGCCGCAGCCGCGCCTCGCAACCGCGCCGAGCGGCGTCAAGGAGATAGGAATGGAGACACGGGTTTTCGGCGCCGAGCGCCACGAGCCACGGCCCGCGCGGTCGGTGGTGCGCGCCATGGCGCGCGGTTTCCGCGGGAAGTGCCCGCATTGCGGCGAGGGACGGCTCTTCGCGAGCTTCCTCAGGACGGTGGAGCGTTGCGCGGTCTGCGGCGAGGAAATTCACCACCATCGCGCCGACGACCTGCCCGCCTATCTCGTCGTGCTCGTCGTCGGCCATATCGTCGTCGGCGCCTTCATGGGCATGGAGGCAGCGAGCACGCTGTCGACCTGGCAGCATCTGGCGATCTGGATCCCGCTGACGATCGTCTCCGCCCTGGCGCTGATACGGCCGATCAAGGGGGCCGTGGTCGGCCTGCAATGGGCCAACTACATGCACGGCTTCGGCGGGGAAGACGATCTGCTCGACTCCCATCCGGAACAGTGAGCCGGCTCACGGAGGCGACATGGACAATCTGACCAAGGCGCAGATCGACAAGGCGGAATCCAGGGACTTCGCCAAGGTTCCGGGGCGATCGCTGCGGCCGCGCGACGCCGCAACGCTGATCCTCATCGACCGGAGCGGCGGTGCGGTCCGTGTCCTTCTCGGCCGGCGCAGCGCCCGCCACGCCTTCATGCCCGACCGCTTCGTCTTTCCCGGCGGCCGCACCGATCCTTCCGACAGCAGGGTGCCGGTCGCGCAGGGGCTCGCCCCCGAAGAAGAAGTCCGGCTGGCCGGGACAGGCGCCCGCTCGTCGGCCGCTCGCGCCCGCGCCATCGCGCTTTCGGCGCTTCGTGAGACCTATGAGGAAGCAGGCCTGCTGATCGGCCGCCGCGGACCGTTCTCGACGTCAAGGGAGCACTGGCGGGGCTTTGCCGAACACGGCGTGCGGCCTTCGCTCGAGGGACTGCGCTTCGTGGCGCGGGCGATCACGCCTCCCGGGCGCGTCCGGCGATTCGACACCCGCTTTCTCGCGGCTTGGCGCGACGACGTGGCCGTGGCGCTGCCGGAAGGCGGGCCGACCAACGAGCTCGAGGAACTGGTCTGGCTGCCGCTGCCCGAAGCCATGGCGCTCGACATCCCCCTGATCACGCGGACGGTCCTCGGCGACCTGCAATCGCGACTGGCTGAGGATCCCGAATTGCGCCCCGGCGGACCCGTGCCGTTCTACCGCATGCGCGGCAACCGCTTCCTCCGCGACCTTCTGTAGCCCGCAAAGATGAGCGCCGTCTCCAGGACGCCCGGTGGCGCCGGTCCGGCGCAACTCAGATGGCTCCCGCTCGTTGCCGCGATCTCCGCCATCAGCGTGGTCGGCATCGCGATCGGGCTGGGAACGCCGCTGCTCAGCGTCATCCTCGAAAGCCGGGGCCACTCGGCGACGATGATCGGCCTCAACACGGCCGTCGCCGGCGTCGCGTCGATCGCGGCGGCGCCGCTCGCCATCCCGCTCGCCGTCCGCTTCGGCGTCGTCGGCACCATGCTGGCGATGATCCTTGCCGGGGCTCTCGCCTTCGTCGGCTTCCATCTGGCGCCGTCGTTCTGGATGTGGTTCCCGCTGCGCGCCGTCCTCCACATCGCGCTGACGGTCCTCTTCATCCTCTCGGAGTACTGGATCAGCGCCAGCGCGCCGCCGCAGCGGCGCGGTTTCGTTCTCGGCATCTATGCCACGGTGCTGTCGCTGGGCTTCGCCCTCGGGCCGTGGCTGTTCGCCCAGATCGGCAGCCAGGGTTTCCTGCCGTTCGGCGTGACCTTCGCCATCACCATGCTTGCTGCAGTGCCCGTCATCGCGGCCTGGCGGGAAAGCCCTCCGATCCGGCGTTCCGCCGACGAGAGCAGAAGCTTTGCCGGCTACATTCTTCTCGTGCCGACGGCGACTGCCGCGGTGCTGGTGTTCGGCGCCGTCGAGACCGGCGGCTTCGCGCTTTTCCCCGTCTACGGCAACCGGGCCGGCTATCCCGAAGGGGACGCGGCCCTGCTCCTGACCATGATCGGCCTCGGCAACGTCGCGCTGCAGGTGCCGCTCGGCATGATCAGCGATCGGATGCGGGACCGCCGGCATCTGCTCCTGGCGTGCGCGGCCGTCGGGCTGGCGGGAATCCTCGCCCTGCCCCATGTCGCGGCGAACTGGTATCTGCTCGCCGGCCTGCTGTTCTTCTGGGGCGGCGTCGTCGCGGCGCTCTACACGGTGGGCCTCGCCCATCTGGGAACGCGGCTCTCGGGACATGAACTGGCTTCGGCCAACGCCGCCTTCGTCTTCTGCTACGGGCTCGGCATGATTCTTGGCCCGCAGGCGATCGGCGTCGGCATGGATCTGTTCGGCCAGGACGGTTTCGCCTGGTCCATCGCGGCGTTCTTCACGCTCTACATCGTCCTGGCCGTGTCGCGGCTGTTCGTCTTCCGGTCCCGCCCTTGACATTTCGGGCGTCTCGGCTATGTGTCCGCGCACGTTTTCCGCGTCCGGGCGTCGTTCCCGCGGTCAGGCGGTACGAAACCCACGATAAGAACGGACCAATCCCATGGCCAAAGCCGCGAACATCAAGATCAAGCTCCTGTCCACCGCAGACACCGGATACTTCTACGTGACGAGCAAGAACAGCCGCACGAAGACCGAGAAGATGTCGTTTCGCAAGTACGACCCGATCGCCAAGAAGCACGTCGAGTTCAAGGAAACCAAGATCAAGTAGTCTCCGGTCTTAGCGACAGGCAACCGACGCCGCCCTCCGGGCGGCGTTTTCGTTTGGGCGGCGAGCTGGACCGGCAGGCGATCCATCGGGCGGGCGGACCGGATCCGAATTCGGAAAAAGGGGCCGGTCGGCAGACTGACAGCGGTACGAGGAGGCCACTATGCGCCAGCGCCGGCCGGCCGACCCCACGGACCCAGGAGATGCGGCGGACCTGAGCATCATGGGGCAAACCGGGACAGGAAAAAGCCTTTTCCTCTTGGCCTTTCTCTCCCGTTTGATCGGACATTCGCGCAAGGTTACTGGAAAATCAACAGTTTCTTAACTGTTTTTGCCGGTATCCCGGCACTACGGTAAACAGCGGTACGACTTTCAAAGGATTTTGGCTTCCGACGTCTTCAGGCCGCGCGCGCCACGACGCGATTGCGGCCGGCGGATTTCGCCTCGTAGAGCGCCACGTCGGCGCGCTTCATCAGGTCCTCGATGCGGTCGGGTCCGTGACGGAGGGAGGAGACGCCGATGCTGATCGTCACGTTGACGGTGCGGCCGTCCGTTCCCACGGTGAACGGCGTCCTTTCGATCTCGGCGCGGATTCTTTCGGCGACCACCTTGGCGACGGCGGCGTCCGTGTCAGGCATGACGACGACGAACTCCTCGCCGCCGAAACGGCACGCCAGATCGATGCCGCGCACATTCTTGCGCAGGCGCGCGGCAAACTCGCGCAGGACGTCGTCACCGCCGTCGTGGCCGAACGTGTCGTTGATCGACTTGAAGCGGTCGAGGTCGGTCATCAAGACGGACAGCGGGCGGCAGCGGGCCACCGCGCGGTCGAACAAGGTCTTCAGGTGGCTGTCGAGATAGCGACGGTTGTGCAGGCCGGTCAGCGCGTCGGTGACCGCCATCTCGATCGTCTCGGTCACGCTCGTGCGCAGGTGGTCGTTGTAGCGCTTGCGCCTGATCTGCGTGCGCAGCCGGGCAAGCAGCTCGTGGCGGTCGATCGGCCGGACGACATAATCGTTCACGCCGAGTTCGAGACCGCGGATGATCCTGGCGTCCTCGCCTTCGCCGGCTGCGAGGATGATCGGCAGGGAACGCGTGCGATCGACCGAACGGAGCTGCGAGCAGAGCCTCAGCGGATCGTAGGCCTCGAACGCGGTGGAGACGATGACGCATTCGTAGGCCCCCTCGGCCGCCTGGAAGACGGCGGCGTGCGGATCGGCTGCCACGTCGAGGGCAGCGCCGTCGCCCAGCATTTCTGCGATCGACCGCGCCGATTCCGCCTTCTCGTCGACCAGGAGAATCCTGGGGATCCGATCGTCAGCCGGCTGGCGGCCGCCGATCAGTTCCTCGATCCCGATCGAGCGGGTGGTCGCGGCGCGCAGCCTCAGTTCGTCGGTCAGTGTCTTCAGCCGGACGAGGCTCCGCACCCGGGTCATCAGCTGGAGGTCGTTGACGGGTTTGGTGAGAAAGTCGTCGGCGCCGGCCTCCAGACCGCGCACGCGGTCGGAAACCTGGTCGAGCGCGGTGATCATGATGACCGGAATGTGATCGGTCGCCGGGTCGCTCTTGAGGATGCGGCAGACTTCGAAGCCGTCCATGTCCGGCATCATCACGTCGAGCAGCACGACGTCGACCTTGTCGTTTTCGCAAATCTCGATGGCCTCGGGGCCGCTCGTCGCGGTCAGAACCTCGAAATATTCCGCCAGAAGGCGCACTTCGAGCAGCTTCACGTTCGCCGGTACGTCATCGACCACGAGGATGCGCGCTGTCATGCGGAGCTCCGTCTGGTGGCAGTCGGCGCCGGCATCAGGCGTCGCCGAGATAGGATCTGATCGTCTCGATGAAACGCGGCACCGAGATCGGCTTCGAGATGTAGGCCTCGCAACCGCCCTGGCGGATGCGCTCCTCGTCGCCCTTCATGGCGAATGCGGTGACGGCGATGACCGGGATCGAATGCAGTTCGTCGTCTTCCTTCAGCCACTTGGTCACGTCGAGGCCGGACACTTCCGGAAGCTGGATGTCCATCAGGATCAGGTCGGGCCGATGCGCCCGGGCGAGGTCGAGGACCTCGAGGCCGTTTCGCGTCCGCACGGTCTCGTAGCCGCTGGCTTCGATCAGGTCGCGGAACAGCTTCATGTTCAGCTCGTTGTCTTCGACGATCATGACTTTCTTCGGCATCACCACCCGCCCTGCCGTCGCCGGCGCCACGCTCGCCTCGGCGTGCCGGTCACGCGAACACGATTCGCTGCAACGATAGTATCGGCAGAACATTGACGAAACGGTAATCGGCACGGCGCGATCCCGGCGCCGCTTGCGATCGGCCGCCGATGCCGCTACTCCCGCTCCATGGACAGCACAGGTCGAGCGAAACCGGGCCGGACGGCCGCCATGAAGCGGGACGAAGCCGAAGCGGTCGGTATCCGGGCACTGGCCTTCGTCGCGGGCGATCCGGACCTGCTGCCCCGCTTCCTGTCGATCACCGGGATCGACGCTGGCCGGATTCGTGAGGCGGCCCGAGAGCCGGGCTTTCTCGCCGGCGTGCTCGACTTCGTCCTCGCCCACGAGCCGACCGCTTTGGCCTTTGCGGCCGCCGCCGGCCTCGACCCCGCCTCTCTCGCCGCGGCGCGGCGGGCACTGCCCGGCGGAGGCGACCGCTTCCTGGTGTCGACATGAGCGACGACCCGGAAACCGCCCGGCAGATTGCCGAACTGGCGCACGACCATCGGCCGTTGCTGGTGCTCGACGTCGACGACGTGCTGCTCGAGTTCGTGCGGCCGTTCCCGAGATATCTCGAGACCCGGGGCTACACGCTGAAGTTCGGCAGTTTCCGGCTGACCGGCAACGTCGCAGAACGTGCGACGGGCCGCATCGCCGAGGCGCATGAGGTGGCCGCGCTGCTCGATTCCTTCTTCGCCGCACAGGCCGAATGGCAAGGCGTGATCGCCGGCGCTGCCGAGGCGCTGGAGGGATTCCGCGACGCCGCCGACACCGTGCTTCTCACCGCCATGCCGCACCGGCATCGGGCGACCCGGCGCGCCCACCTCGATGCGCTCGGCCTGCCCTACCCGCTCCTGACCACGGAGATGGCGAAAGGACCGGCGATCGCCAGCCTGCGCGGCCGGCATGGCCGCCCCGTCGCCTTCGTCGACGACCTGCCGCCCAACCTCGTTTCCGCCCGCAAGGCGGTGGCGGACGCGCATCTGTTCCACCTGATGTCCGACAACACGCTGCGCCCGCTGCTGCCCACGCCGCCCGACGACGTGGTGGTCGTCGAGGACTGGCCGGACGCAGCCCCCCGGATCGCCGCCGCGCTCGGGCTCTGACACGAGCGCCCTGCCGACTTAGGCTGCGGCGAGGTCGAGCCGCATCAGGGGTCGGCCGGCCTTGCGCGACACGACCGGAAAGAAGCCGGCCCTCTCGAAGACCCGCGTCGAGCCGACGTAGAGGCCGACCGATCGGCTGTCCTTCGACCGGTCCATCGGGCAGGCTTCGAGCAGCCTGGCGCCGTTCTCGCGGGCGAAGCCGATGCCGGCCTCCACCAGCCTGTGGGTCAGACCCCTGCCCCGGGCCGACGTCCGGATGAAGAAACACGAGATCGCCCAGACCGCGGGATCGGCGGCGTGCGCGGGTTCGAGCGGAGCCGAGACGCGCCCGGCATTGTTCCACTCGGGCACGTCGGCGCGCGGGCCGATCTGCATCCAGCCGACGGCGCGGTCGCCGTCGAAGGCTAGCAGGCCCGGCGGCGGTCCGGCCTCGATCCTGGCGCGCATGAAGTCCTTGTTGCGGACGCGGTCGTTCTCGCGCCGCACCGCGGGCGGCAGGCGGAAATGGGTACACCAGCAGCCGTAGCAGGCGCCCTGCTTGCCGAAGAGATCCTCGAATGCCGGCCAGAGGCCAGGCGTGAGAGGCCGGATTTCGATTGTCATGTTGTGCTCACCGAATCGTTGCCGCTCCGCCGGCCGTCGCGTACACTTGCAGTGTTCTCTTTATGTTCGCTTTCATGGGCCTCCTTGTCAACAACCCGGACCATGGTTTCTGCCGCGACTGCCTGACGTTGCAGCGGACGGCGGCGCAGCGCTGCGAGGCGTGCGGGAGTCCGCGGCTCCTGCGCCATGCAGAGCTCTACCGGCTGCACATCGCCCACGTCGACTGCGACGCCTTCTACGCGGCGGTCGAGAAGCGCGACGACCCGTCGTTGCGCGACCGTCCCGTGATCATCGGGGGCGGCAAGCGCGGCGTCGTGTCGACGGCCTGCTACATCGCGCGCATCCGCGGCGTGCGTTCGGCCATGCCGATGTTCAAGGCACTCGAGGCGTGCCCCGAAGCGGTGGTGATCAGGCCGGACATGGAAAAATATGCCCGCGTCGGCCGCGAGGTGCGCGAGCGGATGCGGGCGCTGACCCCGCTGGTCGAGCCGCTGTCGATCGACGAGGCCTTTCTCGATCTCGCGGGCACGCAGAAGCTTCACGGGCTGCCGCCGGCGCTGGTGCTGGCGCGCTTCGCCGCCAGCGTCGAGCATGACATCGGCATCACCGTCTCCGTCGGCCTTTCCTACTGCAAGTTCCTCGCCAAGGTCGCCTCCGACCTGCGCAAGCCGCGCGGTTTTTCCGTGATCGGCGAGGCGGAAGCGCAGCAATTCCTCGCCGAGCAGCCGGTGACCCTGATCTGGGGCGTCGGCAAGGCGTTCGCCGCCGCGCTCGAACGGGACGGGATCCGCCGGATCGGGCAACTCCAGCGCCTCGACCGCGCCGACCTCATGCGCCGCTACGGCACGATGGGCGACCGCCTCTACCATCTTTCGCGCGGCATCGACCACCGCGGCGTCCATGCCGACCACGAGCCGAAGAGCGTCTCGGCCGAGACCACCTTCGACACCGACCTCGCCTCCCCGTCGGACCTCGTGCCGGTATTGCGAGCGCTGTCGGAGAAGGTCTCGGCACGCCTGAAGAAGGCGGGGATTGCCGGCCGCACCGTCGTGCTCAAGCTGAAGACGCAGGACTTCAGGATCCGGACGCGCAACCGCCAGCTCGGCGACCCGACCCGCCTCGCCGACCGGATCTTCCAGACCGGCCTGCAGCTGCTCGAGAAGGAGACGGACGGCACGAAGTACCGGCTGCTCGGCATCGGCGTCAGCGACCTGACGGATGCTGGCCGCGCCGACCCGCCGGACCTCGTCGATGTCCGCGCGCGCAAGCGGGCGCTCGCCGAGGGGGCGATCGACACGCTGCGCGAAAAGTTCGGCCGAGCCGCGGTGGAGACCGGCTACACGTTCGGCAAGGGCCGCAACGCTCATCCGCCCGAACCTGTCGACGACTGAGCCCCTTGGCCCAGTCGATCGGCCCAGCGCCGCCGTTGCGTCGGCGGCACGGCACTGCCAGAAAGTCGGTCATGAACGAAATGCATTCCAACACGAGGGCCGCCCTGTGGATGGGCGGCTGGCTCGCGCTGATGATGGTGACTGCGATCGCCGGGCGCGAGGCGGCGCGTACGCTCAGCGTCTTCCAGGTGATGGAACTGCGCTCCGTCATCGGCTTCCTGATGCTGATGCCGCTGGTCGTGCGCTCTGGGGGTGTCGGGGCAATGCGTACCGCCCGTCCGCTTGCCCACCTGTCGCGCAACGCGGTGCACTATGTCGGACAGCTCGCTTTCCTTTACGCGGTGACCGTGATCTCGCTGGCCGAACTCGTCTCGATCGAGTTCACCACGCCGTTCTGGACGGCGATCCTCGCCGTGCTCTTCCTCGGAGAGAAGATGACCCGGGCCACGGCTGCGGCGATCGCCCTCGGCATCGTCGGCGTCGCCGTCATCGTGCGGCCGGGTGCGGCGGCGATCGAAGCCGGCCACCTCGTCATGCTCGGTGGCGCCGTGGCGTTCGGCATCTCTCTGGTCATGGTGAAGTCGCTGACGCGAACGGAAAGCACGGTGCGCATCATCTTCTGGATGCTGGTCGTGCAGGCCGCGATCGGCCTTGCGCCGGCGCTCTGGCTGTGGCGGACGCCGCCGGCCGAGGCATGGCCATGGATCATCCTGATCTCGTTTTCCGGCACGTTTTCGCATTTCTGCATGACACGGGCGCTGGTCCATGCCGACGCCATGGTCGTGGCGCCGATGGACTATCTGCGCGTGCCGCTGACCGCCCTCGCCGGCTGGCTGCTCTATTCGGAGAAGATCGACGCCTATATCGCGATCGGCGCCGCGCTGATCCTCGCCGGAAACTTGGTCAACCTGACGCGGCGGAAGGCCGCAAGCTGAGCGGCCGGACCGCCTACACCAGCTCCACCTCGACGACGCCGGGAACCGCCCGGATCGCCGAGGCGACCTGCGGCGATATCCGGTATCGGTCGGGCAGCTCGATCTCGACTTCGCCCTGACCGCCGTCCTTGAGCACGATCAGGCTGACCTGACCCTCGCCGCGCGTCGCCAGCTGCGAGGAAAGCGTGTTCAGCGGCGCGGCGTCGCGCAGGTAGATGCGCAGCGATTTCTGCATGCGGCTCGCCTCCTCCTCGAGGGACTGCACGGTCTGGATGCGCAAATTGACGCCTTCCGGCCGGTCCTCCGCCGCCACCGTGATGACGAGCGACCGTCCCGGCTCCAGCATGTCGCGATATTGTGCGAGAACCTCGGAGAACAGGACAGCCTCGTATTGCCCCGACGTGTCGGAGAACTGCACGACGCCCATCTTGTTGCCGGTGCGCGTCTTGCGTTCCTGCCTGGCCGTCACGGTACCGGCGAGCCGGCCGGCAGTTGCCCCCCGCTTCACGGCGGCGGAAAACGCCGCCCAGCTCTGGACGCGCATGCGCGCCAGCGCGTTCCGGTATTCGTCGAGCGGGTGCGCCGACAGATAGAAGCCGACCGTCTGGAACTCGCGGTGCAGGCGCTCGGCCGGCAGCCAGGGTTCGGTGGCCGGCAGATGCAGCGACTGCACCGTTCCCGGCGCGGCGAGGCCGAAGATGTCGGACTGGCCGGAGGCGGCGTCTTCCTGCGCCCGCGAAGCGAGTGCCGTCATGCGCTCGACGCCGGCCATCATCTGCGCCCGGTCGTAGCCGAAGCAGTCGAGCGCGCCCGCCGCGATCAGGCTTTCGAAGACGCGCTTGCCGACGATCCGAGGGTCTACGCGCTCGCAGAAATCGGCGAGGCTTGAGAACGGTCGCTCTGCGCGCCTGGCGACGATATGATCGACGGCGGCTTCGCCGACGCCTTTCAGGGCCGCCAGCGAATAGTAGATGCGGTTGTCGCCGACCTCGAAAGCGCGATGGCTGGTCATCACCGAGGGCGGAACCACCTCGATGCCCAGCCGCAGCGCGTCCTCGCGGAAATCGGCGAGCTTGTCGGTGTTCGACATGTCGAGCGTCATCGATGCGGCGAGGAACTCGACCGGATAATGCGCCTTGAGATAGGCCGTCTGGTAGGAGACGATGGCGTAGGCGGCCGCGTGGCTCTTGTTGAAGCCGTAGTCGGCGAATTTCGCCAGTAGGTCGAAGATGAAATCGGCCTGCTGCTTCGACACGCCGCGTTCGACGGCGCCGGAGACGAAGCGCTCGCGCTGCTTGTCCATCTCGGCGCGGATCTTCTTGCCCATGGCGCGACGCAGGAGATCGGCCTCGCCGAGCGAGTAGCCGGACAGCTCCTGGGCGATCTGCATGACCTGTTCCTGGTAGACGATGACCCCTTGGGTCTCCTTCACCAGATGGTCGATCTTGGGGTGGATCGAGACCATCTCCTCCTCGCCGTGCTTGCGCGCGTTGTAGGTGGGGATGTTTTCCATCGGGCCAGGCCGGTAGAGCGCGACCAGTGCGATGATGTCCTCGATACGGTCCGGCCGCATGCCGATCAGCGCCTTGCGCATGCCCGCCGATTCCACCTGGAAGACGCCGACGACCTCGCCGCGCGACAGCATCGCGTAGGTGTCCTTGTCGTCGAGCGGGATCCGCGCCAGGTCGATGTCGATGCCGCGCCGGCGGATGAGCTTCACCGCCGTGTCGAGCACGGTCAGCGTCTTCAGGCCGAGGAAGTCGAATTTCACCAGACCGGCCTGTTCGACATACTTCATGTTGAACTGGGTGACCGGCATGTCCGAGCGCGGATCGCGATACATCGGCACCAGTTCCGACAGCGGCCGGTCGCCGATGACGATGCCGGCGGCGTGCGTCGAGGCGTGGCGGTAGAGCCCTTCCAGCTTCTGCGCGATGTCGAGCAGCGTCTGGACGATCGGCTCCTTTTCCGCCTCCTCGGCAAAGCGCGGTTCGCCCTCGATCGCCTTGGCCAGCGTCACGGGGTTCGCCGGGTTCTGCGGCACCATCTTGCACAGGCGGTCGACCTGCCCGTAGGGCATCTGCAGCACGCGGCCGACGTCGCGCAGGACCGCGCGGGCCTGCAGCGTTCCGAAGGTGATGATCTGGCCGACCTGGTCGCGGCCGTATTTCTGCTGGACGTAGCGGATCACCTCCTCGCGACGGTCCTGGCAGAAGTCGATGTCGAAGTCGGGCATCGACACGCGGTCCGGGTTGAGGAAGCGCTCGAACAGCAGCGAGAAGCGCAGCGGGTCGACGTCGGTGATGGTCAGCGCATAGGCGACCAGCGAACCGGCGCCCGAGCCGCGCCCCGGGCCGACGGGTATGCCATGGGCCTTGGCCCACTTGATGAAGTCCGAGACGATCAGGAAGTAGCCGGGATACTTCATGCGCTCGATGATGCCGAGCTCGTATTCCAGCCGGTCCTCGTACTGTTTTCGGTCGTATCCTTCGGCCGGCCCGCGGGTCTCGAGACGCGTCGCCAGGCCTTCGCGCGCCTGCCGCGCCAGTTCGGCGGCCTCGGCCTTCACCGCCGCATCGGCATCGACGATGTCGCGTCCGGCGAAACGCGGCAGGATCGGGTTGCGGTTCTTCGGATAGTAGGAGCAGCGGCGGGCGATCTCGACCGTGTGCTCGATCGCCTCGGGCAGGTCGGCGAACAGCGCCGCCATCTCGTCCTGGGTCCTCAGGTGGTTGTCGGGCGTCAGGCGGCGCCGGTTGTCCTCTGCGATCACGGTGCCCTCGGCGATCGCGATCAGCGCGTCATGCGCCTCGAAGTCCTCGCGCGACGGGAAGAAGGCCTCGTTGGTGGCGACCAGTGGCAGGTCGTGACGATAGGCGAGTTCGATCGTCTCGGCCTCGATGCGCCGGTCGTAGCCGGACAGGCGCTCGAGCTCGACATAGAGCCGATCACCGAACAGCGAAGCGAGGCACAGCAGCCGCGTCTCGGCCAGCGCCGCGTGGCCACTGGCGATGGCCGCCCCGATCGGCCCGCGCGGCCCGCCGGTGAGGCAGATCATCCCGGCGGCCGAACCGTCCAGCCAGTCGAGCCGGACGTGTGCCGCCTCGCCCGGCGGCGTCTCGAGATAGGCGCGACTGACCAGTCGAACGAGGTTCGCATAACCTTCTTCCGTCGCCGCGATCAGCACGAGCGAAAAGAGGTCGGGCCCGTGCCGGCGTGGCGAACCGCGCTGGCTGCCCTCGCCCGCGTCGCCGAAATCGACGGAGACCTGGCAACCGATGATCGGCTGGACGCCCTCCTTCACCGCCTTCTGGGCGAATTCGAGCGCGCCGAACAGGTTGTTCGAGTCGGTGACGGCGATCGCCGGTGCGCGATCCTTCGCCGCATGGGCGACGATCTTGCCGATCGGCAGCGCGCCTTCGAGCAGCGAATAGGCGGAGTGGACGCGCAGGTGGATGAAGCGGGGCGCTGCAGACGCCAGATCGGCCGGCGCGTTGCGCCGCTCATCGCTCGCCATGATACCGCTCCGTCGATTCGTTCGGTTCGTCGAGCCTAGTCTGTCGCATTGCGGGTTTGGAGTCTGATTGGGGAACGGCGCCCCGATCCGTACACGGCCGCATGACGGCACGATACTATAATTAAAGTTGTATCTCTGACCTGATACTGCTACCTTTAATTGTCACTCAACGGGAGGATTCAGCATGTGCTTGGTATGCAACGGATCGGCGCGCTTGTTCGAGACCGCAGCCAGCCGAAAGGACAAGAAGGCATCGAAGAAATAGATGATCTTCATCCTGAGGCGGACGCCTCCGCGGGAGGGGAAAATGGGCATTACATATGAAAGCAAGCCGGATTTCATCGAGCGGCTCATCGAGGTCGGCTCGCAGCACTTCTTCCTGTCGTTCGGCAATCTCAGCTTCGCCGCGGCCGAAGCCGAGATCGGCGAGCACATCGGCGTGCATTCATCGGCCCTCGGATATTCCGAGAAGTCGCTCTGGCACCTGAAGAAGATGCTGGAACTCTACACCGGCCTGGCCAACTCGCTCTCGGAGACCCCCGTTTCCGAAAAAGCGAAGAGGATCCTCGCGAACTACGATTTCGACAAACTCGGTTCGGACATCGCCAGCCGCTCGACCGTGATCCACGATGACGGGCAATGGCGCAAGTTCGTCGCCTCGTCGAAGCGGGTGGACCCGCTCGGCACCATCAAGGACTTCATCGCCGAGGCCGACGCGATCGTTCCCCACCTCGAGACCCTTGCCGATGAACTCGGTGAGGGCGTCATGAATCCGGTAACGCTGCACATCTGCCTGACGGCGTTCGTGCGCGCTATGACATTCGGTCAGTACATCGCCGAATTCAATCGGGACACGAAAGAGCGCTTCTCCTGACGGCGGCGGTATTGCGCGGTACATGCAACGGCCGCGTTTGGTGCAAGGCACCGCGCGGCCGGTCATCCACCGCCGTCAGGCGAATTCCATGATCACGGCGTCGACCGCGAGGCTGTCGCCGGGCCTGGCGTTGATCTTGGCGACGGTGAGGTCGCGCTCGGCGCGCAGCACGTTCTCCATCTTCATCGCCTCGACCACGGCGAGCGTCTCGCCAGCCTTCACCTCCTGGCCCTCGCTGACGGCAATCGCCACGACAAGACCCGGCATCGGACAGAGAAGCATCTTGGAGGTGTCCGGCGGCAGCTTCACCGGCATCAGCCGGTCGAGCGCCGCGACCCCGGGCAGCATGGCGCGGGCCGTCACCGCCATTCCCTTCCAGGCGATGCGCACGCCGTTGAGGACGGGTCGGATCTGCGCCGAAATCCTGCGTCCGCCGACGCGGCCGTGCCAGACGGGCTCGCCCGGGCGCCATTCGGAGGCGACCGTCAGCGGCTGCCCGCCCGCGATCGACAGGTCCAGTTCGAGCGGAATGGAGATCATGCCCTCGACGATCGACACCGGCACGAAATCGTCGCCGATCCTGACCTCCCAGTCGCGCTTCATGGCGCCCGAATGCGGCGCCAGCCGGCCGGACAGCCGGTCGAGCCGGTCGCGACGCAGGAGCTCTACTGCCGTGGCGACCGCCGCAAGAACGCTCTTGTCGGCGGCGCTCGGCGCGATGGGCGCGAATCCGTCGGGATACTCTTCGGCGATGAACCCGGTCGAGAGCCGCCCCTCCCGCCAGCGCGGATGCTGCATCAGCGCGGCGAGGAACGGGATGTTGTGCTCGATGCCGTCGACGACGAAGCTGTCGAGGGCGTCCGACATGGCGTCGATCGCCGCGATCCGCGTCGGTGCCCAGGTGCACAGCTTGGCGATCATCGGATCGTAATACACCGAGATCTCGGACCCCTCGGTCACGCCCGTATCGTTGCGCAGGACGATGTCCCCGGTCCGTCCCTCCTGTGGCGGCCGGTAGCGCGTCAGGCGGCCGATCGAAGGCAGGAAGTTGCGGTAGGGATCCTCGGCATAGAGCCGGCTCTCGATCGCCCAGCCGTCGAGCTTCACGTCCTCCTGGCGGATGGCGAGCTTCTCGCCCGCTGCGATGCGGATCATCTGTTCGACGAGGTCGACACCCGTCACCAGTTCCGTGACCGGGTGCTCGACCTGGAGGCGCGTGTTCATCTCGAGGAAATAGAAGTTGCGGTCCTTGTCGACGATGAACTCGACCGTTCCCGCGCTCTGGTACTCCACCGCCTTCGCGAGCGCGACCGACTGCTCGCCCATCGCGCGCCGGGTCTTCTCGTCGAGGAAGGGCGACGGCGCCTCCTCGGCCACCTTCTGGTTGCGGCGCTGGATCGAACACTCGCGCTCGCCGAGATAGATCACGTTGCCGTGGGCGTCGCCCAGGACCTGGATCTCGATGTGCCGCGGCTCGACGACGAACTTCTCGATGAAGACGCGGTCGTCGCCGAAGGAATTCTTGGCCTCGGAGCGGGCGCGGTCGAAACCGTCCCGCACCTCCTCGCGCGACCAGGCGATGCGCATGCCCTTGCCGCCGCCGCCCGCCGACGCCTTGATCATCACGGGATAGCCGATCTCGTCGGCGATCTTCACCGCATGGTCGCCGTCCTCGATCACGCCGAGGTAGCCGGGCACCGTATTGACCTTCGCCGCGTTGGCGAACTTCTTCGATTCGATCTTGTCGCCCATCGCCTCGATCGCCTTCGGCTTCGGGCCGATGAAGACGATGCCTTCCTTCTCCAGCGCCGCGCAGAAGGAGGCGCGCTCGGAAAGGAACCCGTAGCCGGGATGGACCGCCTCGGCGCCGGTCGCCTTGCAGGCCGCGATGATCCGGTCCTGGGCGAGGTAGCTCTGCGCGGCGGCCGCCGGCCCGATGTGGACGGCCTCGTCGGCCATCTCGACATGCACCGCGTCGCGGTCGGCGTCGGAATAGACCGCGACGGTGGCGATCCCCATCCTCTTTGCCGTCTTGATGACGCGACAGGCGATCTCACCGCGATTGGCGATCAGTATTTTCTTGAACATGAAGGTTGAAATCCTCCCCCGGCGCGACATCCTTCTACGGAATTGATGCCGAAGCCTCAAGGAGCCCCGTGCACAACCATGGTGCTAGAAATGCTCGCCCGCCCGGAACGGCCCGATGCGCAAACCGGCGGCGGTCAGATAGGCCGTGGACCATCCGATCATCAGCAGCCCGACCACCCCTTCCAGCGCGCTGAACAGTCGCCATTCGTGACTCGGAACGAGATCGCCGTAGCCCAGGGTGGAGAAGGTGACGGTGGAGAAGTAGAGCGCCGTCTCCAGATCATCGACGGTTCCGAGCGCCACATAGAAGCACGCCCAGATCGCGACCTGCAGGAAGAGCACGCCGAAGATGCCGACGGCCGTCGTCACCATGGCGATGATGCGGCTGCGGCGGCCGTGGACCCGCAGCCGCGACGTCACGCGGGCCATCGAATGGGTGACCGCGATCAGGCCGAGCGTATGGACGACCACGGAAATCGCCATCGCCAGCACGCCAAGCGCGAGATTGATCAGCATGGGCGCTCCTCGGGCCGGGCACCGGCCGCCTGTTTTCCGACTGTTGCCATGATTCCGTCGTCGCTGGGCAGGGTATAGGCCTTGACGGGCGGGAAGGCGGAGACGGCCGGCACCGGCCCCGCGCCGAAGCCGCCGCGTGACACCGCGAGCGCGGTGGTCGGCCTCATCTCCGTCCTGCTCGCCCTGTTCGTCGCGCTGGTGGCTTTCTCGACCGTCCAGGCCCGCCGCGATGCCCAGCAGCGCGCACTCGATCGGGCGCTTGCCGCATCGCAGGTCGTCGCGACGAATGCCCGCTGGATCTCCGAGCTCGCGCATCAGGCGCTGCGGCGGATGGACGAGGCGCTCGGCGGCGAACTGTCGACGGCCCCGGGCGCGGCCGTCCGGGACATGAGACAGGCGGTCGACAACCTCCCCGGCACGGTCAAGGCCTATGTGGTCGATGCCGCGGGAAACACGCTGTTCTCGACCGATCCTCAGGTGAGGCCCATCAGCATCACCGATCGGGAATACTTCTCGGTGCCGGCGGCAGGCGCGGAATGGTACACCTCCCCCATGATGATCAGCCGGCTCAACGGCGAGCAGATCTTCGTCTTCAGCCGGCGCATCGAGCGCAGCGGACGGTTCGCCGGCGTCGCCGTGATCTCCTTCGACGTCGCCCTGCTGCGCGACGTCTGGGCATCCCTCGAACTGGACCGGCGTTCGACCGTCGGCCTGATCCGCTCCGACGGCATGCTTGTGGCGCGATATCCCTTCGCCCGAGAGGCGCTGGACATGAGTTCGCATGATCTCTTCACGAAGTACCTGAAGGAAGCCGACAGTGGCACCTACCACTCCGTCAGTTCGCCCGCCGACGGCGTCGAGCGTTTCGTCGGCTACCGCCGCGCCGAGGGCACCGACCTCGTCGCCGTCGCCTCGGTCAGCGCCGATTCGGCCTATCGGTCGTTCTGGCGCAGCACGACCACGACGCTGCTCGTCGCCCTTCCCGCCGTCCTCGGCTTCGTCGCGGGCTCGCTGTGGATCATGCGGCTGCTGCGGCGCGACCAGATGCGGCGGAGCGAGCTGTCCGCGGCGCTCGAGACCAACCGCCTGCTCTTTCGCGACACGCATCACCGCGTGAAGAACAATCTTCAGTCCGTGCAGTCGCTGATCCGCATGCAGGACATACCGGACCAGGCGAAGAGGGATCTGCAGGGGCGCATCGCGGCGATGACGGCCGTCCACGAGCACATCTACCGCCTCGACCAGTACGCGGAAGTCGAAGCCGGGGACTTCATTCCCGCGATCGTCGAGCCGCTGTTGCGGACCTATGGCGCGAAGGTGGCCGTGACCTATGCCATCGATCCGCTCAGCGTCGACCGCGACCAGGCGACGCCGATCGCGCTCCTCGTCAACGAGGTGGTGACCAACGCGCTGAAGTACGCCTTCCCGGATGGCCGCGAGGGCACGATCGAGATCCGCCTCGAGCGGCGCGGCGGAGACCGCGTCCGTCTGTCGATCGCCGACGACGGGATCGGCGTCGGCGGCGAGCCGGCGGACGCCGGAATGGGCAGCCGGCTCATCCGCGGCATGGTCACCCAGCTCGGCGGCACCTACGCCTATGCCGACGGGGACGGTACCCGCTTCGTCGCCGAATTGACGCTGTCTTCGCGGGCCGTCGATTCCGTGCAGCCGTCCGCTGCGCCCTCTCCTTCCGCCGCGCCGGTTTCCTGATCCCGGCAGGCGCCGCACCGGGGTTGAACCGCAGGCGGAATCCTGAAAGCTTGGCGCGCCCGCCAGGAACCGAGGAGAGCCGCCTATGAAGACTCGTGCCGCCGTCGCCGTCGCCGCCGGAAAACCGCTCGAGATCATGGAGGTCGATCTCGACGGCCCGCGTGCCGGCGAGGTGCTCGTCGAGGTCAAGGCGACCGGCATCTGCCACACCGACGAATTCACCCTGTCGGGTGCCGATCCCGAGGGTATCTTCCCGGCGATCCTCGGCCACGAGGGGGCCGGCGTCGTCGTCGACGTCGGGCCGGGCGTCACCTCGGTGAAGAAGGGCGATCACGTCATCCCGCTCTACACGCCCGAATGCCGTTCCTGCCCGTCCTGCCTGTCGCGCAAGACCAATCTGTGCACGGCGATCCGAGCCACCCAGGGCCAGGGCCTCATGCCCGACGGAACCAGTCGCTTCTCGATCGGCAGGGACAGAATTTTCCACTACATGGGCTGCTCGACCTTCTCCAACTTCACGGTCCTGCCCGAGATCGCCGTCGCCAAGGTCAATCCGGACGCCCCCTTCGACAAGATCTGCTACATCGGCTGCGGCGTCACCACCGGCATCGGCGCCGTCATCAACACGGCCAGGGTCGAGATCGGCGCCACCGCGGTGGTCTTCGGCCTCGGCGGCATCGGCTTGAACGTCATCCAGGGCCTGAAGCTCGCCGGCGCCGACATGATCATCGGCGTCGACATCAACAACGCCAAGAAGGCGTGGGGCGAGCGTTTCGGCATGACCCATTTCGTCAACCCGAAGGAGATCGAGGGCGACATCGTTCCCCATCTGGTCAACATGACCAGGCGCGGGGCCGACCAGATCGGCGGCGCGGACTACACGTTCGACTGCACGGGCAACGTCACGGTCATGCGCCAGGCGCTCGAATCGTCGCACCGCGGCTGGGGCAAGTCGGTCATCATCGGCGTCGCCGGTGCCGGCCAGGAGATTTCCACGCGGCCGTTCCAGCTGGTCACGGGGCGTACCTGGATGGGCACCGCCTTCGGCGGCGCGCGCGGCCGCACCGACGTGCCGAAGATCGTCGACTGGTACATGGAAGGGAAGATCGAGATCGACCCGATGATCACCCACACCATGCCGCTCGACGACATCAACAAGGCGTTCGATCTGATGCACGCCGGCGAATCGATCAGGAGCGTGGTTGTCTACTGAACCCTGAGTGCCGCCTCGATCCGATCCGGGAAACCGCAATGACCGCGAACGCGGGCAGCCGCCCCGCCATTTTCGTCGATGCCGATGCCTGCCCGGTGAAGGACGAGGTCGTGCGGGTCGCCGAACGCCACGGGCTCGTCGTCACCTTCGTCTCCAACGGCGGCCTGCGGCCGTCTCGCGATCCGATGATCCGCAACGTCGTCGTGTCGAAGGGCGCCGACGCGGCCGACAACTGGATCGTGGAGACCGCGTGTTCGGGCGACATCGCCGTCACGGCCGATATTCCGCTCGCGGCGCGGCTCGTGGCGAAGGGCGTCCGCGTGCTGGGGCCCACCGGGCGGCCGTTCACGCCGGAGACGATCGGCATGGCTCTCGCCATGCGCGATCTCAAGCAGCATCTGCGCGAGACAGGCGAGAGCAAGGGCTACAACGCCTCGTTTTCGCCGCGCGACCGTTCCGCCTTCCTCGCCGCACTCGACCAGGCGGCCCGGCGGGCACTCAGGACGGCGTGACCATGGCCCTGCCGCTCGCCCGCCACGTCCCGTTCTACTGCGCGGCGGCCGCCGGCGCGTCATGTGCGCTCCTCGGCATCTGGCTGCCGCCGGTCCAGACCACCGTCATTGCGGCCAACGCCTTCTTCGCGGTCTATCTCGTGCTCACCCTCGCCGGTCTGAGCGGCCTGACGGCGGACTACCTGCGCAAGCACGCCTCGGCTACCGACGAACCGGTATGGATCATCTTCCTCGTCACGCTCGCCGCCGTGGGGGCGGCGGTCGCGGCGCTGTTCATCCTGATCAACGGCGCCGGCCAGCCGGGCCCGCTCGACTTCGTCCTGGCTCTGGCGGCCGTCCCGCTCGGCTGGTTCACCATTCACCTCATGGCGGCGATGCACTACGCCCATCTCTACTGGCAGCCGGAAGACACGGAGGAACGGCGGACCCATCGCGGCGGCCTCGACTTCCCCGGCACCAGGGATCCCTGCGGCGTCGATTTCGTCTACTTCGCCTTCGTCACCGGCATGACGGCGCAGACCTCGGACGTGTCGTTGACCACGCCCGGAATGCGGACGATCAACATCATCCACGCCGTCGTGTCGTTCTTCTTCAACACGGTCCTGGTGGCCGCCGCGGTCAACCTCGCGGTCAGCCTCGGAAAATGAGGTCGGCGGGGCGGGGCCGGATCTTCGCCCGGTCGACGGACAGCCACGGCGGGTGTCGCGCCCAGCGGCGGACTCCCGGCCTGCCGGCGGCGGCCCGGCCATTTTCTCTCACGCGCCTCGTGCTCGCACCGGCGCTGCGGCGCGTCGCAATGGCGAACGCTCCGCTCAAGAACGTGCGCGCCGACCGCCGCTTCGCCGCCATGGCGAAGGTTCTTTCCATATACGTCGAATTGATCGGGCCAACCTGTTGAAAAAACTGTCTATGCCGAAATCCCGCGGCGGCGTCGGCTCAGGCGATCTTTTCCATCAGCGGCGTGAGGTCGGGATGCGTCGTCGGAGCCGTATTCCTGAGGAAGGCGAGGAGCGCGCGCTCGTTGTCGCGCAGCATGCCGCCGCCGATACGCTCCGCGAGCCAGCGGGCCTCCTGCGCCGAGACCCGCTCGGCGCGGCGTGCGGCGGCCTCGGCCCGCCTGTTGCGCTCTTCCCAGTCCTGCTCGAGGTCCGTCTCCAGCGTGTAGGCGTCGACGATCGCGCCCACGCCGCCGGACACCATGCGGTTGAAGAACCCGCCGATGTCGACGGACGCGTTGTCGAAGAAGGCATCGCGGCGCAATGCCTCCTCGCGCGGTGGCGGCGCATAGCCCGACGCGCAGAGCACGAAGTTGGCGATCGCCTTGACGAAGAGGTCGTTCCATGCCGGGTGGTTGAGCCGCTCGTCGGTCGCATCGTTGATCTCGACCAGCGCCTCGGCTTCGGCGCGCGTCACCGCGGCGTTGCCGTCCCCGCCGAAGGCGAACAGGATGCGGCGGACCAGTTCCACCTCGGCGCCGTCGATGGCGGCGGGCTCGTCGGCGTCGCCGGCAACGGACAGCGCCACCTGCTTCAGGGCGAAGGCGACCAGGTGTTCGGGCGAACGCATCGAGCGTTCGAGAACCCGTATCAGCAACTCGAGTTCGGTGTCGCCGCGCACGAACCCGTCGCGGGCGATGTGCTCGATGAGCCAGCGCGCCTTGTCGTCCGAAACGTATCCCGCCGGCTTCTCCTGGTGGACGACGTAGTCGACCGTAGCCTCCAGGAAAAAGGCGGTCCATTCGGCGCACTTGTCCGTCGTCGAGCCGTCGAGATGAAACAGCGCGTCGGCTTCGCTGCGCGAGACCAGGCCGTCGCCGAAGGTGCAGCGCCTGAGCGCCAGCACGTCGTCCGCGTCGATCCGCTTGCGCCGCGCGATCGCCGCGGCAGTCGCCTCGAGATTCGCCGTTTCCATCGCAGGTCCCCCGTCCCGCGGTCGCTCTCCCGCGGAGCGAACCGTTCCCGACCATGGCAGAAGCGCCTTGAAAAAGCGGAAAAGGGCGTGGTTATCGAAGGATTTCGGATTTTCCGTCGGGACGGGTGACAAATCCCTTGTCATCGTCTAGCGTCCGCCGGGTCCGGAGCTTCGGCTCCACCTGTTTGCGGGAGAGAGCAGCGAGAGCTGCCGCCGAAGGGGAAATCGCCCGAAATCTCTCAGGCAAAAGAACCGTTGACGGGAAAGACAACTCTGGAAAGTCGGGGCCGAGAAAACCCCGCGCCGAAGGTGTAAGCGTCGCCGACAGGGTTCCGGCTGCGCGAGTCTCTCAGGCTTCAGACAGAGGGGCACGGAGTGGCCGCATTGCGCGGCCGGCGCTGTGCTGTTCTGGAGAAGCCATGACGGGCGATTTGAAACACCTTCCCCTCGAAGATCTGCATGTCGCGGCCGATGCGCGCTTCGGCGCCTTCGCCGGCTGGCACATGCCGATCACCTATCCGGCCGGCGTCATGAAGGAGCACCTTCACACGCGCGAACATGCCGGCCTGTTCGACATCTCGCACATGAAGCTGATCGCGGTCGAAGGGCGCGACGCCGCGTCCTTCCTGGGCCGCGCCTGCCCGCTCGATGCCGGCGCGCTTCTCCCCGGCCAGTCGAAATACACCTTCCTGCTCGCCGACGACGCCGGCATCCTCGACGACCTGATCGTCACCCGCCTCGGCGACGCCCGCTTCATGGTCGTCGCCAATGCCGGCAACGCCGATGCCGACATCGCCCGCCTCCGGGCCATCGCCAAGGGCTTCGACGTCGCCGTCACCCCGCTCGACCGCATCTTCCTGGCCCTCCAGGGACCCGAGGCCTGGGCGGCGCTGTCGCGCGCCGGCATCGAGACCGGCGGCCTCACCTTCATGACCGGCGCCGAGCCGAAACCCGGCTGGTTCATGACCCGGTCGGGCTACACCGGCGAGGACGGCTTCGAGATCGGCCTGCCCGAGCCTGACGCCCGCGCGCTGGTGGCAAAGCTTCTGCAAGACGACCGCGTCCGCTTGATCGGCCTCGCCGCCCGCGACAGCCTGCGCCTCGAAGCCGGGCTCTGCCTGCACGGCCAGGACATCACGCCCGCGACCGATCCGGCGAGCGCCGGGCTGATGTGGGCGATCCCGAAGGCGGTGCGTGCCGCCGGCGGCTTCGTCGGCGCCGCCGCGCTCGCGGCGATCGTCGCCAGGGGTCCGACGGAGAAGCGCGTCGGCCTGAAGGCCGAAGGCCGCCTTCCGGTGCGCGGCGGTACGGCGCTGACGGACGCGGCCGGCCGTCCCGCCGGCCGCGTCACCTCGGGCGGCTTCGGCCCCTCGGCCAACCACCCCGTCGCCATGGGCTACGTGCCAGCCGCCCTCGCCGTCCCCGGCACCCGCCTCTTCGCCGACGTGCGCGGGACGCGCGTCGCCGTCGACGTCCACCCCCTCCCCTTCACGCCGCATCGCTACCGCAAAGGATGACCCCCATGGCCACCACCTATTTCACCGAGGACCACGAATGGATCCGCGTCGACGGCGGCGTCGCTACCGTCGGCATCACCGACTACGCCCAGGAGCAGCTGGGCGACCTCGTCTTCGTCGAGCTTCCCGAGATCGGCCGCACGCTGGCCAAGGGAGACACCGCCGTCGTCGTGGAAAGCGTCAAGGCGGCCTCCGACGTCTACGCCCCGGTCGACGGCACGATCGTCGAGGTCAACACCGCGCTGTCATCCAATCCCGCCCTGGTCAACTCGGCCGCGACCGGCGACGGCTGGTTGTGGAAGATGACGCTCGCCGACGAAGGCCAGCTTTCCGGCCTGCTCGACGAGGCCGGCTACAAGGCCCTCGTCGGCTGATCCCGGTGGCGGAGCGCATCATGACCTACCAGCCCTTCGTCTCACGCCATCTCGGCCCGCGCGCCGCCGACCAGCGCTCCATGCTCGCTGCGCTCGGCGTTCCCTCACTGGAAACGCTGATTGCCCAGGCGGTGCCGGCATCGATCCGCATCGAGCGGCTGCTCGACCTGCCGGCACCGGTCCCCGAGGCCGAGGCGCTGGCCGAACTGTCGGCGACGATGGCGAAGAACGTCGTCATGAAGAGCTTCATCGGCGCCGGCTATCACGGCGTCCATGTGCCGCCCGTCATCCAGCGCAACCTGTTCGAGAATCCCGCCTGGTACACGGCGTACACGCCCTACCAGGCCGAGATCAGCCAGGGCCGGCTGGAGCTTCTGTTCCATTTCCAGACCCTGGTCACCGAACTCACCGGCCTGCCGGTGGCGTCGGCCTCGCTTCTCGACGAGGCCACGGCGGTCGCCGAGGCGGTCGGCATCGCGGTCCGCCACCATCGCGACAGGCGCCACGACGTGACGGTCGCCGGCCTGCTTCATCCGCATGTGCTCGACGTGGCGATGACGCGCGCCGAGCCGCTCGGCATCACGATCGGCTGCCGGCCGGTCGGCGAGAACACGGCGGCCGTCATCGTCCCCTGGCCGGACACGGAAGGCGTCTATCGCGACCACGCGGCGACCATCGCCGCGGCGAAGGCCGCCGGCGCTCTCGTCATCTTCGTCGCCGACCCGCTGGCGCTGACGCTGACCGGCAGCCCGGCCAGCCTCGGCGCCGACATCGCCGTCGGCTCCATGCAGCGCTACGGCGTGCCGATGGGCTTCGGCGGACCGCACGCCGCCTACTGCGCGGTGAGCGAAGCGCTCACCCGGCTGATGCCCGGCCGCCTCGTCGGCCAGTCGGTCGACGCCCACGGCCGGCCGGGCTACCGGCTGGCGCTGCAGACGCGCGAGCAGCACATCCGCCGCGACAAGGCCACCTCCAACATCTGCACCGCGCAGGCGCTGCTCGCCAACATGGCCGCGTCCTACGCCATCTGGCACGGTCCCGACGGGTTGCAGGCGATCGCGGCCCGCGTCCACGGGCTCGCCGCGCGCTTCGCCGCCGCGCTCGCCGGTGCCGGCATCGCCACGGCCGGCGACCGCTTCTTCGACACGGTGACGGCGAGCGTGCCCGGCCGGGCGGCCGCGATCGCCGCTGCGGCCGAAGCCGGCGGCAGGCTGCTCCGCGTCCTCGACGGCGACCGCGTTTCCGTCGCCTTCGACGAGGCGTCGACGGAAGACGATCTCGCCGCGATCGCCGCGCTGTTCGGCGCGGTCGCGCCGGCTTCGGCCGCCTCGGCGATGCCCGGCGGGCCGCGCGGCAAGGGCTTCCTCACCCAGCCCGTCTTCCATGAGAACCGCTCCGAGACCGCGATGATGCGCTTCCTGCGCCGCCTTGCCGACAAGGATCTGGCGCTCGATCGTGCGATGATCCCGCTCGGCTCGTGCACGATGAAGCTCAACGCCGCCGCCGAGATGATGCCGGTCTCCTGGCCGTCGGTCGCCGGCCTGCATCCGTTCGCGCCGCCCGCCCATGCCGCCGGCTACCGGGCCATGACCGACGACCTCGAGCGGTGGCTCGGCGAGATTACCGGCTTCGACGCGGTTTCGCTGCAGCCCAATGCCGGCAGCCAGGGCGAATATGCCGGTCTGCTCGCCATCCGCCGCTACCACCGGTCGCGCGGCGAGGCGCAGCGCGACGTCTGCCTGATCCCGTCCTCGGCGCACGGCACCAACCCCGCGTCGGCCGCCATGGCCGGCATGGCCGTCGTCGTGGTGAAGTGCACGGACGCCGGCGACGTCGACATCGACGATCTGAAGGCCAAGGCCGAACAGTTCTCGTCGCGCATCGCGGCCCTGATGATCACCTACCCGTCGACGCACGGCGTCTTCGAAGAAGGCATCCGCGAACTGTGCCGCATCGTCCACGACCATGGCGGGCAGGTCTATCTCGACGGCGCCAATCTGAATGCGCTGGTCGGCCTGGCACGGCCGGGCGACATCGGTGCCGACGTCTGCCACATGAACCTGCACAAGACGTTCTGCATCCCGCATGGCGGCGGCGGCCCCGGCGTCGGCCCGATCGGCGTCAAGGCGCATCTCGAGCCGTTCCTGCCCGGTCATGTCGCGGCCGGCGGCGCCCATGCGGTGGCCGCCGCCCCCTACGGCTCGGCCTCCATCCTGCCCATCACCTGGATGTACATCCGCATGATGGGCGCCGCCGGACTGAAGCAGGCGACGGAAGTGGCGATCCTCAACGCCAACTATGTCGCCGCCCGCCTCGCGGCGCACTACCCGGTGCTCTACAAGGGCCGCGCCGGCCGCGTTGCCCACGAATGCATCCTCGACACGCGCGTCTTGAAAGCTTCCGCCGGGATCGGCGTCGAGGACATCGCCAAGCGGCTGATGGACTACGGCTTCCATGCGCCGACCATGTCCTGGCCGGTGGCCGGGACGCTGATGGTCGAGCCGACCGAATCCGAGCCCCGGGAAGAACTCGACCGCTTCTGCGAGGCGATGATCGCGATCGCCGGCGAGGCGGCGAAGGTGGCTTCCGGCGAGTGGCCGCAGCACGACAACCCGCTGGCCAACGCTCCGCACACCGCCGCCGAAGTGCTCGCCGAGCAATGGACGCATCCCTATTCGCGAATGACCGCCGCCTATCCGGCCGGCGGCGTCGACAGCGGGACGAAATACTGGCCGCCGGTGTCGCGCATCGACAACGTCGCCGGCGACCGCAACCTGGTCTGCGCCTGCCCGCCGGTCGAGGCCCTCGCCGGCTGAGACGGCGCCCGAAGCGCGAGTTCGGGCGTCATCGGCGCCCGAGCTTGGGCGGGAGAGCTGGCTTGCGCGGCAGGACCGGCAAGGGCGCGTCGCGCCACCCTCTCTTCGTCATGCCCGGCCTCTAGCCGGGCATCCATGCCGGAACGCCGCGGCCGCGTGGGAGGGCGGGCGAAGGGTACGTTGGCCTGCTGCCGTTCATATCAAGCGTCGTACCGGTCGGACTATGGGGCGCGGTGGCGACGCGCGTGCCCCCCGGCAGGGCGGAGATCGCAGCGTCGGCGCCTTCGCCCGCCTTCTCCCCCGTTCCCGCCCGGACCCGCGGCACTTTGCGCCGCGCTGCTGCGCCGGTTGGCGTGAGACGGCGCGCGGCAGGGGACAGGAACGCGCCCGGCCGCCCCGTTTCTGAAAATATTCCTTTGCCTTTTCAGGCCCTTGCGCGCCGCCCGGGTGCGGATCCGCATCATTTTTGTCCCCCTCCCTCCGACATGGCCGACGATTCCGCCTCGGAAAGGAGGCGGCGATGGCGATGGACTGGGCGGAGGCGACGGCGCGGTA
>DUSC01000198.1 GCA_012842935.1 Hyphomicrobiales bacterium | reverse complement strand
CCGGCGAGCCTCGCCGTGGTCGGCGGCGGCTATATCGGGCTCGAGCTCGGCACCGCCTTCGCCAAGCTCGGCGCGACCGTGACCGTGCTGGAGGCGATGCCGCGAATTCTGCCGCTCTACGATGCAGAGCTGACCCGTCCCGTCCTCCGGCGGCTCGAGAGCCTCGGCGTCGCCGTGATGACCGGAGCCAGGGCGAAGGGCATGGCGAAGGAAGGCGGTGCGCTTCTCGTCGAGGCCGGCGGCGGCGAGGTCCGCGTCGTGGCGGAGAAGGTGCTGGTCACCGTCGGCCGCAGGCCGGCGACCGAGGACTGGGGGCTCGACCAGATCGACCTCGACATGGACGGCCGGTTCATCCGCATCGACGACCGGTGCCGCACCTCGATGCGCGGCATCTATGCCATCGGCGACGTCACCGGCGAGCCGATGCTCGCGCACCGGGCGATGGCGCAGGGCGAGATGGTCGCCGAGATCGTCGCGGGCAACCGCAGGAACTGGGACCGGCGCGCCGTGCCGGCGGTCTGCTTCACCGACCCGGAAGTCGTCTCGGTAGGCCTGTCGCCGGAGGAGGCGCGCAAGGCGGGTTCCGAGGTGAAGGTCGGGCAGTTTCCCTTCTCGGCGAGCGGCCGCGCCATGACGCTCCAGGCCGAGGACGGCTTCGTCCGCATCGTGGCGCGCGCCGACAACCACGTCGTGCTGGGCATCCAGGCGGTGGGCGGCGGTGTCGCCGAACTGGCGGCGGCCTTCGCGCTGTCGATCGAGATGGGCGCGCGGCTGGAGGACGTCGCCGGCACGATGGCGGCGCACCCGACGCTGGGCGAGGCCTTCCAGGAATCGGCGCTGAAGGCGCTCGGCCACGCGCTGCACGTCTGACCGGGCCGCCGCCAGGTTCCGCGAGGGCGTTTCAGCCGCGCACCTTGCTCGGCACGTTCGTCACCAGCGACAGGATGGCGTCGGCGGCGCGGGCGGTGCCTGGGCGGCGGCGCATCGCCTCGCCGTTCGCGGCGAGCCGTTCGCGCATGGCCTCGTCGCCGAGCAGGCCGAGGATCGCCGCCGACAGGTCTTCCGGCGTCCAGCGGGCGCGGTCGAGGCGCCTGCCGACGCCGGTCTCCTCGGCGCGCCGGGCGTTGTCGTGGCCGTCCCAGCAATAGGGCATGATCAGTGACGGCGTGCCGAAATAGAGCGCCTCGCAGAAACTGTTGTTGCCGCCGTGATGGATGAAGAGATCGGACTTCTGCACCACCGAGGGCTGCGGAAACCAGGCATCGAGGTGGACGTTGTCGGGCACGGCTTCATACGCATCGCGCATGCCCCCGACATTGACGAGGAAGCGCGCCGGCAGACCGGCAAAGACGTCGAGCATGCGCTGGATCAGCTTCACGTCGAGGGCGCCGAGACTGCCGAAGCTGACATAGACGAGCGGACCCTTGTTGCGCGGGAAGTCCGGGATCTGGAACGGCGCCTCCGAACGCACGCAGCCTTCGAGATAGAAGAAGCGTTCGGCGTCGAGCGGTACCTTCCGCTCGTACTTCACGATCGTCGGCGTGAGCAGGAGGTTGAGGTCGGGCGAGGCTTCGAGGAACTGGCCGCGCGGCAGCGGCTTCAACCCGGTCTCGGCGCGGAAGGCGTTGAAGCGCGCATGCACCTTCTCGGTCGCGGCGAGATAGCGCGCCTCGAAGGCGCGGCGGCCGGCCTCGTCGGCGGCGGCGAGACCGGAAAGGTAAGGCGGCACGGCGGCGTCTGGCAGTTCCGTCTCGGCGCAGGAGACCACGCGCACCCAGGGGCAGCCGGCGGCGGCGATGGCCGGGAACATGACGACATTGTCGAGCACGACGACGTCGGGTCGGATGCGCGCGAGAAGCTGGCCGAGCGGCGCTTCGGCCTCGACCGCGGTGTCGACGATCGCCTCCCAGGTCGGGGCCACATAGGTCTCGATCTGGTCGATCGGGCTCATGTCGAAATGCGGCAGGTGGCGCTTGATGAAATCCTGCCAGTAGTTCGCCGTGTCGCTCGGCGTGCCGGCGGCCGGCAGGTGATATTCCTGGAAGCCGTAGTCGGCAAAGACGCCGGAGAAGCCGCCGTGGCAGATGAAGACCGGCCGCGCGCCGCGGTCGCGCAGTGCCTGGGCAATGCCGACACAGTTGAGCGCCGCGCCGAAGGAGGCTTCGGGGAAGAGCGCGATGGTCGGCGGCCTGTCGATTTTCAAGGCGTCCTCGTCAAACCAGGCGGCGGATCAGGCCCTGCAGGGGCGGGGCGCCGCGATTGGCCGCCTGCGGGCGCTGGTTGCCCGAAAGCCTGAGATGCACCTTCAGAAGATCGGCGGCCACCTCATACTGGCGAGCCTCCAGATTGTCCAGAATGCCGAGATGCTCCTGCGTCGACTGGCGCAGGCGGAAGACGTTGACGCTGCCGGCGTGGCCGGGAAGCTCGCGCAGCCGCAGATGGCCGGCGAGCGCGTCGGCGATGAAGGGATTGGCGCAGCCCTGGGCGATCAGCCGGTGGAACTCGATGTCGAGCCGCTGGAACTCGCGCGTGCCGAACTCGCTGTCGGGTCGCGACAGCAGCGCCTCCATGCCGTGGCGCAGCGCCGCGGCCTTGACGCCGTCGAGCTGGAAGCCGGGCACCAGCACCGCGGCCGGTTCGAGCAGCAGCCGGTATTCGAAGCTCGCCGCGATCGACTGCGGGCTGTCGGGAATTGGACGGAAGACCCACGACTGGCCGGGCGCGCGCTGCAGGATGTCGTCATCGGTAAGACTTAATACCGCTTTTAGTACCGTACGGCGGTCGGCATTGTACCGGCGCATGAGTTCGGTCACGGTGATCGTGCCGCCGAGCCGCCGCGCCGCGCGGTCGCGCAGAATGGCGTCGGCGAGCGCGGCTTCCTCGGCGCGCGGCAGACCGGAATCGAAATCGGCCGGCAAGGAGAGATCCACGGCGAGGCGATACCCGGCGTCGCTCTCGCGCGTCGCCACGCCCCGCTCGGCGAGCACCTTCAAGGCAGCGCGGATGGGCGTGCGCGAGACGTTGCACAGCGTCGCGAGCTGCTGTTCGGGCAGATGGGCGCCGGGGCGCATGCCCTGCTGGCGCGCCACTTCGAGGATGCGCTGGGCGAGATCGAGATGGTTCTTGCGCGGCAGCTTCACGACCGACGGCATGGCTTGCCCCGCCGGGTATCGGCCGTCACGATCGCCTTCTGTCGTCGTCCCACCCCGATCACCTTCCCAAGAATCCCGGTTGACAGTCCTATTTTTTACAATAGTACTTTCATACCAAACGGCAAGATAGCCGGAACGATCACGACGAGGGCGGCGCAACGACGCAGCCGCCCATGGGAACCGAATAACCGAACCAATGGGAGTCTGCCGTGACTGAATTCACCTTTTCCCGCCGCGCTCTTGCCGCCGCGGCCCTTGGCACCGCCATGCTCGCCGTCGCCGGGACCGCTTCCGCCGCGAACCTGGTCGTCTCCAACTGGGAGGGCTACATGGCCCCCGACATCGTCGACACCTTCAAGGCGGCGACCGGCGTCCAGGCCGAGGTGGTCGTCCATGCCACCAACGAGGAGATCATGGGCAAGCTGATCGCCTCGGGCGGCAAGGGCTACGACATCGTCTTCGTCTCCTCGCCCTTCGCCGAGGTGCTGCACAATCTCGGCCTCGCCGAGACCATCGATCACGCCAAGGTGCCGAACCTTGCCAACCTCTATCCGGAAGCCGCAGCCCTGCCGCACGATCCGGGCAACACCTTCTCGGTCCCCTACACGTGGGGCACGACGGGCCTCTGCTACCGTTCCGACCTGGTGAAGGAGGCGCCGACCAGCTGGAAGGCGCTGCTCGAGCCGGCCGACGCGGTGAAGGGCAAGACCACCATGCTCGCCACAGACCGCTGGCTGCTGGCTGCCGGTCAGCTCGCCCTCGGCTACTCGGTCAACGAGACCGACGCGACCAAGATGGGCCAGGTCAAGGACCTGCTCATCTCGGCGAAGCGCACGCTGCTCGCCTATGACGACACGACGTTCTATTCGAAGCTCGTCTCCGGCGAGGCGGTGCTGGTGCAGGCCTGGGACGGCTGGTGCAACTACGGCATCGCCGAAAACCCCGACATCAAGTACATCATCCCGTCGGAAGGTTCGGATCTCTGGCTCGACACGATGGTGGTGATGAAGGCGTCGGAAAACAAGGACGCAGCCTTCCAGTTCATCAACTTCATGCTCGACGCCAAGAACCACGCCTGGGCGGCGGAGAACATCCTTTACAAGGTGCCGAACAAGCCGGCCATGGAGAGCCTGCCGGCCGAGATGATGCAGCAGTATCCCAACATGGCCATGCCGGTCGCCGACCTGGTCAAGTACGAGCAGTTGCGCGACGTCGGCGAGGCGCAGCGCGACTACTCGCGCATCGTCAGCGAGATCAAGGCGGCGCAGTAGCGGCTGCCGGTCCGGCCCGCCGCCGACGCGACCCGTCCGGCGGCGCCGCCCTCGCGACTGCTCCTCTCGCCGCACCGCGGCGGCAGGGGCTGCGGATTTCCAGGACCTCATCCCGATCCCGATGGCCGTGCGACTCGTCCCGTCCCGCTCCACCGTGCTGATGGCGCCGGCGCTCGCCTGGCTGACGGCGCTGATGGTGGTGCCGTGCGTTCTGGTGCTGGCGCTGGCGTTCTTCCGGCGCGGCATCTACGGCGGCGTCGATTACACCTTCACGCTCGAGAACTTCGCGGCCGTAGTCGACCCGCTCTATGCCGGCATCTTCCTCAACTCGGCGCGGATCGCCGGGCTGGCGACGCTGATCGCCGTCGTCGTCGGTTATGCCGCCGCCTATGCGATCGCCGCCGCGCCTCGTCATCGGCAGCCGCTCTACCTGTTCCTCGCCGTGCTGCCCTTCTGGTCGAACTATCTCATCCGCACCTATGCCTGGATCGTGCTGCTCAACCGCGAGGGGCTGCTGACGCAACTCCTGCGCTGGGTGGGCTATACGGGCGAGCTGCCGTCGCTGCTCTACACGGAGGGCGCGGTGATCGCCGGCCTGGTCTACAACTACCTGCCCTTCGTCGTGCTCGCCTGCTACGCACCGCTCGCCCGGCTCAACCCGGAGCTGCGCGAGGCCTCGCGCGACCTCGGCGGCTCGGCCTTCACCACCTTCCGCCGTATCACGCTGCCGCTGACCCTGCCGGGTGTGGCCGCCGGCGCGGTGTTCGTCTTCGTGCTGTCGATCGGCAATTTCGTCACGCCGGCGCTGCTCGGCGGAGGCCGTTTCCAGATGATCGGCAACCTCGTCTACGACCAGTTCCTCGCCGCCAACGACTGGCCGTTTGGCGCAGCGCTCGCCATGGCGCTGATCGCCATCATGATGCTCCTTCTCATGCTGCAAGCCTTTGCCGCGACGCGCGCCGAGGGGCGGCAGTCTCCGGATCGCGGGGAGGCCGCCCATGGCTGAGCGCTCCGCCGCGACGCGCCGCTCGCTCGGCGTCGTCCTCGCTCTCGTGTTTGCCTTCCTCTACATCCCGATCGGCGTGCTGATCGCGCTCTCCTTCAACGAGGGCGGTCTGCCGACGGTCTGGTCCGGCTTCTCGCTGAAATGGTACGGCTCGCTGGCGTCGAACGGCCAGATCCTGTCGGCGGCGCTGAACACGCTGATCGTGGCGCTGGCGTCGACGGCGATCGCGACCGCACTGGGAACGCTCCTCGCCATCGGCGTCGAGATCCGCCGGCGCAGGGGCAGGGCGCTGGAGGCACTGATCTTCGCGCCGATGATCATCCCCGACATCGTGCTCGCCATCGCGCTGCTGTCCTTCTTCTCCATACTCAACGTGACGATGGGCCTCCACACGATCATGCTCGCCCATGTCGTCTTCAACATCGCCTTCGTCTGCGCCGTCGTCCGCGCCCGGCTGAAGAGCTTCGACTGGTCGGTCGTCGAGGCCTCGACCGACCTCGGAGCGACGGCGCTCACCACGTTCAGGCGCATCACGCTGCCGATGATCGCTCCGGCCGTGATCGCCGGTGCGCTGCTCGCCTTCACGCTGTCGGTCGACGAGTTCATCATCGCCTTCTTCACCGCCGGGGCGGGCCGCGCCTCAACCACGCTGCCGATGCAGATCTACGCCATGATCCGATTCGGCGTCACCCCCGAGCTCAACGCGCTCGCCACCCTCGTCATCGCCGTCAGCGTCACCGCGCTGGCGCTGTCGCAGCGCATCAACAGGACCATCGCCACGTGACCAGCGAACGCGTCCTCCTCGGCGTCGAGGCCGTCACCAAGCGCTTCGGCACGGTCACAGCCGTCGACGCCGTCTCGCTCGCCATCCGCGAGAACGAGTTCTTCGCCCTCCTCGGCCCGTCGGGCTGCGGCAAGACCACGCTGCTGCGCATGCTCGCCGGCTTCGAGACACCGAACGAAGGCCGCATCCTGCTCGACGGCCGGGACATCTCCGCCGTCCCGCCGAACCGGCGGCCGGTCAACCTGATGTTCCAGTCCTATGCGCTGTTCCCGCACATGAGCGTACGCGCCAACATCGCCTACGGGCTGGAGATGGAGCGCCTGCCCAAGGATGAGATCCGCGCCCGCACCGACGCGATCATGGCGACGACGCAGCTCTCCGCGATGGCCGACCGCCGACCCGACCAGCTTTCCGGCGGCCAGCGCCAGCGTGTCGCGCTCGCCCGCGCCCTGGTGAAGCGTCCGCGGCTGCTCCTGCTCGACGAACCGCTCGGCGCGCTCGACAAGAAGCTGCGCGGCGCCATGCAGCTCGAGCTGAAACGCCTGCAGCACGAGGTCGGCATTACCTTCATCATGGTCACCCATGACCAGGAGGAGGCGCTGGTCATGGCCGATCGCATCGCCGTGCTGCGCGACGGCCACCTGCTCCAGTGCGGTACGCCGAACGAGATCTACGAGCGTCCATCCGGCCGTTTCGTCGCCGACTTCATCGGTGTTACCAACTTCATTCCCGGCAGGGCGGCGCCGGGCGGCGTGGCGGCGGCGAGCGGGCTGCTGGTGCGCGGAGCGCGGCCGCAAGGGCTCGCCGACGGCGCCGAAGCGTGGGCCGCCGTCCGGCCGGAGCGCCTGTCGCTCTTTCCGGGGCCGCAGGCGGAGAACCGCACGACCGGCATCGTCGAGGCGACGGCCTATCACGGGCTCGACCTCCAGGTGCACGTGCGGACGGCGCTCGCCGCGTCGCCGCTTCTGGTGCGCGTCACCGCCGAACAGGCGGAACGCCGGCCGGTCGCGCCCGGCGACACGGTCGAGATCGGATGGGCCGCGGCTGACACACGGATTTTCGCAAAGGATTGAGGAGGCCAGAGATGACCCAGAAGACCATCGCATTCTTCCCCGAGGCCGCCTTCGGGCCGGCCCTCAACTCGGTCGGCATCGCCCAGGCGGTCGAGGCGCGCGGCCACAAGGCCGTATTCCTGTCGGATCCCGGTTTCGTTGAGGTCTACAAGGGCTACGGCTTCGAGGCGTATCCGGTGAACCTGTCGGAACCGATGCCGCCGGAGCAGATGGCGAAGTTCTGGGAAGACTTCATCAACGGCCACATTCCCAACTTCGCCAAGTCGCCCTACGACCAGGTCGACAACTATGTGAAGGACTGCTGGACGGCGATCGTCGACAGCGCCAAGTGGGCGCAGAAGGACCTGCCGGGCGTGCTGGCGAAGATCAGGCCGGATGTCATCTGCGTCGACAACGTCATTCTCTTCCCGGCGATCAAGCAGTTCGGCAAGCCCTGGGTGCGCATTATCTCCTGCTCGGAGAACGAGATCGAGGACGAGGCGATCCCGCCACACCTGTCGGGGTGCGGCGAGAACGATCATGCCGGGCACGAGGCCTATCGAAAGCACTTCAACGAGGTCATCAAGCCGCTGCACGACGACTTCAACGCCTTCCTGGCCGAGACCGGCGAGGCGCCCTATCCGCTCGGCCAGTTCTTCGAGGCCTCGCCCTATCTCAACCTGCTGCTCTATCCCGAGCCGGTGAAATTCGCCCGCAAGGTGCCGCTCGATCCGGCCCGCTTCCAGTATCTCGAGGGCTGCGTGCGCAAGGAGGCGCCCTACGAGGTGCCGACCTTCGCCAGGAACAATGACGGCCCGCTGATCTACGTCTCGTTCGGCTCCCTCGGCGCCGGCGACACGGCGCTCTTGAAGCGCATCATCGCGGCCATCGGCACGTCGCGCTACCGGGCGCTGGTCAATGTCGGCGGATACAAGGGCGAATACTCGGACGTTCCCGGCAACGTCGTCATCGAGAGCTGGTTTCCGCAGCCGTCGGTGATCCCGCAGGTCGACGCCGTCATCCACCACGGCGGCAACAACTCCTTCACCGAATGCCTGTTCTTCGGCAAGCCGGCGATCATCATGCCCTATGTCTGGGACGGCCACGACAATGCCACGCGCGTCCAGGAGACCGGCCATGGCTTCAAGATGCCGCGCTACGACTGGACCGACGCGGAACTGCTGGCGAAGATCGAGGCCTGCCTGACCGATCCGGCGATGAAGGCGAAGCTTGCCGCGACCTCGGCGCACATGCAGGCGCAGAACGGGCCGGAGAAGGCGGCGGGGCTGATCGAGGCGCTGCTCTGACATGGCCACCGCGTCCTCGGCCCCGCATCTCTACCGGGCCACGATCCGTACCGACCTCGTCGACTGGGGAATGCAGCCTGACGCGCTGGACGGCGTCTCGCAGTCCAGCGGCCGGCTGGTGCACAAGGGGCCGGGCAACAGGCCGGAGATCGGCATCTGGGTGTGCACGCCGGGCCGCTGGCGGCTGTCGATCCCGCGCGACGAGTTCTGCCATTTCGTCGCCGGGCGGGCGACCTATCTCGGCGACCACGGCGAGCGGATCGATGTCGAGGCCGGGACGGCGGTCATGTTTCCCGCCGGTTTCACCGGCGAATGCACCGTCCACGAGACGATGCGCAATGTCTACATGCTGGCCGAGGACGAGCCGGTCGCGAAGGAAGAGGGAATGACGACGACACCGCTGATGAGGAAGCCGCTGGAACAGACCGACCTGGTCGACTGGGGCGTGATCCCGACCATGATAGAGGGCCAGTCGCGCACCTCCGGCCGGCTGATCCACAAGGGGCCGGAAGGCCGTTCCGAATGCGGCCTGTGGGTGTGCACGCCGGGCAAGTGGGAGTGCCACGTCACCCGAGACGAGTTCTGCCACTTCCTCGAAGGCCGCTGCACCTACGTCCACGAGAGCGGCGAGGTCATCGAGATCGAGCCGGACACGGCCGCCTTCTTCCCGCAGGACTGGAAGGGCGTGTGCACGGTCCACGAGACCGTCAAGAAGGTCTACATGATCCGATGAACGCCGAACGCGACACAGGCGAGGCCGCCCGGACGGCAGCGCGGCGTGCGTTCGTCCGCGCCGCCGGATTCGATCCCGACCGCATGGAGGCGCTGCCGGCCGACGCTTCGCCGCGGCGCTATTTCCGCCTGCATGGCGGCGACGTGCCGAGGCTGCTGATGGATGCGGCGCCGGCGCCGGATTTCCATGCCTTCCTCAGGATAGCCCGGCATCTCACCGGTCTCGGCTTCTCCGCGCCGGCGATCGACAGCGCCGACCTCGAGCGCGGCTTCGCCATCGTCGAGGATTTCGGCGACAGGACCTATACCCGGCTGCTCGCCCAGGGTGCCGACGAGCGGGCGCTCTACGAACTCGCCGTCGACACGCTCGCGGCGCTCCACGATACGGAAGGCAGCGCGCGGATCGACGTGCCGCCCTACGACGACGAGCCGCTGTTCCTCGAACTGCAGATGTTCACCGACTGGTTCGCGCCTCAGGTGGCGCCGGGCATCGACGTCGCCGCGTTCCGCGAAACGTTCTTCAGCCTGTGGGACGCTGCCCTCGCCGAGGTGAAACACTCGCGCGACGCGCTGGTGCTGCGCGACTTCCACGTCGACAACCTGATGATCGTCGGCGGCCGCACCGGCGTCGCCGCCTGCGGCTTGCTCGACTTCCAGGACGCGCTGATCGGCTCGGCCGCCTACGACCTCGTCTCCCTGACCCAGGACGCGCGGCGCGACCTGATGCCGGGGCTGGAGGACGCGCTGGTCGCGCGTTACCTCGCCGCGCGTCCGGGCGTCGACCGCGCCGCCTTCATGCGCGCCTACCACCTGCTCGCCGCGCACCGCCACACTAAGGTCGCCGGCAATTTCGAGCGGCTGTCCAAGCGCGACGGCAAGCACGGCTATCTCGTCCACGTCCCGCGCGTGCTGCGCCTGCTCGACAGGGAGATGGAGGCCGCCGGCCTGACCGAGATCCGCGCCTTCATCGACCGGATCCTGCCCGGCTGGGCCGAGTGGCGCCCGACGCCGCCGGCCGCCTGAAACCCGAACCGGAGCGTCGGCATGTTCGATCCTGACAAACCCGCCTATTACCTTAACCCGTACTATCTGCCCGCGGCGGGACCCGTGTCCGCGACGATCGACCCGGCGACGCTGGAGAAGGCAGGCGTCGTCGGCGAGCCGGACGCCGACCAGCTCGCCGGCGTGATCGACGCGGTCAACGCCGCGCAGAAGGACTGGAAGCAGCTCGACGCCAAGAGCCGGGCGAAGATCCTGCACCAGGTCGCCACGGCCATCGAGACGGCGGACCTGTCGCGCTGCGCCGAGCTGATGAGCCGCGAGATGGGCAAGCCCTATCCCGACGCCATCGGCGAGCTGGCCAACTGCGCGCCGATCTTCCGCTACTACGCCGAGATGGCGCGCGACGAGGCCGGCAAGATCGCCGGCACGACGCAGACGGGGTCGTTCCAGTACGTGCGCTACGAGCCGCTCGGCGTGTCGGTGCACATCATGCCGTTCAACTTCCCGGTTCTGCTGATGTGCTGGACGGTGGCGGCCTCGCTCGCCGCCGGCAACGGCTGCATCGTCAAGCCGGCGCCGGCCACCACGCTGTCGACGCTGGAGTTCATGCGCTGCTTCGCCGCCCTGCCCAAGGGGCTGATCGCCTGCGTGGCCGGTGGTGCAAGCACGGCACGGGCGCTGATCGACAGCCCGCGCACGCATGCGGTCGCCTTCACCGGTTCCGTGGCGGCGGCGAAATCGGTGGCCATGGCGGCCGCGGCGCAGCTGAAGCCCGCCGTCATCGAAGCCGGCGGCAGCGATCCGATGATCATCACCGCCAATGCGCCGATCGACGTCGCCGCGGCCGGCGCCGTCACCGCGGCCTTCCACCTCACCGGCCAGATATGTACCTCGGCGGAACGTTTCTTCGTCGTCGACGAAATCCACGACCGCTTCGTCGAGGCCTTCGCCCGCGAGACGGCGCGGCTGCGCCTCGGCAACGGGCTGGAACGCAGCGAAATCGGGCCGCTGGTCAGCGAGGCGGCGCGCGCCAAGGTCATGCGCCTGGTCGGCGACGCCGTCGGCAAGGGCGCGAAAGTCGTGATCGGCGGCCGCGTCCCGCCGGCCCTGCAGAAGGGCTGGTTCTACGAGCCGACCATCCTGACCGGCTGCACGACCGACATGGCGATCATGCAGGAGGAGTGCTTCGGCCCGGTCGCCTCGATCGTCCGCGTCGCCGACCTCGACGAGGCGCTGAGGCTCGCCAACGACAGCCCGTTCGGTCTGGGTGCCTCGATCTTCACCACCAGCCTGGAAGAGGCGATGGAGGCCGCCGACCGGCTCGAGGCCGGCATGGTCTGGGTCAACAATCCGCTGATTGACAACGACGCGCTGCCCTTCGGCGGCTGGAAGTCCTCCGGCCTGGGACGCGAGCTCGGCCGCCAGGGGCTCGACGCCTTCCGCCGCTCGAAGATGGTGATCATAGACCACAAGCCGGTGCGCCAGGGCTGGTGGTACCCCTATCCGGACGAATGGTTCCGCGATGCCGGCGGGCGCAAGCATTCCTGACGTTCCTAGACTGGAGAAGAAAATGAAGATCAGCGTGCTGGGCGGCGCGGGCATGATGGGGCAGGGGATCGTCCGCGACCTCGTCTCCGACCGGGCGATCGTCGCGATCGACGAGGTGAGGATCTGCGACAACCACCGGCCTCGCATGGAGGCGCTCCGCGCCGAACTGGGAGATCCGCGCATCGTGCTCGTCGACCTCGACGCTTCCGACGCCGGGCAGATCGAGGCGGCGCTGGCCGGCGCCGACCTGTGCGTCAACTCGGTGCCGACGCTCGCCGGCCACCAGATGCGCATCTTCGCGGCGGCCCTCGACGCCCGCGTGCCTTACATCGACCTCGGCGGCCTCGGCACCTTCACGGTCAAGCAGCTCGAATGGCGCGACCGCTTTCGCGAGGCCGGCGTCACGGCGGTCATCGGCGTGGGCGCCGATCCGGGCATGTCCAACGTGATCTGCCGCGCCGTCGCCGACCGGCTGGACGAGATCGACAGCATCAACCTCTACTGGGCGGCCGAACTGGTCGGGCCGGAGAACCCGGTGCTGGTGCCGCCCTACAGCGTCTCCACCGTACTCGCCGAGTACGCGCATCCGAGCACGCAGTTCCACGGCGGCAGACACGTCACCTGCGCCCCGCTGACCGGCATCGAGGTCCTCGACCTGCCCGAACCCTGGGGGCGCTGCGAATTCATGTACTCGCCGCATTCCGAACAGCTCACCGTGCCGCTGGCGGAGGGCATCCGCGAGAAGGGCATCGGGGAGTTCACCTGGAAGCTGCACCTGCCGCATCGCGAGCACGAGGCCTGGGTCGGCCTCGTGAAGGCCGGCTTCGGCGACTTCGACGATGAGGTGACGCTGCGCAGCGGCGCCAGAGTGAAACCGTTGGAAGTGCTGGAGGCGCTGATCGCCCGCAACATCGAGCGCAACCGTGACCGCATCCCGGCGCAGGACAGCCACGAGATCCACTTCGCCATCGGCCGCGGCCGTATCGGCGGCAAGGCTGCGACGGTGCGCTGCGAAGTGGTGGTCGCGCCCGACCCGCTCTATGCGCCTTACGTCGACGCCGCGACCTCGATGAACGCCTCGATCGCCGCCCAGCTGATCCTGGCGAAACCGCAGCGGCCGGGCGTCTTCGCGCCGGAGGAGTATTTCGACGTGGCGAGCTATTTCCCCGAGCTGGAGAAGCGCAAGTTCACCGTGCGCATCGCGACCGAATGAGCCGAGACAGGATCGTCCTTTCGGCGGGAACCCTGCGCGCCGAAATCGCGCCGGCGCTCGGCGGCGCGCTGGCGGCCTTCTGCGACGCGTCCGGCGATGCTCCCGTGCACTATCTGCGGCCGGCGGCGGCGGACGCGGCGACGCCGCTGCAGACGGCCTGCTTTCCCATGGTGCCGTTCTTCAGCTGGCTGAAGGGCGACCGGCTCGTTCACGAGGGTCGCGTCATCGACCTGCCGCCGTCCGGCATGGGCTTCGTCCATGCGCTGCACGGCTTCGGCTGGACGTCGCAATGGCAGGTCGAGGAAGCGTCTGCCGGGCGTGCCGTTCTGGTCCACCGCCATGCTGCCGGTGCCTGGCCCTGGGCCTATGCCGCGCGGCAGACCTTTCTGCTCGCCGCCGACGGGCTCACGATCGCGCTCGACGTGGTGAACGAGGCCGCGGAGGCGATGCCGGTCGGACTCGGTCTCCATGCCTACTTCGCCGATCCGGCGAATCTGAAGCTCGACACCGTCGTGACGTCGATGCACCTGATGTCGGAGGAGGGCGTGCCGCATGCCGCCGATGCTCACGCCGCGGCGATCGCGGCCATGCGCGAAGGCGGCCCGCTCACCCGTGGGCTGAACAACATCTTCGAGGGCTGGTCGCGCCGGGCGGTGCTGCGCTGGCCGACGCACGCGGTTCTCATCCAGGCCGAGAGTCCCTGCGACTTCCTCTGCATCTACTCGCCCGAGAGCGAGGACTTCTGCTGCATCGAGCCGGTCACCCACACGACCAACGCCTTCAACGCGCCGGTCGTGCCCTGGGGTGTCACCGGCGCGCGCACGCTTGCGCCGGGCGCAACGTTCTCCGCGCGCTGCCGCTTCGTTCCGGTTCCTGCCGACTGATCTTCCAGGGGAGACCGCGACATGAAAACTGAACTCTTCATCGATGGCGCCTGGCGGCCGGCGACCGGCGGCGCGACCTTCGCCGTGATCGACCCGTCGGCGGAGGCGCCGTTCGCCGAGGCCGCGCGCGGAACCGCCGAAGACGTCGACCTCGCGGTGAAGGCGGCGCGCCGGGCCTTCGACGACGGTCCCTGGCCGCGCATGAGCGGCCGCGAGCGCGCCGCGATTGTGCGCGCCGTGGGCAGGCTGATCGCAGAACGCAAGGAAGAGCTCGCCGCGCTGGAGGTGAGGGACAACGGCAAGCCGCTGCCCGAGGCGCTGTGGGACATCGGCGACGCCGCCTACTGCTTCGAATACTACGCCGACATGGCCGAGGCCGCGGAGGCGGCGGGACCGATGCCGATCCCGCTCGGCGACACCCGCTTCACCTCCAAGGTGGTCCACGAGCCGCTCGGCGTGGTCGGCGCCATCGTGCCGTGGAACTACCCGCTGCTGATGGCCGCTTGGAAGGTGGCGCCGGCGCTCGCCGCCGGCTGCACGATCGTGCTCAAGCCGTCCGAGCTGACGCCGATGACGGCCGTCGAACTGGCGCGGATAACGGAGGCCGCCGGCCTGCCGAAGGGCGTCTTCAACCTGGTCACCGGCTACGGCGCGGAAGCCGGGGCGCCGCTCGCCGGACACCCCGGCGTCGACAAGGTCGCCTTCACCGGCTCGGTGCCGACCGGCAGCAAGGTCATGCAGGCCGCGGCCGCCGACATCAAGGCGATCAGTCTGGAGCTGGGCGGCAAGTCGCCCTTCGTCGTCTTCGCCGACAGCGACATCGAAAAGGCGGTCGAGTGGATCATGTTCGGCATCTTCTGGAACCAGGGTCAGGTCTGCTCGGCGACCTCGCGCATCCTGGTCGAGAGGCCGCTCTACGCGCCGCTGCTCGAGCGGCTTGCGGCCGAGGCGGCGAAGATCACGATCGGCGGCGGCATGGAGGCGGGCGTTCTGCTCGGCCCGATCGTCTCGGAAGGCCAGTACGCCAAGGTTCTCGGCGCCATCGAGCGTGGCAAGGCCGAGGGCGCTCGCCTGGTTTGGGGCGGCAAGCGGCCCGCCGGTCGCGACACCGGCTATTTCGTCGAACCGACCGTCTTCGCCGAAGTGCCGCTGTCGAGCTGGGTGTGGCGCGAGGAGATCTTCGGCCCCGTCGTCTGCGTCAATCCGTTCGACACCGAGGAGGAGGCGGTGCGGCTCGCCAACGACTCGCCCTATGGCCTCGCCGGTGCGGTGATGTCGGACGACCTCGACCGCTGCGAGCGCGTCGCTGCGGCGCTGCGCGCCGGCATCGTCTGGATCAACTGCTCGCAGCCGACCTTCACCGAGGCGCCGTGGGGCGGCTACAAGCGCTCCGGCATCGGCCGCGAGCTCGGCAGATGGGGCTTCGACGCCTACCGGCAGGTCAAGCAGGTCACGGCGTTCGACCGGACGCAGAAGTGGGGCTGGTATCTGAAGTAGCACTCGACAAGCCTGAGGACGGTCGCCTGCCGCGCCCGGGGCCGGTCCCGGCGGCCGCCGCGGCTCGCTTGCGGGCGGGTAGAAGTCCCCCGATCGGGCACGTCCGCGTCACGATGCCCGGCGTCCGGGATCCGTCTACGTGCAGCCCCGCGCGTTGACGTAGACCGAACGCAGCGTCGTCGTGGCCGTGATGAACAGCCGGTTCCTTTTCGGTCCGCCGAAGCACACGTTCGAGACCGCCTCGTCGATCAGGATCTTGCCCAGCAAGGTCCCGTCCGGCGCGAAGCAGTGGACGCCGTCGCCGGCGGAGGACCAGATGCGTCCCGCCGTATCGGCGCGGAAGCCGTCGAACAGCCCGGCGTCGCAGGTGACGAAGTCTGCACCCGCGCCCAGCGACCGACCGTCGGGGGCCACCGCGTAGCGCCGGATCTTCGGCGCGCAGTCCGCGAAGTGCGTGCGGCCGGTGTCGGCCACGTAGAGGAAGCCCTCGTCCGGCGAGAAGGCGAGCCCGTTTGGCTGCTTCATGTCGTCGATGACCCGGGTGAGGCCGCCGGCCGGGTCGATGCGGTAGACGTGGCGGCCGTCCTGCTCCATCGGCGCCGCGTCGCCCTCGTAGTCGCTGTCGATGCCGTAGGACGGGTCGGTGAACCAGATCGAGCCGTCGGACTTGACCACGACGTCGTTGGGCGAATTGAGGCGCCTGCCGCCGAAGCTGTCGGCGAGCACCGTCCGGGTGCCGTCGAACTCGTAGCGGCTGACACAGCGGCTGCGGTGTTCGCAGGCGATCAGTCGCCCCTGCCGGTCGACGGCATGGCCGTTCTGGTTGCGGCAGGGCTGTTCGAAGACCGAGACATGGCCGTCGTTCTCGTCCCAGCGCAGGACGCGGTCGTTGGGGATGTCGGACCAGACGAGGTAGCGGCCGGCGGGGAGATAGGCCGGCCCCTCGGTCCACCGCCCGCCGCGCCACAATACCTCCACGTTGGCGTTCCCGTGGATCAGCTTCACAAACCGCTCGTCGCGGATGTCGTAGTCTATGGCTGCCAACCGCCACCTCCCGGCCGAGCGTTGCCCGGCAGAAAGCCGGGCGAGGCATCGACTTTCGCCGAATTACACGATGTCGACCATAGCCTTGATCAGGCCGGATTTCTCGCTTGCCCAGCGTGCTATGTCGAGGACCGCACGGCGGAGATCGGTGCGATGCGTCACGAGCCGGTCGACGGGCGCCGAGCCGTCGCGGATCGCCGCCACGACCCTGTCGAAATCCTCGGCCGTCGCGTTGCGGCTGCCGAGCAGGGTGAGTTCCTTCCGGTGGAAGTCGGGATCCATGAAGGAGATCGAATCCTTGACGACGCTGACCAGAACGTAGCGGCCGCCATGGGCGACATGGTCGAAACCCTGCTCCATGGCCCGCGAATTGCCTGTCGCGTCGAACACGACGTCGAACCCGTCGCCGCCGGTGAATGAACCGAGATCGGAGAGTGCGTCGGCGGCGAACGCCGTGCCGCCGACGAAAGACGCCGCGTGGTCGGCCCTGCCGGCCTCGCGGTCGACGACCGCCACGGCCGCTCCGGACAGGCTGGCGAACAGCGCCACGCCGAGGCCGATCGGCCCCGCTCCGACAACGAGTACCCGGTCGCCTGACGTCACGGCGCCGCGGCGCACCGCATGTGCGCCGATGGCCAGGAACTCGACCGCCGCGGCCTGGTCGAGCGTCAGGCCGTCGACGGCGATCAGGCTCGCGGCCGGAACGGCCATGAACTCCGACATGCCCCCGTCCTGGTGCACGCCCAGGACCGAAATGGCCACGCAGCAATTGGGCTTGCCGCGCCGGCAGGCGATGCACCGGCCGCAGGACAGATACGGGTTGACCGCAAAGAACTGACCGGTGGCGATGCCTGTTTCGGGCGATGCCTCGACCACTTCCACCGCCAGCTCGTGCCCCATGACCCGCGGATACTTCAGGAAGGGGTGCTTTCCCTCGAAGATGTGGTAGTCGGTCCCGCAAACACCGATCCGTCGGGGGCGGACGAGGACCTCGCCGGCCCCGGGACGCGGGATGGGACGCTGCTCGAGCCGCATGCAGCCCGGCTCGACGCAGACGAGGGCTTCCATGGAATGCACGTTCAACGACTTTCTCCGACGGTGCGGGACTGGCCGCCGCCTTGGGAAAAGGAGGGCCGGCCCCGCCGGCCCTCCGGCTGGCGCTACTGGAAGTCGGCCATGTTGTCCTTGGTGACGAGCGCAGCGCCCGAATCGATCAGGGACTCGACCGCCTCGCCGCGAATGGCCTTGACCAGCGCCTCGACGCCGAGCGAGGCCATCCTGGTCGGAAACTGGGCGACCGTGGCATCCTCGATGCCTGCCACCATCGCCTCGGCCTCGCCGCAGCAGAAGTCGAAGCCGACAAGGATGGGCTTGGCGGCCAGGTTCGCGTTCTTGATCGCCTGCGCCGCCCCGGCGGCGGGCGGTCCGCATGCCGCGTAGATCGACTTCAGGTCGGGATTGGCCGTCAGGATGTCTTCGGCGACGCTGATGCCGAGCTCCTCGGTGCAGTTGGTGGCCCCGCGGCCGACGATCTTGACGTCCAGCCCGCCGAGACCATCGATCATGCCCTTGACCCGGTCATCGAGCGCCGGGACACCCGGGACGCCCTCGAGGATGCCCATGGTGTCGCCGGGCTTGAGAAGGGTCTTGAGGTGGGCGCCGGCGATCTTGCCGGCATTGTAGTTGTCGGTGGTGGCCAGCGCCGTCCGTCCGGTCCAGCCGGGGATGTCGTTGTCCATCAGCACGACCTTGACGCCGGCGGCGACCGCCTTGTCGAGCGTTGCCGCGACCGTCGGATCGACCGGGGTTATGGCGATGCCCTGCACGCCCTGGGTCACCATCGATTCGATCTGGGCGATTTGCCCCTCGATGTCGGTCGCAGACGCCCCCTGGCCGAAGATCAGCTCGATCCCCGGGTTGGCAGCGGCATAGTCCTTCGCGGCGTTCTCCATCGTGGCGAAGAACGGCACCGGAAACTTCGTGATGAAGCCGATCTTGATCGTATCCGCGCCCGACGAAGGCGCTGCGGCCGTGAACACGAGCGCCGCGCCGGCAAGGATTGTTCGAAACCTCATTGTGCTCCTTCCTCCCTGTTGGATCGCCCACTCCGGGCGATCTTCACTTCAGCGACCGCGATCGGCCGATGAATTCGCTCACCCTTCCGCGCCGACGATCATCGAAACCAGTTCGTGCTGGTTCGACCGGTCGGGTTTCAGTTCGCCGACCTTGCGGCCCTGACGCAGGACGACCGCGCGGTCCGCGAGTTCGACGACGTGTTCCATGTTGTGCGTGATCAGGATCACCGCGTTGCCCTCGTCGCGAAGCTGGCGGATGAGATCGAGCACCTTGCGCGACTCGCGCAGGCCTAGTGCAGCGGTCGGCTCGTCCAGGATGACGATCTTGCGCGCAAAGACCGTCGCGCGCGCCACCGCGATCGCCTGCCGCTGGCCGCCCGACATCAAGGCCACCGGCGCGTCGAACCTCGGCAGCTTCACCCTGAGGCGGTCGATCACCGACGCCGTCTCGCGGTCCATGGCGCGCGCACTGAGGAAACGCAGACCGCGCGGCAGCCACGAGGGGAACGACAATTCCCGGCCGCAGTAGAAGTTCTGGGCAGGGGTCAGGTTGTCGAAAAGCGCCAGGTCCTGGTAGACGGTCTCGATCCCCGCCCGCCGCGCCAGCGAGGGCGACGTGAATGTCACCTTCGTGCCGTCGAGGCGGATCTCGCCTTCGTCGACGGCATGCACGCCGCTTATGCAGCGCACCAGCGTAGACTTGCCCGCGCCGTTGTCGCCGAGGAGGGCGAGCACCTCTCCACGCCAGGCGTCGAGGCTGACACCCCTGAGGGCATGTACCGCGCCGAATCGCTTGTGGACGTCGCAGACCGACAGGACCGGAACGGGGGCGGCGGTCATTGGCCCCTCGCCTGGTTGGCGCGCGCCCGCGCCTCGAGGTGGTTGCGCAGCACGTCCGACTCGACCGCGACGACGATGATCAGGCCGATCGCGATCATCTGGTAGAATATGCCGACGTTGAGAAGGTTGAGCGCGTTGCGGATCACCCCGATCATCAGTGCGCCGACCAGCGCGTTGCCGAGATGTCCGCGCCCGCCGAGAAAGCTCGCGCCGCCGATGATGACGGCCGCGATCGTGTCGAGTTCGAGCAGGTTTCCGTAGAGGGGAGAACTGGCGGCCGTCCGGCCGGACAGGACCACGGCGCCGATGCCGGCGCACAGGCCGGCGATGACATAGACGGAGACGAGCACCCACCTGACCGGGATGCCCATCTCGACGGCCGCTTTCGGATTGCCGCCGACGGCGTAGATCCAGCGTCCCCAGACCATGTACCGGGTCAGGACGAGAAGGATCGCCGCGACCGCGGCGACGACGAAGAACGAATTCGGAAGGCCAAGCGGCGAGCTCTCGCCGAGCCAGGTGATCGCCGCGGGCATGCCGCGCATCGTCGTGTTGTTGATCGAGAACTCCAGCGCCATGCCGCGGCAGATGCTGAGCGTCGCCAGCGTGATGATGAAGGGGTGGGGCAGGCGGCCGAAGACGTAGACGAGGCCGTTGACGGCGCCGACCGCGATACCCGCCGCCGCCATCGCGAGGATCACGAGCGGCGCCGAATCGACGCCGCGGAAGACCAGTCCGCCCGCAACCGTGGCCAGCGCCAGATTGGCACCGACCGAAAGGTCGATGCCCCGGGTGAGGATCACCAGTTGCTGGCCCATGGCCACGATGGCGATGACGGCCGTCTGGGCAAGGATGTTGCCGATGTTCCCGGCCTTCAGGAAATTGGGCGTGGAAAGGCCGACGGCAACCACCAGCAGCGCGAGGATGAGCAGCGGGCCGAAATTGAGCAGCCGCAGGGCGACCGTCAGCGCCGTCAGATCCCGGGTGGGCGCGGCGAGGGCGCGGGCTCCGGCCTCCGTCTCCGGCGACCTCGTCATGTCGGTCAACGCCATGTCCTCAATCGGTTTCTTATATTTAAAAATCGAAATCAGATAGCTGGTCAAACTGTTTTTTATGGATTAAAAGTCTGACTTCGACTGACTCGGATCTGGAACGTGAAGACCGACACCGTATTCAAGCGCGCCTTCAACGACGCCCTTGCCTTTCTGGCGAAGGTCGAGGACGGAAGCATGCTTCCCTCCGAAAACGAGCTCGCCGTCCGGCTCGAGGTGAGCAGGACGACGGTGCGCAAGGTGATCGCGTCACTGGGGGCGGCGGGCGTCATCACCGGAAGCGGGCGCGAGCGAAAGGTGACTGCCTCCCGCGGGACGATCCAACCGTTCCCCCACGCCGAAACGGTGCCCATGGCCGCCCAAGTCGAGGAGCGCTTCATGGAATGGATGCTGCGCGACAACGCACGGCCCGGAATGGCCCTCAACGAACTCGAACTGGCCCGCCAGTTCGGCGTGGCGACGACCGGCATCCGCGAGTTCCTCAACCGTTTCCAGCGGTTCGGGCTGATCGAGAAGCGCCCCAACGCCGGCTGGGCCTTCAAGGGCTTCACCCCGAGCTTCGCGCAGGAATTGTTCGAGATTCGCGAGATGTTCGAGTTGCGGTCGGCACGTGCACTCGCGGCCCTGCCGGAAACCTCGCCCTGCTGGGGCCAACTCGAGGACCTGCGCCGGGAGCACCTGAAGCTGCTCGACGAGATCGACGAGCGCTATCACGACTTCTCCGACCTCGACAGCCGGTTCCACCGGCTGATCAGCTCGGCCGCGCCGAACCGTTTCATCGACAGCTTCTACGACATCATCACGGTGATCTTCCATTACCACTACCAGTGGAACAAGCAGGACGAACGCCAACGCAACGAAGTGGCGATCCGGGAGCACCTGGCCTACATCGACGCTCTCTTCGGCCGCGACGTCGAGATCGTCGAGCGGGCGTGCCGCGCCCATCTCGCTTCGGCGCGGGAGACGCTCCTGCGCTCGACGTCAGGGCAGTCCTAGATCCCCTTCGATGAACCCAGGGCCGTCCTGAGGATTGGGCGGGCGGCCCTTTGTGGTGCACGGGTCCCGCTGATTGCCCGGGAGGCGAAAATGACGGGGAGCCTCGGCGCGGACCTTCCGAGTCGGGTGATTGCGGCGATCGACGATGCTTGCAACCCGGGAGGCGGCGCGGCACTTCCGGATCGGGATCCGGGCAGTCGGGCCTGTCACCGCCGCTGTCGCGGGGCCGGCGGGATTGGGGCCTGCAAGCAGGGCCGGCGGCTGTCGGACCTGCCGGCGCCGAGCCGCTCGACGGCCCGATGAACGGTTCGACGTTCCTCGCAAGTGCCGAACAGGTTCTCGCGCCCGGACTTCGCCCCGGATAAATCGTGGTTGTGGACGATCTGCCGGCCACCGGATCGGCGGCATGCGCGAGGCCATCGGCGAGCCCTGAGCGCGGCCCCTGTTCCTGCCGCCCTGCTCGCCCGACCTCAACGGATCGCGATGACCTTCTCCAGAAGCGAGGCCCTGCCCAGAAAGGGCAGCCGCCGGGACCGTCGACGCGCGCTGGCTCGTCGTCGCCGATTGCCCGTCCACCTTCACGCCTGAGCCATGCCGATCCCGTTTCGAGCCCCGCCGGACATGACCCGGACCAGGTCGGATCGGCTCGAGACGAAGACATGTCAGGCAAGGCTGAACCGATGCTCGAAATGTGTCGCGAACGGGTCGGCGAATTCACGTGATGTTGGACCTCTCCCCGCCCGGCGAATCGACTTACACATGCGTGATCGAAGCACGTTCGGCACGTCCGCTTCCCGGCTCCGCCTTTCGGAAACCGTCGGTCTGACAGCGGCCCCAAGGCCAGCCCTTACCCCGCTACCCTCGGCCGGCCGCTCGCCGTCGCCACCAGGATCGCCTCGATGAAGGTGCGCTGGCCTTCGACCGTCGCGGCCTTCACCTCGCGGGCGATCCGCACTTCGGCGTCGGCGGCGCCCGCTTCCGCAGCTCGGGCGAGCGCCAGGCGGGTAATTTCGGCTTCGGCGGTGGCGAGTGCTGCCGCCTCGTCGGCGAAGTCGCGCACGAGGTCGCCGGCGGCGATGCGGAAGATGCCTTCGCGCGGCTGGCTGACGCGCGCCTCGACCGAGACCCGCGCCTGGCCGACGACGGCGCCGAGCGCATTGGCGACGTCGGTGTCGGTGGGCACGACGCATTCGTTGCCGACGAGGCCGGCCAGCCCCGCATAGTGCAGCGGCGCCGAGGCGCCGAGGCCGATCACCGGCCGGTCGAGCGCCACGGTCAGGCGGGCGATGCCGGGCCGGGCGTCGACGGCGCGCTGCACCAGTGCATGCGCCACCGTCGCGGCGCCATCGAGTCCGTCCTCGGCGAAGGCCGTCTCCAGGATGACCTCCGCCGACTGGCGGG
>DUSC01000197.1 GCA_012842935.1 Hyphomicrobiales bacterium | reverse complement strand
GCGCTTCGGCGAGAGGATAGGCGCCTTCGATCACCGGTTCGACCTGTCCGGCGAGGCGCCAGCCGATGAGCTCACGCATGTTGTCGGCATAGGCCGCCGGCTCGATCCGCGTGAAATTGCCCCAGAAGACGCCGACGACCGAGTAGCCCTTGACCAGTGCCAGGTTCACCGGGAACTGCGGGATCGTGCCCGAGGCGAAGCCGATGATCAGCAGTCGTCCGTTCCACGCCATCGAACGGCTCAACGCCTCGAAGGCCTCGCCGCCGACCGGATCGAAGGCCACGTCGACCCCGCGGCCACCGGTCTCCTCCTTCAGGCGCTCCTTCAAGCTCTCGTAGCCGATCGCGATGTCGGCACCGGCCCTTTTCGCCAACGCGCGCTTGCCTTCGCTGGAGGCGACCGCGATCACCTTCGCGCCCATCGCCTTGCCGATCTGGATGGCGGCGACGCCGGTCGCGCCCGCCGCGCCGAGCACGCACAGCGTCTCGCCGGCTTTGAGCTGGCCGCGCTGCTTCAGCGCGTGATGCGAGGTTCCGTAGCCGCACAGCAGTGCGCAGGCGTCCTCGTTCGAGAGGCCGTCGGGGATCTTCATCACCGTCTCTTCCGGCGCGCCGACCTCCTCGGCATAGGCGCCGGTCGCCGAGAGCGCCGCGACGCGGTCGCCCGGCCTGATCCGACGCACGTCCGGCCCGACGGCGACGACCGTGCCGGCGACCTCCATGCCTGGCACGAAGGGCAGCGCCGGCTTCATCTGGTAAAGCCCCTGCACGATGAGGCCGTCGGGATAGTTGACCCCGATCGCCTCCGCGGCGATCACCACCGTCGAGCCGGTAGCCTCCGGCTCCGGCCAGTCGGCATATTCGAGCCGGTCGATCGGCGCGAAGCTACGGGCAACGATCGCCTTCATGCGCGGGTCAGACCTTTTCCTGCGTGTATTTCTTCAGTTCCGTCCGCGCGATCAGGCGCCGGTGCACGGCGTCCGGACCGTCGGCGAAGCGCAGCGTGCGCAGGCCGGTCCAGGCCCTCGCCAGCGGCGTGTCCTGGCTGATGCCCTGGGCGCCGAACATCTGCACGGCCTCGTCGGTGATCTTGAGTGCCACCTGCGGCGCGACGACCTTGATCTGGCTGATCCAGGGTGCTGCGGCGCGTGCGTCGCCCTGGTCCATCATCCACGCCGCCTTGAGGCACAGCAACCGCGCCATCTCGATCTCGATGCGGCAATTGGCGATGATGTCGTAATTGGCGCCAAGCTTGATGATCGGCTGGCCGAAGGCCTCGCGGCGCAGGCCGCGCTGGCACATGAGTTCCAACGCCCGCTCGGCCTTTCCGATGGCACGCATGCAGTGGTGGATGCGGCCGGGTCCGAGCCGGCCCTGGGCGATCTCGAAGCCCCTGCCCTCCTCGCGGATGATGTTGGAGACCGGCACGCGCACATTCGTGAAGCGCACGTGCATGTGGCCGTGGGGCGCATCGTCCTCGCCGTAGACCTGCATGGCCCGCAGGATCTCGACACCGGGAGTCCCCGCCGGCACCAGCACCATCGAGTGACGCTTGTGCTTGGGAAGGTCGTCGCCGCCGGTCTTCGCCATGACGATGTATATCTTGCAGCGCGGATCGCCGGCGCCCGACGACCACCATTTCTCGCCGTTGAGCACATATTCGTCGCCGTCGCGCACGCACGACATCGAGATGTTCGTGGCATCGGAGGAGGCGACATCCGGCTCGGTCATCAGGAAGGCCGAGCGGATCCTGCCTTCGAGCAGCGGCGTCAGCCAGCGGTCCTTCTGCTCCTCGGTGCCATAGCGTTCGAAGACCTCCATGTTGCCGGTGTCGGGCGCCGAACAGTTGAACACTTCCGCCGCCAGGTGCGACTTGCCCATTTCTTCGGCGAGGTAGGCGTATTCGACCGTCGTCAGCCCGTAGCCGCGCTCCGAATCGGTCAGCCAGAAGTTCCACAGGCCGCGTTCGCGCGCCTTGGCCTTCAGGCCTTCGAGGATTTCGGTCTGCCGCGGCGTGTAGGTCCAGCGCCCCCCCTTCTCGACCTCGGCAAGGAATTCGTCGTCGAGCGGCATGATCTCGTCGCGAACCATGCGGCTCACCTTCTCGTGGATCGGCTTCAGCCGCTCCGTCATGCCCAGATTCATCTCGGTCATTGCGTCTGCCTCTTTCCGCCGAGCCCGCGCATCGCGAAGGTCACGACCTGTCTGATGATTTTCTCGCGGTCCGCCTCGGTCTCGCCCGGCCGCTTCGTGTACCAGAAGATCGGAGAGTTGAGCGCCATGAACATCAGCTGGTTCGCGATCCCGAGATCCTCGAAATCGAAGACGCCTTCTCTGCGCCCCTGCGCGATCACTTCGCGGAAGATGTCGCCGTAGCCGTTGCGATAGCGAAGCAGCTCGTCGAGTTCCTCACGCTGGGAGGACGTCGTCGATCCCCGCAGGGCCAGCTCGACGCCTTCCCAGACCGCACGCTGGAAGGGGCGCGTTTCCATCATCTGCCGGGTATGGATCGTGGCCATCCGAGTCCATCTCTCCAGCAGGTCGGCGCTGTCGCCGCGCACCGGCTCGATGGCGGCGTAGTTCATGTCCATTCCGGTCCGGCAGACCTTCGCGAACAGGTCCGCTTTTGCCGGATAGTGATGGTAGATGCGGCCCTTCGTGGCGCCCAGCCGGCGAGCGACGTCGTCGATCGAGGTCGCGTTGTAGCCGCGCTCCATGAAGCAGAGCGCTGCCGCCTCCAGAATGTCGGCATGTGCGATGTCGGGCATGAATTCCCGCACGCTGAGCGTCATACCGTGGTCTTCCTCCCGCCGCCGCAGGCTTGTGGTTCCCCATCCTGGCGAGGATGCTGGGCCTTTACGGACGCCGCAATGATGAACATACTACCCGGTATGTTGTCAACGCGGCATGGACCGGTCGGGCGCGGTCGCCGCAGCAGGGGAGGATGCGATGAGCTATGTCGAGCAGCTGTTCTCGGTCGCGGGAAAGACGGCGCTGATCACGGGGGCCGCGACGGGGATCGGCCGCATGGCCGCCACCGCACTCGTCCATGCCGGCGCCAATGTGCTGATCGCCTCGCGCAAGGGCGCCGACTGCGCCCGGGTCGCCGATGAACTGAACGGGATGGGTGCCACGGGAACGGCCAGGGGTTTTGCCGGCGATGTCGGCTCTGAGGAAGGCGTTGCCCGCCTGGTCGAGGAGGTGAAGGGCCGGACCGACGCGCTGCACATCCTGATGAACAATGCCGGCGTTTCGTGGGGTGCACCTCTGGAATCGTTTCCCTATTCCGCCTGGGCGAGAGTCCTGAACGTCAATGTCACGGGCCTCTTCCACTTGACCCGCGAACTCCTGCCCCTGCTGGAGAGGGCCGCGAGCGACGACGACCCGGCTCGAGTGATCAACCTCGGCTCGGTGATGGGAACGCAACCGCTGGCGGACGACGCCTATTCCTACGCGGCGTCGAAGGCGGCGGTCCATCATCTGACCCGCACGCTCGCCGGTGAGCTCGCCGGCCGGCGTATCACCGTTAACGCCTTCGCCCCGGGTCCCTTCCGGAGCCGGATGACCGCATTCGCCACGGACACCGAGGAAAAGGCCGCGCGTGTTGGCGCCCGCGTCCCCCTGGGCAGGATCGGCCGGCCCGATGACATTGCGGGCGCGACGTTGTATCTGTGCAGCAGGGCTGGAAGTTACGTGACGGGAGCGATAATTCCGATCGACGGCGGACAGTCTGTCCAGCACGGCATGACGCTGTTCAAGGACTGACCGAGGGCGAGCCGCGGGGTAGAGGGTGAGTGCCGGAGTGCTGACGATCGACGAGGCGAGAGCCTTGGTCGGCAAGGAGGTGGGATTGTCCTCCTGGCGTGTCGTATCCCAGGAAATGATCGACAAGTTCGCGGATGCAACCGACGACCACCAGTTCGTGCACACCGATCCGGAACGGGCCGCTGCCGAGTCGCCCTACGGCGGCACGATCGCGCACGGGTTCCTCTCGCTTTCGCTCCTTTCGGCAATGACCTTCGAGGCGGTGCCGAGCCTCGAGGGCATGACCCTCGGTGTCAATTTCGGCTTCGAGCGCATTCGCTTCGTGGCGCCGGTCCGCAGTGGCGCGCGCATACGCGCCCGCTTCGTCCTGGCACATTTCAGGCTGCGCCCCTCGGGCATCGCCGAGATCAACCATGACGTGACCGTCGAGATCGAGAACTCCCCCCGGCCCGCGCTTACCGCCTATTGGCTCACACTCGCGATGCCTGATCGAAGGACTGGTGCGGACTGATGACCGATCCCAACGCCATCGATCCTTCCGTCCTCGCGCCCTATCTGCAGAGAAATATAGCCGGCTTCGCGGATTTGAAGTCGATAGAAAAGTTCAGGTCGGGCCAGTCGAATCCGACCTACCTGATCACGGCGGCGAGCGGCAGATACGTGCTGCGAGCGAAACCGCCCGGACAGCTGCTCAGGTCGGCGCACCAGGTCGACCGCGAATACCGTGTCATGAAGGCTCTCGCTGCGACCGCCGTGCCGGTGCCGCCGGTGCTGCATCTGTCGGAAGAGGATTCGCCGATCGGCCGCATGTTCTACGTCATGGCCTATGTCGAGGGGCGCATCTTCTGGGATCCCGCCCTTCCGGAGGTGTCCTCGAACGACGGGCGCGCGGCGATCTACGACGCCATGAACGCGACGCTGGCGGCCCTGCACGACGTCGACGTCGCAGCCGTCGGCCTCGCCGATTTCGGCAGGCCCGGCAACTATTTCGAACGCCAGCTCGCCCGCTGGAGCGGCCAGTATCGCGCTTCCGAGACGGGCACGGTCGCCGACATGGACCGGCTGATCGCCTGGCTGGAGGGCGCGCTGCCGCCGGACGACGGCGTCGTCTCGCTCGTCCACGGAGACTACCGGCTGGACAACATGATCTTCGCGCCGGACCGGCCGGCGGTGATCGCGGTGCTCGACTGGGAGCTTTCGACCCTCGGCCACCCCTTTTCCGACATCGCCTACCAGTGCATGCAGTGGCGGCTGCCCCATTCCTCCGGTTTCCGCGGGCTGGGCGGCATCGATCGTGCCCGCTTCGGCATCCCCGAGGAAAAGGCCTATGTCGAGCGCTATTGCCAGCGGCGCGGAATTGCCGCCATCCCCGACTGGACGTTCTATCTGTGCTTTTCCTTCTTCCGCCTCGCCGCGATCTGCCAAGGCGTCTACAAGAGGGCGCTCGACGGTAACGCCTCGAATCCGGAGAAGGCACGTACCTACGGTGAAGCGGTGAAACTCCTCGCCTCTCTGGCAGCCGAACTGATCGACAGCGAGGGCCGGGCTGCCGCGAAGGTCTAACTCGGGGGAAGGCAGGGGGAATGGGATCGTTCGACGGACAGATAGCACTCGTGACCGGCGCAACCGGTGGCTTCGGCCGTCGGACGGCGGAACGCCTCGCCGCCGCCGGCGCGCGCCTTGTTCTGTCGGACATCGATGCCGCAAGACTGGAGGCCGTCGCCGCCGGGCTCGACGCGGAAGCCGCGACTCTGGCCGGCGACATCGCCGACGAAACGCTCTCCGAACGGCTTGTCGCGCTGGCGGTGGAGCGGTTCGGCCGGCTGGACATCGCGATCAACAATGCCGGCGTGGCGCAGAGTTTCGTCAAGCTGGCACAGGTGCCTTCCGAGGAGGCGCGCCGCATCGTCGACGTCGACCTGATGGGCGTCTTCTTCGCCATGAAGCACCAGATACCGGTCATGGAGAGGCAGTTCCGCGCCGGCGGCAGCGGCGGCACGATCGTCAACATCGCCTCGGTCGCGGGGACGGGCGGCGCGGCGCGGCTGTCTGTCTATGCCGCGGCGAAGCACGGTGTCATCGGCCTGACGCGCTCTGCGGCGCTCGAATACGCTTCCCGCGGTATCCGCGTGAACGCCGTCTGTCCGTCCTATGCGCGGACCGCGATGGTGGGCGATTTCGTCCGCCTCGCCGGCACCGGCGAGGAAGAGGCGCTTGCCGATCTGACGCGCGGCGTGCCGATGAAGCGGGTCGCCGAAATCGACGAGGTCGTCGAGGTCATCCTGTTCGCCGCCAGCCCGAAGAACTCCTTCATGACCGGGCACGCGCTCGCCGTCGACGGCGGTATCGCCGCGCTCTGAAGACAGCGCGCTACCCGCAGAAAGCAGCCGCCGTCTCCGTCAGGATGTCGGTCAGTGTCCCGACCGACGCCATGTCGACCCACTCGCTCGCCGCATGGGCGCCGGCACCGTCGGCGCCGAACATGACGCACGGCGTCCCGGCACCCTGCAGGATCGCGCAGTCGGTCCAGAACGGTTCGCCGCGCCGCGGAACCGGCTTTCCCGTTCGGGCGGCGGCGATGCGGTCGAGCGTCACCACGATCGGTTCCGTCTCCGCGATCTCGAAGGGCGGTCGGTCGAGCCCCGTCGCCAGCGTGGCCCGGAAATCGGGATCGCTCGCAGCGATCCTGTCGATGATCTCCTGCAACTCTGCGGCGATCGATTGCGGCGTCTCGCCGGGGATCGTGCGGCGCTCGAGCGAAATGCGGCATTCGGCCGGGTAGCTGGAGATTTCCTCGCCGCCGCGGATCAGGGAGGCGTGTACCGAACCCGACTTCAGCAGCCTGTGGCTCGGCGCCGCACGCAGTCGCCGGTCGTACTCCTCGAGCGCGACAAGGAATTTGCCTGCCTTGGCGATGGCGTCGATGCCGAGTTCGGGGCGGGAACCGTGCGCGGCGCGGCCATGAACGGTCACATCGAACCAGACGAAGCCGCGATGCGCGACCGTCAGTTCGAGATGGCTCGGCTCGGTGACGATCGCGGCATCGGCCCTGAAGCGCGCGGCAACCTCGGCCGTGCCGAACGAAGCGTGTTCCTCGTCGGCGACGCAGGCGACCAGGATATCGCCGCGCAGCCCCCGGCGCCGCGCGCGGTCGGCCGCGACCATCATCGCCGCGACGCCACCCTTCATGTCGAAGGCACCGCGGCCGTAGAGCCTTCCGTCGCGGACGACGGGATCGAGCGCGTCGCCTGCGTAGCTCGCCGTCGACACGGTGTCGTAGTGGCCGTTGAACATCAGCGAGCGGCCGCCGCCGCTGCCCCGCGCGATGCCGACGATGGACGGACGGCCTGGGTGTTCCTCCACGCGGTGCACCTCGAAGCCGCGCGCGGCAAACCAGCCGGCGCAGTAGTCTGCGATGGCCCCCTCGCCGGCCCCGCCGGGAACGAGGTCGGGATTGACCGACTCGATGCGGACGAGGTCGGCGAGCAGTTCGATCGGGTCATCGCTCATCGGCCGATTTCCTCCGGGTTTCTGCCGACGAGGGCGGCGTAGATGGCCGGATCGGTCGCACCCTCGCTGTTGAAGACGAGGATGCGCGACCCGCGGTCCAGGCCGAGCATCTCCTTCGCCGTCGGGTCGCGGAGGCAGGACAGCAGGCCGGCAAGGCCGGTCGCGCCGCTCTCGCCGGCGACGATCGCCGGGTCGCCCGCAGCCGGGTAGGCCAGGGCGCGCATCGCCGCCACCGCTTCCTCCTCTTCCAGCGTCACGCAGGCGTCGGCGAGGTGGTGGAGGATCTGCCAGCCGAGCGGCGACGGCGTCGCGCATTCGAGCATGGCCATGATGGTGGCCTCGCCGTGCGGGATCGTGACCGGACGCCCGGCCTCCGTGCTCGCGGCGACGCAGGCCGCGCGCGCCGGCTCGACCACGACGACCTTCGGCGCCGCGGCGCCGAGGCGCTGTGCGGCGTAGGCCGCGACCGCCGCTGCCATGCCGCCGACGCCCGCCTGCAGGAAGATATGCGTCGGCGGCTCCGCCATCGCGTCGAGCGCCTCACCGGCCATCACCGTATAGCCCTGCATGACGGTCAGCGGTATGTCCTCGTAACCGTCCCAGGCCGTGTCGGAGACGAGGATCCAGCCGTGCTGCGCCGACATCTCGGCCGAGCGCACGATCGAATCGTCATAGGAGCCGTCGACCCTGTTGATGTGCGCGCCATAGGCGGCGATTGCCGCGGCGCGCCCCTCGGACACGCCGGCATGTATGAAGATCTCGCAGGCTGCGCCGGCGAGGCTGGCGCCCCAGGCGACCGAACGGCCGTGGTTGCCGTCCGTCGCGCAGGCGAAGGTCATCGTCGCGGCAACAGCGCGGACGTCCGCTGCGCCGAGTTCGGTCGGCACGACCGCGCGCCCGAGCCGGCACGAGGCCTCGTCCAGCACCAGCGAGACGACGGCATAGGCACCGCCGAGCGCCTTGAAGCTCTTCAGCGCGAAACGCCGGCCCTCGTCCTTCACGTGGATCGCGGCGACGCCGCATTCCGCAGCGAGTCCCGCAAGCGTGTGGAGTGGCGTCGGCGCGTGGCCGGGCAGCCCCCCGAGGACGCGTTCGGCCATCGCCCGCCCGGCCTCACCGAGCGCGGCCGTCAGCTTCGTCGCGGGAGCCGGGCCTTTTCGAGCCGGGATGAACATCGGGAACCTCCTGAGCGTAATCGCCAGGACGATATCCCGGACGATGCGGTAGATGTTCCCTCATTTCGCCGCACTGGCGGGACGTTGTTGCGAGGCGGCGCCGTCCCGGTGCACTCTCGGCCCATAAGGCCGGAGGAAAGCCATGGACCTCGACCCGTTCGACCGGAAAATCCTCGACCTGCTCCAGCGGGACAACCGCATGACGCAGAGGGATATCGCCGAGGCGGTCAACCTGTCGTCGTCGTCGGTCAACCGCCGCATCACGGCGATGGAGGCGGCAGGCATCATCCGCGCCAACGTCGCCGTCGTCGACCCGGCCAGGGTCGGCCGGCCGATCACGGTCATCGCCGAGATCACGGTGGAGAGCGAGCGGCTCGACCTGCTCGACGCGGTGAAGCGCCGCTTCGTCGAATGCCCGCAGGTCCAGCAGGTCTACTACGTCACCGGCGACGTCGATTTCGTCCTGGTGATGAACGTCGCCGACATGGCCGAATACGAGCGGCTGACGCGCGAACTGTTCTTTTCCGCCGGCAATGTCCGCCGTTTCCGCACGCTGGTGGCCATGGAACGCAGCAAGGTGTCCCTTTCTGTCAGCATGGCGCGGGAATCGGGTTGAACGCCCTGCCCGGCTGCGCGATTCTGCGATCCGTTCACGAGAACGCCGCCCATGCCCGCCGCACACTGCTACACCGTCTTCGAAACCGCCGCCGGCTGGTGCGGCATCGGCTGGAGCGACGCCGGCGTCGCCCGCTTCCACTTGCCCGAGAAGACGGCGGCCGCGGCCGAACGGGCCATGCAGCGCCGGATGCCGGTCGCTGCGGCCGGCGACCCGCCGCCGGCCGTCGCGGCGGCGATTTCGGCGGCTCGGCGCTACTTTTCCGGCGAGCCGACCGACTTCGCCGACATCGTCCTGGACCTCGACGTCGAAGACGATTTCTTCCGCCGCGTCTATGCCGCCGCCCGTGCCGTCGGCTGGGGCCGGACGACCACCTACGGCACGCTGGCGAAGGCGCTCGGCGCCGGGCCGGAGGCCGCGCGCGACGTCGGCCAGGCGATGGCGAGGAACCCGGTTCCGCTGCTCATCCCCTGCCACCGCGTCCTGGCGGCCGGCGGGAAAATCGGCGGCTTTTCCGCGCCCGGCGGTTCCGCGGCCAAGCAGCGGATGCTGGCGATGGAAGGCGTCAGCCTTGCCCCGCCGCCCGCGCGGCAGGCGTCTTTCGGCTTCTGACGATCGTCGAACCGGGGATCTCCGCGGCGGCCGGCAGGCCGGTCGCATCCGGCGGCCAGGGAACGTCGCGGTGCAGCGCCCGACCCCAAACCCGCAAGGGGGAACCGTAGGGGCGGTCTTGGAACGCGAACCGGCCCGCCGTCAGTTCTTCTTCCCCTTCGGCGGGCGCCCCGGAATCCCGGTCGAGGTCACCGAGGCGGGGTCGCTGGCCGGGAAGCTGTCTTCCAGCCCTTCCTCGAGCTGCTCCTCGAGTTCCTTCTTCTCGTCCGGCCGGTCGAAGGGCGGCAGGTTGTCCTTCGGCGGCTTGCTCGGCCTGGTCGCCATCGTTCCGCTCCTGCTGGTGGAGCGGCATCATAGCATCCCGGGCGTCACATGCGAACGCCGCACCTCCGCCGGGCGGCGTCAGGCCGCCGCGTCGCGGGCGGCTTCCGCCAGGAAGGTGAAGGCGTAGTCGGAAAACGACCGCCAGCATTCGACGCGGAACGCGTCCGCTGCGGTCCTGAGCAGCACGATCTCGATCTTGCCGAGCACGGTGCGCGAGCAGGCGCCGACCGGGAAGACGGCGAGCGACAGATCCTGCGGGCAGCCGGCGTTCAAAGTCGCCTCCGCGCCCTGTCCGGTGACGGCGATGGCGACGTTGCGGTGCGAGATGCCGACCGCCGAATGCAGGTCCTTGACCATGCCGGCGTCGGCCAGCGGGTCGCCGCCGGCCTCGTCGATCACCAGCCATTCGTCGGGGCCGAGCCAGAGCGCAGTGCGCCCCTTGGCAGACGCGGAAGTCTTCGGCGCCCGCGGCAGTTTCAAGCCGAGCGCCTTCGACAGCGCGGCAACCGATGTCTCCGGCGCGCGCAGGGAAATGCGCTCTGCCGGCGGCAGCACGGCGATCTTCGCCGCCGGTGCGGAGAACTCGCGCCCGGCCTGTGCCGGCCTGCGCAATGCCGCACTGTTCGCGGCGGTCACTGCCTTAGCCATTGAGGCGATCCCCCTTCTCGTCGAAGAACACCGTGCCGGTCACTTCCGCCTCGATCGTGCCGTTCGGCATCGGCACATAGACCGTCTGGCCCATGCGGTCGCGGCCGCCGGCGAGCAGCGCCAGCGCGATCGAACGCCCGCAATTCTCCGACCAGTAGCTCGACGTCACGTGACCGATCATCTTCATCGGCACGGGCTGCTTCGGGTCGTCGACGATCTGCGCGCCTTCCTCCAGCACCGTCTTCGGGTCCTTGGTCTTCAGCCCGACGAGCTGCTTGCGACCCTTGGCGACGAGGTCCGGGCGGGTGAGGCCGCGGATGCCGACGAAGTCGGTCTTCTTCTTGCCGACCGCCCAGTCGAGCCCGGCGTCGTTCGGTGTCACCGTTCCGTCGGTGTCCTGGCCGACGATGATGTAGCCCTTCTCGGCGCGCAGCACGTGCATGGCCTCTGTACCGTAGGCGCAGGCGCCGTGCTTCTGCCCTTCCGCCCACAGCGCTTCCCAGACCGCCTGGCCGTAGTCGGCCGGCACGTTCACCTCGAAGCCGCGGTCGCCGGTGAACGACATGCGGAACAGCCTGGTCGGGACGCCGCAGATCCTGCCTTCGCGCACCGACATGTGCGGCATCGCGGCATCCGACAGGTCGATGCCCTCGACCAGTGGCGCGACGATGTCCCGCGATTTCGGCCCCTGCACGGCGATCACCGCCCACTGCTCCGAGATCGAGGTCAGCCAGACCTTCAGATGCGGGAACTCGGTCTGGAGATAGTCTTCCATGTGGTTCATCACCCGCGCCGCGCCGCCCGTCGTGGTCGTCACGTGGAAGCGGTCGGGCGCCAGGCGGCCGACGACTCCGTCGTCATAGATGAAGCCGTCCTCGCGCAGCATGATGCCATAGCGGCAGCGGCCGGGCTCCAGCTTCTCCCACGGGTTGGTGTAGAGCAGTTCCATGAACTTCGCCGCGTCGGGGCCGACCACCTCGATCTTGCCGAGCGTCGAGGCGTCGAACAGGCCGGCCGTCTTGCGCACCGTCACGCATTCGCGATTGACCGCGGCATGCATGTCCTCGCCGGCACGCGGGAAATACCAGGCGCGCTTCCACTGGCCGACATCCTCGAACACCGCGCCGTTGGCCTCGGCCCAGGGATGGATCGGGGTGCGTCGCGTCGGGTCGAAAAGGGCCCCGCGCGCGTGGTTGACGATGGCGCCGAAGGTGACCGGCGTGAACGGCGGCCGGAAGGTGGTCAGCCCGACCTCCGGCATCTCCTTGCCGAGCGCGTCGGCCGCGATCGCCAGGCCGTGCAGGTTGGACGTCTTGCCCTGGTCGGAGGCCATGCCGTTGGTGGTGAAGCGCTTGACGTGCTCGATCGAGCGCATGCCCTCGCGCACCGCCTGACGGATGTCCTTGGCGGTCACGTCGTTCTGGAAGTCGACGAAGGCCTTCACCGTCGTGTCCGTTCCTGCGCCCGGCGCCGAGCCGACGACGCCCCCGGTCCAGCCCTCCGATCCGTCGACCCTGAGCTTCACGCCCTTCGCCGTGCCGCCCGTGTCCTTGGCGGCCTTCTCGCCCGCCTTCAATGCCTCGGCGATCGCCGCTTCCAGGCTGTCGGTGCCGTTGCAGGCGCCGACCGAGACGCAGTCCTGTGCGTAGGTGCCGGGCAGGAAGCGCTTGGTGGCCTCGTCGAAGGCGACCTTGCCGCGCGACTGCGAGAACATGTGCACCGAGGGCGTCCAGCCTGCCGAGACCAGCAGTGCGTCGATGTCGACGGTACGCGAGGCCCCGCCGTTCTTCGGCTCGATCGTCATCGAGGCGACGCGCAGGCGTCCGCCCACCTTGACCACGGCCCGGCCGTGGTTGATTTCGATGCCGAGCGCGCGCGCCTCGTCGACCGCCTTGCCGGTCGGGTTGTCGCGCAGGTCGACGATCGCGGCCACGTCGACGCCGGCCTTCTTCAGGTCGATCGCCGCGCCATAGGCGGAATCGTTGGAGGTGTAGATGCCGACCTTGCGGCCGACGGCGACGCCGTAATGGTTGAGGTAGGTGCGGCCGGCCGAAGCGAGCATGATGCCCGGCCGGTCGTTGTCGGCGAACACCATGTGCCGCTCGATGGCGCCGGCGGCCAGGATCACGCGCCGGGCGCGGACCTGCCACAACCGCTCGCGCGGCAGGTCGTGGCCGGGCGAGGAAAGATGGTCGGTGACGCGCTCGACGAGCCCGACGAAATTCTGCGCATAGTAGCCGAAGGCGGTCGTGCGCGTGAGCACGCGGACATTGTCCATGCCGGCGAGCCGGGCTGCGGTCTTCTGCGCCCAGGTCCAGCCGTCCTCGCCGTCGATGACCGCGCCTTTCTCGAAATGCAGCGCCCCGCCGACCTCGGCGCGCTCGTCGCAGAGGATGACGCGCACGCCGCTCTCCGCGGCGGCGAGTGCCGCGGCGAGACCCGCCGCGCCGGCGCCGATCACCAGCACCTCGCAATGGGCGAAGCGCGAGGCGTAGTGGTCCGGGTCCGGCTGGTCGGGCGCCACGCCGAGGCCGGCGGCGGCGCGGATGACCGGTTCGTAGAGCGCCTTCCAGGCCGCCTTCGGCCACATGAAGGTCTTGTAGTAGAAGCCGGCGGAGAAGAACGGCGAGCCGAGGTCGTTGACGGCGCCGACGTCGAAGGAAAGCGACGGCCACCTGTTCTGCGAGATCGCGTCGAGCCCGTCGTAGAGCTCCTGCACCGTGGCGCGGACGTTGGGCGTCTTGCGCGCCGCGTCGCGCGACACCGTCACCAGCGCGTTCGGCTCCTCCGATCCGGCGCCGAGCACGCCGCGCGGCCGGTGGTACTTGAACGAGCGGCCGAAGAG
>DUSC01000196.1 GCA_012842935.1 Hyphomicrobiales bacterium | reverse complement strand
CATGCGAACCGCGTCCGAACGAACCGTCCAAGCCGCATGGAAACGCCTCGGGGCGCTGCTCGACAGCTTCACGGAAGACGAATGCGCAAACTACATGCGAAACGCAGGATACGCTTCTAACTGATGTGATCGCGCTCTAGGCTATGCGGACACAACGATTGATGGACTTGCTGCAGCTGCTCCGTCGGCACCGGAGGCCGGTGAACGGCGCCGCTCTTGCGGACGAACTCGGCGTCAGCATTCGGACGCTCTACCGAGATATCGCAACGTTGCAGGGTCTTGGTGCTGACATCGAGGGCGAGCCGGGTGTCGGCTACTCCTTGCGGCCCGGTTTCTTCCTGCCGCCCCTGATGCTTTCGACGGCCGAGACCGAAGCGTTGATGTTGGGCATCAGATGGGTCTCGGCCTTTGCGGACCGGCCGCTCGCTGATGCAGCAGCCCATGCACTGAGCAAGATTTGCGAGGTTCTTCCAGAGTCGGCCCGCGATGGGGCGGGCGCCGTCCCCCTGCGGGTCGGGCCACCGGCTCCAGAGTATCTTGCCTCGGAAGATCTGAGTGTTTTTCGGGACGCCATCCGCCGCGAACGAAAGCTGCAGATCGAGTATCTCGGCGCCTCCGGGATCAAGGGGACTCGCCTGATCTGGCCTTTTGCGATCGGCTACTTCAACGAAGGGCGCATACTCGTCGGTTGGTGCGAGACTCGTGATGCATTCCGTCACTTCCGCACGGATCGGATCATTCGATCACGGCTCATGGCGGACACCTACCCGCGCCGGCGTCAGTCGATGCTGGTCGAGTGGAAAAACCAGCAGTTGGAACGAGTGGCCCCAGACCGGCCATGAAGGGTCAATTGAACAGGAAACCATGCCCACCTTCCGCGAAACCATCCTCGCCGCGCTGCATGCGCGGCTCTCGGCGCTGCCCGCCACCGCCCTGCGCGGCGAGGTGCTGCCCGAGCGCGTGCCGGCCGAAGGGCTGCTGATCCTGCGCGACGGTGAGCCGGGCGAGCCCGAGGTTACGCTGTCGCCGCTGGCTTACCACTACCAGCACCGGGCCGAGATCGAGGCGGTCGTACAGGGCGCTGCACGTGACGCCGCCTTCGACACGCTGACCGCCAGCATCGGCGCAGCACTCGCCGCCGACCGCACGCTGGGTGGGCTCTGTGACTGGGTCGAGGCGGAAGCGCCACGGCCCGTCGATCTGCCGGTCGAGGGCGCCGCGAGCCTGAAGGCTGCCGTGATCCCGGTGGTCCTGCACTATTCCACGGCCGACCAGCTGTCCTGACCCCGACAACCCGAGGAGAAAACCATGGCACGAGCCCAGGGGGCGCGGGCGCTGATGGCGCTTGCGTTCGAGACGACCTATGGAACGCCGCCCGCCTCGGGCTATCGGACGGTGCCCTTCGCCAGCACCACGCTCGGCTCCGAGCAGCCGCTGATCGCCTCGGAACTGCTGGGCCAGGGGCGCGACCCGCTGGCCCCGATCAAGGACGCGGTCACCGCCGATGGCGACGTTGTCGTGCCGATCGACGTCGAGAACTTCGGCCTCTGGCTGAAGGCGGCCTTCGGTCAGCCCACGACCACCGGCACCACGCCCAAGACCCACACCTTCCAGTCGGGGAACTGGACGCTGCCGAGCATGGCCATCGAGACGGCCATGCCCGAGGTGCCGCGCTATGCGATGTATACCGGCTGCGTCTGCGACCAGCTTTCCTGGCAGATGGCGCGATCCGGTCTGCTGACGGCGACGGCGCGGCTGGTTGCTCAAGGCGAAAGCGTCGCGGTCACCACGGCCGCTGGCACGCCGACCGCGCTGGCGCTGCAGCGGTTCGGGCATTTCAACGGGGCGATCACCCGGAACGGCTTGCCGCTCGGCAACGTCATCTCGGCCGAGGTGACCTATTCCAACGGGCTCGACCGGATCGAGACCATCCGCTCGGACGGGCGCATCGAGGGGGCCGATCCCGGCATGGCCGCCCTGACCGGCCGGATGGAGGTGCGGTTCGCCGACACCGCGCTGATCACGCAGGCCATCGACGGCACGCCTTGCGAGTTGGTCTTTGCCTGGAGCCTCGGCGCCAACGCCAGCTTCACCTTCACCGCGCACGCCGTCTACCTGCCGCGCCCCCGGATCGAGATCCCGGGCCCGCAGGGCATCCAGGTGACCTTCGACTGGCAGGCGGCCAAGGCCACGAGTCCTGCCCGGATGTGCACCGCCGTCCTCGTCAACACCGTCGCAACCTATTGAGAAGGCTCGCCATGCTGACCCTCGACCTTTCGAACGCGCCGCAATGGTGCGACCTCATCCCCGGTGTGCGCGTGAAGCTCCGCCCGCTGACCACCGCGCTGATGGTGTCCGCCCGTGGCGATCCCGCGATTGCCGACCTGCCCGATGGCGCAGCGACCGAGGAGGCCGCGCTCTTGATGGCCAAGGCGCTGGCGCGGCGCGCGATCCTCGCATGGGAGGGCATCGGCGATGCCGATGGCAATCCCATCGATCCGAGCCCCGAGGCCATCGACGCGCTCCTCGACCTCTGGCCCGCCTTCGAAGCCTTCCAGACCCACTACGTTGCGAAGGCGCTGCTGCTGGATGCCGAAAAAAACGCCTCTGCGCCCTTGCCGACTGGTCGCTCAGTGGGGGCGAAGGCTACTGCGCGGCCTGTGCAGGATCCTGTCCCGACTGCCCCGCACGGCTGAACCAGCCGCTAACATTCGAAGGCGCGCAGGTCTGGGACCTGGCGCAGCGCCTCGGCGGGCAGATGCGCGTCCTCCCCGGCGCAGTGATCGGCTGGGACATGGGCGCGGCGCTGGCCTTGGGCGCAGCCCTCGGCATCTCCCCGCCCGCCATCGCCGAACTGCTGCCCGCCCTCGAGGCAGTGATGGTCCGCCGCGTCAACGAACAGATCGCGGCCAACCGCGACTGATCCAATCCCAACCGGAGCCCCGATCCAATGCCTGAGAAGATGGGGTGGATGCCGCGCTCCCCCAACGGCATCGCAATGTGCCAAGCTTGTGATGTCAAAGCACAAGACAAGACGGGAGACGGCATCCATGGAAGAAGTTACCATCATCGGCATTGATCTGGCAAAGAACGTG
>DUSC01000195.1 GCA_012842935.1 Hyphomicrobiales bacterium | reverse complement strand
GTGCAGCGCCAGCGCCCCGGTGGACGAGATCACGTCCCCGCCGAAGGGCAGGCTTGGCAGTTCGACGGGCGCGGAGCCCGTGGCGATGACGATCGTCTCCGCGCGGATCACCTGCTCGCCGGTCTCGGTCTCGACCACGACGGTCTTGCCGTCGCGGAACCGCGCGTGACCCTCGACCCACTTGACCTTCGCCTTCTTCAGGAGGCCGGCGACGCCGGTGTTGAGGCGGCCGACGATACGGTCCTTCCAGGCCATCGTCTTGGCGAGGTCGATCGCCGGCGAGGCCAGCGAGATGCCGAGCGGGTCGGTTCCGGCGGCCATCGCCTTCAGCTTGTGGAACTCATCCGCCGCGTGGATGAGCGCCTTCGACGGGATGCAGCCGACATTGAGGCAGGTGCCGCCCGGCCGCGCCTTCTCGACGATGACCGTGTCGATGCCGAGCTGGCCGGCGCGGATGGCGCAGACATATCCGCCTGGCCCCGCGCCGATGACGAGCAGCTTGCAGGAGATGTCCTTCATCTCACCCCTCCACGAAGATCAGCGCCGGCGTCTCGATCAGCGTCTTCAGCCGCTGCACGAAGACCGCCGCGTCCCAGCCGTCGATGACACGGTGGTCGAAGGACGACGAGAGGTTCATCATCTTCCGCGGCACGAACTGGCTGCCGTCCCACATCGGCCGCATCGCCATCTTGTTGACGCCGACGACGGCGACTTCCGGATGGTTGATCAGCGGCGTTGTGGCGATGCCGCCGAGCGCGCCGAGCGAGGTGATCGTGATCGTCGAGCCGGACAGTTCCTCGCGCGTCGCCGTTCCGTCACGGGCGGCCTGCGCCAACCGCGCTGCCTCCGCGGCGCAGTCCCAGATGTCGCGCGCCTCGGCGTGGCGGACCACCGGCACCATCAGGCCGGCGGGCGTTTGCGCAGCGATGCCGACATGGACGGCGGCGTGACGGCGGACGATGCCGGCCTCGTCGTCGAAGGTGGCGTTGAACGCCGGCTGCTCGCCAACCGCCTTGACGATGGCGCGCATCAGGAAGGGCAGCAGCGTCAGCTTGCTCCGCCCGGCGCGCTTTTCCGCATTGAGCCTGGCGCGCAGTTCCTCGACCGCCGTCACGTCGACCTCCTCGACATAGGTGATGTGCGGAATGCGCGACGTGGCCAGCGCCATCTTCTCGGCGATCTTGCGGCGCAGCCCGACGACGCGGACCTCCTCGACGCCGTCCTTGCGCGTCAGGCCGGTCGCGGCGGCGGCCGGTTGCGGCCCGCGGGCCATGAAGGCGTCGAGATCCTCGTGGGTGATGCGACCGGCCGGGCCCGTGCCGCGCACCTGGCGAAGGTCGATGCCGGCCTCCCGCGCCCGCAGCCGGACCGCCGGCGAGGCAAGCGGCTTCTCGCCCTCGGCGCGCGGCGCGCCGAACGAGCGGGCAGGAGAAGGCGTCGCGCCCCCGCCCCTGACCCCTCCCTTCGAGAGGGAGGGGGATTCCGGAATGCCGGCGCTCGGTTCCATCGCCGTCGCCGCTGCGGCGACCGAGGGAACGCCGTCCCCTGCCTCCTGCGGGGAGAGGTGGGGGGCAGGGGTATCGATCTGTTCATCCGCTGCTTCGTCCGCTTCCCGACGCCCCTCGCCCGCCACCTCGATGCGGATGATCGGCGTGCCGACGGCGACCGTGTCGCCGATCTCGGCGCCGAGCCAGACGACCTTGCCCTCGACCGGCGAGGGAATTTCGACCGTCGCCTTGTCGGTCATGACGGCGGCGAGGATCGCGTCCTCGCGCACGAGGTCCCCGACCCTGACGTGCCATTCGACGAGTTCGGCCTCGGCGACACCTTCGCCGACATCGGGCAGCTTGATGACGTGGATCGCCATGGTCAGGCCTCCATCGCGGCGACGAGCGCCTCGCCGACCCGTCGCGGGCCGGGGAAATAGTCCCATTCCTGGGCGTGCGGATAGGGCGTATCCCAGCCGGTGACGCGCTGCACCGGCGCCTCGAGATGCCAGAAGCAGTGCTCCTGGACCAGCGCGGCGAGCTCGGCGCCGAAGCCCGAGGTCAGCGTCGCCTCGTGCAGGACCACGCAGCGGCCGGTCTTTTGCACGGACGTCGCGATCGCATCGAGGTCGAGCGGCAGCAAAGTCCGCAGGTCGATGATCTCGGCATCGATGCCCCGCTCCTCGGCCGCCGCCTGGGCCACATAGACCATCGTTCCGTAGGCGAGCACCGTCACCGCCGAGCCCTGCCGGCGGACCTCTGCCTTTCCGAGCGGCACGGTGTAGTGCCCCTCCGCCACCTCGCCGGCCTCGTGTTTCGACCACGGTGTCACCGGCCGGTCGTGATGGCCGTCGAAGGGTCCGTTGTACAGCCGCTTGGGCTCGAGGAAGATCACCGGATCCGGGTCCTCGATCGCCGAGATCAGCAGGCCCTTGGCGTCGCGCGGATTGGACGGCACCACCACCTTCAGCCCGGAGACGTGGGTGAACAGCGCCTCGGGCGACTGGCTGTGCGTCTGTCCGCCGAATATTCCGCCGCCGGTCGGCATGCGGATGACGATCGGACAGGTGAACTGGCCGGCCGATCGGTAGCGCAGGCGCGCGGCTTCCGACACGATCTGGTCGTAGGCGGGGTAGACGTAGTCGGCGAACTGGATCTCGACGCAGGGTTTCAGCCCGTAGGCGGCCATGCCGATCGCCACGCCGACGATGCCGAGTTCCGAGATCGGCGTGTCGAAGCAACGCGATCGCCCGTATTTCTGCTGCAGCCCGGCGGTGCAACGGAACACGCCGCCGAAATAGCCGACGTCCTCGCCGAACACCACGACGCGCTCGTCGCGGCCCATGGCGACGTCCATCGCCGAGCGGATCGCCTCGATCATGGTCATGCGCGCCATGGCCTACACCCCCGCCTTCTGGCGCTGGCGCCTCAGATGCGGCGGCATCTCGGCATAGACGCCCTCGAACATGTCGCGCACCGATGGCTTGCCGCCGGAATGCAGCGTGCCGTGCTTCTCGGCCTCCTTCTGTGCGGCGATGACCGTGTCCATGATTTCCGCCTCGGCCTGCCTGTGGCGCTCCTCCGACCAGACGCCGCGGCGGATCAGGTGATTCTTCAGGCGGATCACCGGGTCGCCGAGCGGCCAGGCGTCGGACTCGGTCTTCGGCCGGTAGGCGGACGGGTCGTCGGAGGTCGAATGCGCACCGACGCGGTAGGTGACGTGTTCGATGAGAGTCGGGCCGAGGTTGCGGCGAGCCCGCTCTACCGCCCACTTCGCCACGGCATGAACGGCGAGGTAGTCGTTGCCGTCCACCCTCAGCGCCGGCAAGCCGAAGCCCAGGCCGCGCGCGGCGAACGTGCCCGAACCGCCGCGCGCGATTCCCTGGAAGGTCGAGATCGCCCACTGGTTGTTGACGATGTTCAGCACCACCGGCGCCCGGTAGGTCGAGGCGAAGACGAGCGCGGCGTGGAAGTCGCTCTCCGCCGTCGAGCCGTCGCCGATCCAGCCGACGGCGATGCGGCTGTCGTTGCGGATGGCCGAGGCCATCGCCCAGCCGACGGCCTGGACGAACTGCGTGCCGAGATTGCCGGAGATCGAGAAGAAGCCGTGTTCCTTCGACGAATACATGACCGGCAGCTGGCGGCCCTTCAGCGGATCCGCCTCGTTGGAGAAGATCTGGTTCATCATGTCGACCATCGGATAGCCGCCGGCGATCAGCAGGCCGGCCTGGCGATAGGTCGGGAAGTTCATGTCGCCGTCCTCGAGCGCCATGCGGAAGGCACAGGACACCGCCTCCTCGCCCATGTGCTGCATGTAGAACGACGTCTTGCCCTGGCGCTGGGCGGTCAGCATGCGCGCATCGAAGGCGCGCAGCGTCATCATGTGGCGAAGGCCGACGGCGACCTCCTCGTCGGTCAGCGTGCCGGCCCACGGCCCGACGGCCTGGCCCTCGCGGTCGAGCACGCGGATGATCGAGTAGGCGAGATCGCGGATCTCCTTCGGATCGACGTCGACCGGCGGTCGCGGCACCGAGCCGGCGCGCGGGATGACGACCCTGGAGAAGTCCGGCGTGTCGCCCGGCCGGACTTCCGGCTCGGGGACATGGAGTGAAAGGCGGGGACGTTCATCCATGGACGCTGCCTCCCGGGACCAAGATCGCGTCGTCGCACTGGAACCTGATGCGCATGCCGTATCCTCCCTCGCGAAGGAAATATCCGGAAACGCAGAGAATATCCTTCCATAGTCCTGCAGCCTAGGTAAAAGATCGGCAGATCCTTCGGCAATCGACCCCAACGGAAAAAGGATGTTTCACATGGATGCGGCACCGCGGCTCGATCGCATCGACAGGGCCATTCTCGCCGCGCTCCTTGACAACGGCCGCATTCCCAATGCGCAGCTGGCCGAGAAGGTCGGCCTGTCGCCCAGCCCCTGCTGGCAGCGCGTGCGCCGCCTGGAAGAGGCCGGCATCATCGCCGGCTACACGACCACCCTCGACCAGGCGCGGCTCGGCGCCTCCGAGATTGTCATCGTCGAGGTCGCGCTCGACCGCCACGACGAGGAGGTGCTCGAAAATTTCGGGCGGGCGATGTCGTCGCTGCCCGAAGTGCTCGAGGTCTATCTGACCACCGGCGAATACGACTATCTGATCAAGGTCGCGGTGAACGGCACCGCCGGTTTCGAGGAGTTCCTGCGGCGCAAGCTCTACAAGGTGCGCGGCATCCGCCACTCGCGGTCGAGCTTCGCCATTCGCTGCCTGAAGCGCGTCCAGTCGTTCGTCCCGCCGGCGCCGTGAACCGTGCCGCACTTGCGCGCGGGGCCGGCAGGTCCTACCAAGAATCGCCGCCCCGCAGTCGATGCGGCGATCGAAGATCCGGGGGTTAACGTGTCTCAGGCGATACGACTCGACCGCAGCGGCGCCGTCATGACGATCGTGATCGATCGCGAGGCGCGTCGCAATGCTCTCAACGAGGAGGTCGCGCTCGGCATCGCCGCGGGCCTCGACGAGGCCGAAGCCGACCGCTCCGTCCGCGCAGTCGTGCTCACCGGCGCCGGCGACAAGGCATTCTGCGCCGGCGGCGACCTGCAGTTGCAATCGGACGGAACGCCGTTCACCATCGATGCCGCCGATCCCCGCCACTATGTCGCGCGGCTGCTCAGGCGCATGGATGCCTGCCGCCTGCCGATCGTCGCGCGGGTCAACGGCCCGGCCTTGGCCGGGGGCTTCGGACTGCTTTGCGCCTGCGATGTCGCGGTGGCGCGCGAGGACGCCCTCCTCGGCGTGACGGAGGTCAAGGTGGGCATCTTTCCGATGATGATCCTGCCGTACCTGCTCAGGGTCGTTCCCTATCGTCGCATGATGGAACTCTGCCTCACCGGGGAACCGATCACCGCCGCAGAGGCCGTCGCGGACAACATCGTCAACTACGCCGTGCCGGCGGCCGAGCTCGACGCGAAGACCCAATGGCTGCTCGACCGCATCACCGGAAAGTCGCCGACCGGGATCCGGCTGGGCAAGCAGGGGCTCGCCAGGATCCGCGAAATGTCCACCGACGCCGCTCTCGAATACGCCCAGTTCATGCTCGCCAACATGACGCGGACGAAGGATGCCCGCGAGGGCCTGCTCGCCTTCAACGAGAAGCGGGCGCCGGACTGGACCGCGGAATAGGCGTGAAATGACGAAGACCGTTTGCATCGGCTGCGGCGCGGCCTTTTGGGGCGACAGCCCGGAAGGCCCGAAACAGCTCGTCCGCCATGGCGGAATCGACTATCTCGTGCTCGACTATCTCGCCGAGATCACCATGTCGATCCTCGCCCGGATGAAGGCGAAGAGCCCCGAGCTCGGCTACGCCACGGACTTCGTCGGTGCGGTGATGAAGCCGCTTGCCCGCGAGATTTCCGACAAGCGCATCCGCGTCGTCACCAATGCCGGCGGCATCAATCCGGAGGCATGCGGCAAGGCGCTGGAGGCAGCGTTCCGCGAGGCCGGCGTCGGCCTCAGGGTCGCCGTCGTGAAGGGCGACGACCTGTCCGGCCGCCTCGACCGCTACCGCGAGGCCGGCGTGCGCGAGATGTTCTCGGGCGCGCCGCTTCCCGAGCGCATGGCAAGCGTCAACGCCTATCTCGGCGCCTTTCCGATCGCCGCCGCGCTCGAGGCCGGCGCCGACGTCGTCGTCACCGGACGCTGCGTCGATTCCGCCGTGGTTCTCGGTCCGCTGATCCACGAGTTCGGCTGGCGGCCGACCGACTTCGACCTGCTTTCGGCGGGCAGCCTCGCCGGCCATGTGCTCGAATGCGGCGCGCAGGCTACCGGCGGCATCTTCACCGACTGGCGCAGCGTCGCCGACCGATGGGACGACATGGGCTTTCCCGTCGCCGAGTGCGGCGCCGACGGCGGCTTCGTGGTCACCAAGCCGGCGGGCACCGGCGGCCTCGTGTCGACCGCCACCGTCGCCGAGCAGATCGTCTACGAAGTCGGCGATCCCGCCGCCTACGTCCTTCCAGACGTCGTCTGCGACTGGTCCGGCGTGCGCCTCGAACAGGTCGGCCCCGACCGCGTCGCCGTATCGGGCGCCAGGGGCCGCGCGCCGACGCCGTCCTACAAGGTCTCGGCCACCTACGCCGACGGCTTTCGCGCGACGGTGACGATGATGATCGCCGGCCGCGAGGCCGCCGCCAAGGCCGAGGCGGTGGGCCGCGCCATCCTGTCGCGCTGCCGGCGGCTGATGGCGGAAGCCGGCCATGCCGACTTCGCCGAGACCTCGACCGAGGTGCTCGGCGCCGAGTCGGGCTACGGCGCGGCGACGCGTGCGGCGGGGACCCGCGAGGTGATCCTGAAGATCGGCGTCCGCCATGCCTCCCGCGACGCCCTGCAGGTCTTCGCCCGCGAGATCTACCCGGCGGCGACCGCGATGGCCCAGGGCCTCACCGGCTTCGCCGGCGGACGGCCCGAGCCACAGCCCGTCATTCGCCTGTTCTCCTTCCTCGCCGACAAGGCCGACATCCCCGTCTCCGTATCCTTCGAGGGCAGGGAGTTCGCCGTCCCGGTGTTCCTGCCAAACGCCGCGCCCGACGAACGCCCGGCGCCGCCGATCGCGGCGGAAGACGCCGACACGGAAGACATCGGGCCCCGTGTCCACGTCCCGCTGATCGCGCTCGCCCACGGCCGCAGCGGCGACAAGGGCGATATCGCCAATATCGGCGTGCTCGCGCGCCGGCCGGAATTCGCGTCGCCGCTGCGCCGTCAGCTTACTCCGCAGGCGGTACGCGCCTATTTTGCCCACTACGCGAAGGGCGAGGTCGAACGCTTCGACTGGCCCGGCCTGTCGGGCATGAACTTCCTGCTCCATCGGGGTTTGGGCGGCGGCGGCATCGCCTCGCTGCGCCACGACCCCCAGGGCAAGGCGCTGGCGCAGATCCTCATGGATTTCCCGATCGCCGTGCCGGCGGCCTGGCTCGCGTCCGGCGGCCCGCTCGCCGGCTGGACAGAGTTGCTGGCAGCCGATGGCACGCCGGCGGATCGGTGACTGCGGAAAGTTGTTTTGCCGGCGAAACGTCGTGCATGCGTCCTCGACGCCGCCGCTGGCGCCGGCCGCCGCCTTATCCTTCGGCGAACGCGATGACCACGGCCGAGTCGGAATCGATGAAGCGCTTCGGCGCGAGGCTCGCCTGGCTGGCGTCCGTCATGCCTACCAGTCCTTCTCCGCGTATTTCTTGGCGGAGCGTTTCCACACGCCGGTGCAGGTCGCCACGACGCGGCCGGCGCTGCGGCAGGTGCCGCGCATGACGACCATCGAGCGGCCGGCCTCGATGCGCTCGACCGTCACCTCGAGGAAGTCGCCGATCATGGCGCCGCTGACGAACTGGCATTCGAAGTTGACGGTGAAGAAGATGTCCTTCGTGCTCGGGTCGTGGGCTTCCAGCCCCATCACCTCGTCGCAGAACGCCATGATCAGTCCGCCGTGGGCGCGGCCGGTGGAGTTGTCGTGCCTGTCCTCGACGCGGATCCCGTAGATGTTCACGCCGTTCTTGCGCGACGCCAGGATCTCGCCGATCAGCCCGGTGAACCGGCTCGGCCGTATGGGCGTCCAGTCCCTGTCGCCGGGCGCGCCCTGTGCCGCCGGAATGCTCGTATCGCTCATCGACTTTCGGTATCCATTTTAGCGACCATCTTCGCGTCCGTTCCGTGGCGCGGGATCTTGCCCTTCGTCGATCGGGTGAAGTCCTCGAAGGCACGGAGGCACGCCTGACCGGTCGCTTGTATCCGGCGAGGGAAGCGCGACACAAGGCCCCGACGTCGCGGCGGCGGCACACGCCAGCCCGCGAAAAATTTGGTGCGCTCGATGGCGCCCGGATTGCCGGATGGCCTCAAAGCGTAGGCTTCCGCTTACCATATGGGGACGGCCCGGTCAGATGCGCCGGCCGGTCGCCTCGTCGAAGAACAGGATGCGCTCGGGATCGAGACGCAACCGGACGGAGTCGCCGGGCTTCAGCGCGATGCGGTCCCGGAACAGGCAGCGCAGCGTCTCGTTCTCCGACCTGCCGATGATGAAGGTCTCCGATCCGGTGGGCTCGGTCACGGTCACCGAGAGGCCGACCGCGCCCTGCGGGTCGATCGTGACGTGTTCGGGCCGGATGCCGAGCACGCCGCGGCCCTTGTCGGGTCCCTTCTGCGCGCGTTCGAGCGGGATGATCATGCCCCCGTCTGTCTCGAAGACCGCCCTGTCCCCGGTGCGGAAGAAACCGGGGAAGAGGTTGATCGCCGGCGAGCCGATGAAGCCCGCCACGAACAGGTTGTCGGGCTGGTCGTAGATTTCCAGCGGCTGTCCGATCTGTTCGACGACGCCGTCGTGCATGACCACGATGCGGTGGGCCATGGTCATCGCCTCGATCTGGTCGTGGGTGACGTAGATCGTCGTCGTCTTCAGCCGCTGGTAGAGTTCCTTGATCTCGGCGCGCATCTGCACGCGCAGCTTGGCGTCGAGATTGGACAGCGGTTCGTCGAAGAGGAAGACCTGCGGATCGCGGACGATGGCGCGGCCCATGGCGACGCGTTGGCGCTGGCCGCCCGAGAGCTGCCGCGGATAGCGGCTGAGCAGTGGCGTCAGCGAAAGGATTTCCGCAGCTCTCCTGACCCGTTCATCGATCTCCCGCTTCGCCATGCCCTTGAGCTTCAGCGAGAAGGCCATGTTCTCGGCGACCGACATGTGCGGGTAGAGCGCGTAATTCTGGAACACCATGGCGATGTCGCGGTCTTTCGGCGCGACGTTGTTGACCACCTTGGCGCCGACGCGGATCTCGCCGCCGGAAATCTGCTCGAGGCCCGCGATCATGCGCAGCAGCGTCGACTTTCCGCATCCCGAGGGACCGACGAGCGCGACGAACTCGCCGTCGCGGATGTCGATGTCGATTCCCTTCACGACCTTGACTGCCCCGAAATCCTTGCGGACGCCGACGATCTGGACCGAAGCCATGGCGTTTTCCTTCTCGCTCTAATTCCTGCGCGGCCCCGGCCCCTTCCGGCCGGGGGAAACAGCTTCCTCCCGCCGGGATCGGGTGGGGTCTCCGCCGTCGAAGACGGAGCGCGCCATCTCCTCGCCGCCGAGCGCGGCCGTCATGGCGCGCGCCGCGGCGCGGACCTCCGCGGCGACGCGGGCGATGTGCTCCGGCGAACCGACGGCGATCGGCCTGACCATCGACACGCCGATGGCGCCGATCGCGTCGCCGTCGCGGCCGATGACCGGCGCGGCGACACAGTAGAGCACGCCGTTGTATTCGCCCTCGTCATAGGCGACAGCCTCGCGACGGACCTTGTCGATCGTCTTCTCGAGCGCGGCCCGGTCGTTGATCGTGGAGTCCGTGTAGCGCTCGAAGCGCATCGACCCGATCAGCGCCTCGCGCCGCGCCGCGGGCTGGAAGGCGAGCAGTGCCTTGCCGAGCGCCGTGCAGTGCAGCGGCTCGAACACGCCGACGCGGTTCTGCACGACGATCGTTCCGCGCGAGCCGATGTAGTCGAGCAGCAGCGCCTTGTCCTTGCTCATCACGCCGAAATGGCCGCTCTCGTTGGTGCGGCTGACGAGCTGTTCCAGATAGGGCCGCGCCGTCGCCACGAGGTTGACGTCCTGCCCGATGGTGGAGGCCCATTGCAGCAGCCGCCCGCCCACGGTGTAGTTCTTGCGCAGCGGGTCCTTGGCGACGAGGCTGTTGCGCTCCAGCGTCTGCAGGAGGCGGAACGCGGAAGCCCGGTCCATCTCGAGGTCGCGCGCGATGTCGGCGAGGCGGAGCGGCTCGCGCGCCTGAACCACCATGTCGAGGATCTGCAGGCCGCGTTGCAGCGACTGCACGGTGCCGGCGGTCGATCCCGTGTCGGGTTCGACGGCCTTTTCCTCGACCTGGCCAATCTCGTCCTGCATGGTCGTCACTCCGGTTCGCACCGGCGGCATTCGCGCACAGCCGCGCGCGGACCGCAATATCTGCAGGAAGTCGACGACGGCGAACGCATTCACAGATCCTGCCCGCGATAGGCCTTCTGGACGTATTCCACCCAGTTTCCGACGTTCCACTTGCCGTAGGCGCCGAGCCCGGCGCGCGGATCGCGGCCGAAATAGACGGGGACGTGGACGAAAGACAGTCCGTCATGGGCGAACGCCTCGGCAAGCGCCGCGCGCAGCGTCTCCTTGGTGTCGCCGCCGCTCAGCGCGCGCACGCCGGAAACGGCCCCGGCGAGCGCCACGTAGTCCACGGAGACGGCGTCGCTCGTGGCGAAGTCGGTGCCGTACTGCTCGCGCTGGAGCGACGAGATCGCCGCCATGCGGCGGTTGTCGAGCAGGACGATGGTTGCCCGAACGCCGTGCTCGACCCCGTCGATGAGCACCTGCGGGTTCATCATGAAGGAGCCGTCGCCGGTAATCGCCACGACGCGCTGTGGCTCCTCGGCAATGGCGGAGGCGACCAGGGCGCTGACGGCGAAGCCCATGTAGGAAGCGCCGGTTTCGGTGATGGTCTGCATGGGCCGGTCGTCGCGCGCGAGCTGGAAGCCGTTCGCCTGGACGTCGCCGGCGTCGAAGATGCAGGTCGCGCCGGCGTCGCGCGCCGCGCTCATGACGACGTCGAGGACCGCGGGCTGCGCGAGAACCGCGCGCCCCCACACCGGATCGTGGAGCGGCGGACAGTTCGTCGCCTCGTCGCAGATCGCGCGCCAGCGCATCTTGCGCGCCGCGCACCGTTCCAGCCATTCCCCGGCAGCCGGCGGACGACGGCGCGACAGCGCCTCGACGAGGCGCGCCGCGACCTTGCCGATGTCGCCCGGCAGCATCACCGTCCGGTTGTAGTGAGCCGCGTCGGTGAGGTCGCCGTTGATGTTGATGACGGCCTGCGCCGAAGGATAGCCGATGCCCGAGCAATCGGCCTGGCAAACCGCGCGCGTGCCGACCGCGATCAGCAGGTCGGCCTCGTCCATGGCGCCGTTGCCCGACAGCGAGCCCTTGCTGCCGCCGATGTGCATGTTGCGCGGATCGTCGTCGGCGACGACGCCGAGCGATCCGGGCGACAGGACGACGACGCCGTCGGCGGCCTCCGCAAGCGCGCGGATCTCGGCGGGAAAGCCGCGCGTACCGCCACCGGCTTTGATGACGATGCGGCGGTGGCGATGGATCAGGTCGACCGCGTCCTCGAGCGCCCGGTCGTCGGCGACCACCGTCGCCGGCGGCGCAAAGCGCTGCGGCAG
>DUSC01000194.1 GCA_012842935.1 Hyphomicrobiales bacterium | reverse complement strand
GTCCGGCTCAGGTCACGCGTGCCGGACCCCGCGCCATTTCCGCATCGCGGAAGCGGTCTCCGCCCGCGCCGTCGGGCATCCGTCAGCCGGCGCTCGGCTCGAAGTTCAGTGCCACCCCGTTGATGCAGTAGCGCAGGTAGGTCGGCGGCGGCCCGTCCTCGAAGACGTGGCCGAGATGGCTGCCGCAGCGCGAGCAGTGAACCTCCGTGCGCACCATGCCGTAGCTCCGGTCGACGGTCGTCTCCACCGAGCCGGGCACGGGATCGTTGAAGCTCGGCCAGCCCGTACCGGACTCGAATTTCAGACCGGATTCGAAGAGCGGCTGGTCGCAGCCCGCGCAGCGGAACGTGCCGGCGCGCTTCTCGTAGAGCAGCGCGCAGCTGCCGGGCCGTTCGGTGCCGTGCCGGCGCATCACGGCGTACTGCTCCGGCGTCAGCATGGCGCGCCACTCGGCTTCAGTGCGGGTGACGGGATAGCGGTGCTCGTCCATGGGGGTGCCTCCGGGGGGTCTGCCGCCGATATGTAATGCAAAGTCCCGCCCGGTTGAACAGCCTGCGCGGCGAGGATCGGGCGGGCCGGCGCATTTCCGTCCGTCGCCTCGCGTCTGAAGCAAAAAGCCCGGCGCGAAGGCCGGGCTCTGCAATGGCCGCCGGGTGCGAAGCCTACGCGGCTTCTTCCTGCTCGGCTTCCTCGTTGTCGGCCTTGGCGCCGCGCTTCGGCCCCTTGTTCAGATTGGCCTCGATGAGGCGCACGGCCTCGGTCTCCGACATCTTGTTGACCGCTGCGATCTCGCGGGCCATGCGGTCGAGCGCGGCCTCGTAGAGCTGGCGCTCGGAATAGGACTGTTCGGGCTGGTTCTCGGCGCGGTAGAGGTCGCGCACCACCTCGGAGATCGAGATCAGGTCGCCGGAATTGATCTTGGCATCGTATTCCTGCGCGCGGCGCGACCACATGGTGCGCTTCACGCGGGCGCGGCCCTGCACGACCTTCAGCGCGCGGTCGACGTAATCGGTCTCTGAAAGCTTGCGCATGCCGATGGAGGTCGCTTTCGCCACCGGAACCTTCAGCCGCATCTTGTCCTTCTGGAAGTCGATCACGAACAGCTCGAGCTTGTGACCGGCCACTTCCTGCTCGTCGATCGACACGATCTGGCCCACGCCATGCGCCGGATAGACGATGAACTCGCCGGTCTTGAACCCGTGACGGGCCGCGGTCGTGGTCTTCTTCTGCGGGATTGCCATACGCCCTGTACTCCTGTTGCGGCGCCGGGCAGAATGCTGCCGACGCATCGATGAGGCCGCCGCTCCGGCTGGCCCATGCCGCACAAAAAGGCCGCCCCTCCGGATCGCCAGGCCCGGGACGTCACGCAAACTGCGTGCGCCTGGCCCAAGTCGCCTCGGTCCGGAAAGCGGTCTCCACCTTTCAATGATTAACGCGTCTGCGCCATAGATCGACGTTGTGTCACCGGCATGTTTTTTTCGTGTATCATAAAAAGTCGAAAGAATCAACAATTTACTGCACGCGCGAAGATACGCCGGCTTCGGCGTCTGCCGATCCGGCTGAGGCGCCGCGGGACGTCGGCCCGATCGTATTGATCGAACGCCGTGCCGGTCAGTCGCCTTCGCCCGGTTCCGGCGAGAAGAACTTTTCGAACTTGCCGGGCATTCCGTCGAAGTCCTTCGCGTCCGCGGGAGGTTCTTTCTTCGACGTGATGTTCGGCCACTTTTCGGCGTATTCGGCGTTGATCTTCAGCCAGCGCTCCAGTCCCGGCTCCGTATCGGGCTTGATCGCATCGGCCGGGCATTCCGGTTCGCAAACGCCGCAGTCGATGCACTCGTCGGGATGGATGACGAGCATGTTCTCGCCTTCGTAGAAGCAGTCGACCGGACAGACCTCGATACAGTCCATGTACTTGCACTTGATGCAATTGTCCGTGACGACATAGGTCATGCGCAGCTCCGGGTGGCCCGGTCCCTCGATCACTCCGGCGGTGAGGTAGCCGCTTTGGCCGGCCGTGGCAAGGGCGGCCATTCCGCGCAGCGGGCCGAACCGGGAACGGTGTTGCGCACCGCCCGGTCGTCTCCGCTCAGTCGCCGGAACGGACGCGGTCGAGATCGCGGCGGTCCTTCTTCGTCGGCCGGCCGCTGCCCGCGTCACGGAGCGCGACCGGTGCCGGCCGGAAGGTCTCCGCCGCCGGAATCGCCGGCGAAAGATCCTCGTAGAGCGTCGCCGCCTCGGGCGCCGGGCCGCGGCGCAGGCCGGTGTCGACGACACGGTAGACGAGAACGCGGCGGTCGAGGCCGATCGTCAGGACGTCGCCCGGCTTCACCATGTGGGCGGCCTGCGCCGCCTTGTCGCGGTTGACGCGCACATGGCCGGACTCGACGAGCTTCGCCGCCAGCGTTCGCGATTTCGCGACGCGCGCGAAGAACAGCCACTTGTCGAGCCGCTGGCGTGCCGGCCCTTCCATCTACTTCTTGAGCTGGTCGCGCAGCGCGGCGAGCTTGGCGAACGGCGAATCCGGATCGAACTTCACCGGTCGCTCCTCGCGCTGGGGCTTCTGCTGCCACGGCTTGCCGCCACCCTTGCCGCCGTGGCGCTGGCCGTGGTCGGCGCGCTGC
>DUSC01000018.1 GCA_012842935.1 Hyphomicrobiales bacterium | reverse complement strand
GGCGGGAAGCGATTCCCGCCGTTTGCGTGCGGGCCGAAGCCCGCCGAACGGAACCAGGATGGACGGGATACTGACGCTGCTGAGTTTCGGGCCGGACGGCTGGGGCGACGACATCGCCTACGGCGTACTGGTCACCGTGTCGCTGGCGCTGGCGACATTGCCGCTCGGTCTTTTCATCGGTTTCATGGTGGCGCTGGCCAAGCAGTCGTCGGAGCCGTCGCTCAGGCTCGCCGGCAACATCTACACGACCATCTTCCGCGGGCTGCCGGAGCTGCTGACGCTGTTCCTCGTGTTCTACGGCGCCCAGATCGGCATCCAGAACGTGATGCGCCTCTTCGATCCGCAGGCGGCGGCAGTCGAGATCAACAGTTTCGTCGCCGGCATGCTGGCGCTCGGCGTCGTCTTTTCCTCCTACGCCAGCGAAGTCTTCCTCTCGGCCTTCCGCGCAATTCCCGCAGGTCAGTACGAGGGCGGCTACTCGATCGGCCTGTCGAAGGCCAAGACCATGCGGCTGATCATCCTGCCGCAGCTGATCCGCATCGCCCTTCCCGGCCTCGCCAATCTGTGGCTGATCCTGCTCAAGGACACGGCGCTCGTTTCGGCGATCGGCCTTTCCGACATCCTGCGCCAGGCGGGCATCGCGGCGCGCGTCACCAAACAGGCGTTCCTGTTCTTCGGCACCGCCTGCCTTGTCTATCTCGTCCTGGCCATCGTCTCGTCCTACGGACTCGGCGCCATTGAAAGGACGGTCCGGCGCCAGGAGGCGCGATCGTGACCCTTGCCGTCCAAAACGACGTCTCGACCGAACGCCCGCCGCCGCCGGCCCGCGGCTGGCCGCGCGAACGCATCGTCGGCACGACGCTTGTCGCGTTGTGGATCCTGCTCGGGATCGGCATGGTCGCCTATCTCGTCAGCGCCTGGAACGGAGAGCTGTTCGACAAGTACCTGCCCTACTACCTCTCCGGCCTGAAGGTCACGATCACCCTGGTGGCGATCTCGATCGTCCTGGGCGCGGCCCTGTCCATCCCGATCGCCTACGCGCGGATGTCGAGAAACCTTGCGCTCTCCTCGATCGCCTACGGCTACGTGTACTTTTTCCGCGGCACACCCCTCCTTGCGCAGACCTTCCTCATCTACTACGGCCTCGGCTCGTTCCGGCCTCAGCTCGAGGCGGTCGGACTCTGGGTCTTCTTCCGCGACGCCTGGTACTGCGCAATCCTCGCCTTCACGCTCAATACCGCGGCCTATCAGGCGGAAATCCTGCGCGGCGCCGTCGAGAGCGTGCCCAGGGGCCAGTGGGAAGGCGCGGCCTCGCTCGGCCTGCACAGGCTGCAGACGATGTGGAAGATCATCCTTCCCCAGGCGCTGGTCGTGGCGCTCAGGCCGTACGGCAACGAGATCATCCTGATGATCAAGGGCTCGGCCATCGTCGCGATCATCACCGTCTATGACCTGATGGGCGAGACGCGGCGTGCCTATTCGCGGACTTTCGATTTCCAGACCTATCTCTGGGCCGCGCTCCTCTATCTCGTGCTGGTCGAATCCCTTCGCCACGCGACCGAATGGATCGAACGGCGCATCACGCGGCATCTGAAGCGCTGACTTCGTTCGCGCGATGCACTATGAAGCCAGGCCAACAGACAGGAAGGACTCGAAGATGGCGACCGTTGCGTTCCTCGGCCTCGGTGTCATGGGCTATCCGATGGCGGCACACCTGAAGAACCGGGGCGGCCATGACGTGACCGTCTACAACCGCACCGCTGCGCGCGCCGAGAAATGGGTCGCCGAACACGGCGGGCGGAGCGCCTCCACGCCGGCCGAGGCCGCCGACGGCAAGGACTTCGTCTTCGCCTGCGTGGGCAACGACGACGACCTTCGCGAGGTCACCATCGGCCCCTCCTCCGGCGCGTTCGGCGCCATGAAGAGGGGCGCGATCTTCGTCGACAACACGACCGCCTCGGCCGAGGTCGCCCGCGAACTCGCTGAAAAGGCCGATGCGCGCGGCTTCGGCTTCCTCGACGCGCCGGTGTCCGGCGGCCAGGCCGGCGCCGAGAACGGCGTGCTCACCGTGATGGTCGGCGGCTCCCAGGAACATTTCGACCGGGCAAAGCCGGTGATCGAGTCCTATGCCCGCATGGTCGGGCTTATGGGGCCTGCCGGCGCCGGGCAACTCACGAAGATGGTCAACCAGATCTGCATCGCCGGTCTCGTCCAGGGGCTCGCCGAGGGCATCCATTTCGGCAAGCGCGCCGGGCTCGACATCGAGAAGGTCATCGAGGTCATCTCCAAGGGCGCGGCCGGCTCCTGGCAGATGGAGAACCGCCACAGGACGATGAATGCCGGAAAATACGACTTCGGCTTCGCCGTCGACTGGATGCGCAAGGACCTCGGCATCTGCCTTGCGGAAGCCGACCGCAACGGCGCGAAACTGCCGGTAACGGCGCTCATCGACCAGTTCTACAAGGATATACAGGCAATGGGCGGCCGGCGTTGGGACACCTCGTCGCTGCTGGCGCGGCTGGAGAAATAGGCGTCGCCATGTCCGGCCTCGGGCGCGACGCGACGGCCGACGACATCCTGGCCCATCTCGCTTCGCTCGCTTCCGACACGGATCGCGCCGGCATGGCGCGCTACGGTATCCGCACCGACCGTGCTTACGGCGTCTCAAACGCGGTGCTCCGCCCGCTCGCCCGGGCGATCGGGCGTGACCACGAGCGCGCCCGGACACTATGGGCGAGCGGCTGGCGGGAGGCGCGCCTGCTGGCGAGTTTTTCCGACGATCCGCGGCTGGTCACGGAGGCGCAGGCCCTGTCATGGGCGGATGACTTCGATTCCTGGGAGATCGTCGACCACGCAGCCGACCTCTTCGCCGATTCGCCGGGCGCCGACCGCCTCGTCGAGACCTTCGCCGCCGACGAGCGCGAGTTCGTGCGCCGCGCCGCGTTCGCCATGATGGCGTGGGCATCGGTCCACCGGAAGAAGGTGCCGGACGAACACTTCCTCGTCTGGCTGCCGCTGATCGAGCAGCACGCGACCGATGCCCGCAACTACGTACGCAAGGCGGTCAACTGGGCGCTGCGCCAGATCGGCAAGCGTTCGCCCGCGCTCCACGAGTCCGCGCTGGCGCTGGCGCGCAAGCTCGCCGCCTCGCCTGACCGAACCGCACGCTGGATCGGCACCGATGCCGTCCGCGAACTGACCGACGAGAAGACGTTGAAGCGTCTCCACCGGCGCAGGCCGGCACACGGCGGTTGACGGAGCCGCACGGACGCTCTCCAATGGCGGCCATGCGGTGTCCCGGCTTTCCTCGACTCCTCGTGCTGCTCTCCGTGAGCCTTGCGGCACCAGCGTCGCCGCCGGCAATGGCCGCTTCCGCCGAGGCGCGCTCGATCACGTGGCCCGCTTTGCGAGGCCCGCTGACCGGGGGGAATATCGGTGACCCTGCCGGTCTTGCATGGACCCTTGACGGCGAGACCGTGGAGATCAAGGGATACGCCCTGCCCGTCGACCGCGACGGCGACCTGGTCTACGAATTCATGCTGGTTCCCCGGCCCGGTGCCTGCAGCCACATGGCGCAGCCGCCGCCGGAACAGGTTATTCACGTCACCGCGAGGACGCCGTTCCGCATGGCCGGAAGCTACGAGTTCGTCTCGATCAGCGGACGCATCCGTCCGGGGCTGGAAAAGACCCAGCTCTTCATCATGGACGGCGTAGCCGTGATCGAGTCCGGCTACAGCATCGGTCGGGCCGACGTGGCACGGGCGGACGAAGGCCTCGGCGCCATGCCGGCGAGAAGGTCGTCGCCCTGGGGCTTCCTCAGGTAACCGGCGTTCGCCGGCCTCCTCAAGCCGCGTTCGAGCCGCTTTCCTTCTCGACGATCATGTAGTCGAGCGGAACTTCGGTCGTGTACTTGATCTGCTCCATGGCGAAGGACGACGAGACGTCGCGGATCTCGATCTTGGCGATGAGGCGCTTGTAGAACGCGTCATAGGCCGCAATGTCCGGCACGACAACGCGCAGGAGATAGTCGACGTCGCCGCTCATCCGGTAGAACTCGACGACCTCCGGGAATTCCTGGATCACTTCGGAGAAACGTCTCAGCCACTCGAGGCTGTGGGAGTTGGTGCGGATCGACACGAAGACGTTGACCCGAACGTTGACCTTGGCCGGGTCGAGAACCGCTACCCGGCCCTTGATGACGCCCTCCTCCTCGAGCTTCTGGATGCGCCGCCAGCACGGCGTCGTTGACAGCCCGACCTTCTTGGCGATGTCGGCGACGGCGAGAGTCGCGTCCTCCTGCAAGAGGCGCAGGATTTTTCGGTCGAGACGGTCCATTTTCGGCTCCGCATGGAAAAGTCTTGCGATTGTGATGACCAATTCTCCTGATCGCAAGAAAATTTTTCTTCACTTGGCGCAGAATGCAAGCGAAATTTTCTACAAACCACCACCGAGACGAAGCGCGACTTGCGCTTTCAGAAAAGGAAGCAAGTCCGTTCCGAACCAAGGATTCCGCTTCAGCCAGGCGCTGTTGTGCCAGGAGGGGTGCGGCAGCGGGAGGATCATCGGCGTCGTCGCCGTTTCGAAGATGCGCCGCCAGTGGCGCACGGTCTCGGTCAGCGAGGCCGACCGTCGACGGCCGAGATGCCAGGCCTGGGCATGAAGGCCGACCGCCAGCACGAGGTCGACCTGCGGCATCGCCGCCATCAGCCGCTCCCGCCACAGCGGCGCGCATTCGCGGCGCGGCGGAAGGTCGCCGCCAACTGCATCGAGGCCGGGAAAACAGAAGCCCATCGGCAGGATGGCGAAATTGTCGGGATTGTAGAACCGGGCGCGGTCGACGCCCAGCCAGTCGCGCAGCCGGTCGCCCGACCGATCGGTGAAGGGTTGGCCCGACGCGTGAACCCGGGTCCCCGGCGCCTGGCCGGCGATCAGGATTCGCGCCCTGGAGGAAACGACCAGGACCGGCCGCGGCTCGTGAGGCAGCGGCGGGCCGGTCGGCGCGTCGCGGCAGACGCGGCAGGCTCGCACCTCCCCGGCCAGCGCTTCGGGGTCGTCAGGCAACCTGCGTCACGCCGTCGCGCTCGGTCGTGCCGACACCGCGCGATGCCAGCGGACGACGTTGGTCAAATCCTCGGGCACGGCGATCCGCGCCGGCTTCATGAAGTCGACGGCGATCATGCCGGTGATGTCGGCGATCGAGAATTCGTCACCGGCGATGAACGAACGCCCGGCGAGTTCGCGGTCGAGGATACGCAGGAAATCGACCGCCTTCGGCTTGTTCGCCTCTCCCCATTCGGCAATCTGCGGAACCTCCCATTCTCTCATCGCCGGATGGATGTGGCGGAAGGCCTGCGCCACCGCCATCATCAGGTTGAGTTCCATGCGCCGCTGCCACATCTCGACCAGTGCCTTGCCCAGCGCACCGCGGCCGAACAGCGCCGGTTCGGGATGAAGTTCCTCGAAATAGCGGCAGATGGCGACGGATTCGGTGATGATCGTGCCGTCGTCGAGTTCGAGGATCGGCAGGCGCTGCAACGGGTTGCGCGAGGTCACCGGTTCGCTCTTATGCTCCATCGCGCCCATGTCGACCGGTACCAGCGGCACCTCGATGCCCTTCTCCGCGAGGAAGACGCGCACGCGTCGCGGATTGGGCGCCCTGCCGCCGTCGAACAGTTTCATCGGATACCTCCGCCTCGCGAATGCCATCACCGCATATCAGGGAAAGCCGAAAATTGCACGGAGCCACTGGAGGATCGAGAACGGCAGCACGTGCTCCGACTCCGCCGCCGCGCCGTGCCTCTGCCGCCAGTCGCCGGGGCGCTCGAACGTACCCGCCCACAGGCCCAGCCTTTCCTGCCTTGCGATCGCTTCCTCGCGCTGATAGTCGCCATAGGCGATGGCCCAGCCGACCGCGACCTGCGACCGCGCGAGATCGGTTTGCCCGACTCTGCAGCGGGCGAGCAGCCGGTCGTACCGGTCCCGCTCGCTCCCCGCGCAGGCGACCGGAGCCGATCCGATCGTTTCGGCGAGCGCGCGCCGAGACTCGCGGCCGCAGGAATAGTCCCGGCCTTCACGCTGGCAGGTCTGGTCGAGTTCGGGCGCGTCGATCCCCAGCAGGCGGATGCGCCCGCCCCCGACGACGATCGAATCCCCATCGCCGACCTCCGCCCTGCCCTCCATCCGGACCGCCGCGCCGTCGTCGATCCGGGCGACGACCAGCGCCAGCGCACCGAGAACGGCGATTGCCAGGAACACGTCGGCGGTGCGGCGAAGCAGGCGCTTCGGCCGGCGCGCGCGGCTGCCCCACGGCCGGAGACCGGAAAGGCGATTCATATGGCAAAGAGAACCTTAATCATTCGCGTCTAGCGTTTACGGCGAACCGATCGATCGAAAAAGCAGATAACTTTCATGCCGTTGCCGGACGTGAACACGGCAGACAAATTCATTGTGGACCGCACGAGGACCCATCGCAACAGCGACGTGGCGCGGGCGGTGAGGCGCACGCGCGACCGTCTCTCGCAGCGCGCCGGCAATCCCGAATTCGATCGCGAACTGCTTAAGCTCCACGCCCGGACGGTCGTCACCAGCGCCGCCGCCATACCGTTCCTCGTTCTCGTCATCGCCGGCGGCGGCCTGCTTGTCGGTACGAGCGGAACCATCCTCGTCTGGGCATTGATCGCTGTCGCCTGTTACACCGCCCTGGCCTTCTACGCCCGCCGCATCGACCGGAGCGAGACGCCGCGGATCGACGTCGCGACGACCCGCCGCCTGTTCCTGGCGCTCCATCTGGTGACCGGCCTGGCATGGTCCTATTTCGCCGCCATCGGCTGCTCGCCCTGTGGGGTCGACCAGTTCGCCGTCATCAAGGCCGTCGTACTTCTCCTGGCGATGGCGGCCACCGCCATCATCGCCTCGGCACTGAGCGGCGCATTGCGCGCGACCTTCGCCATACCGGTCGCCGCCTATGCGCTGTTCGGCGGCAATCTGCGCGAGCCGGTCGAGGCGATCATGGCCGGACTGCTCGTCGTGTCGTTGCCGTTCTTCGACTACGTCGCCGGCCACTTCAACAAGTCGACCCTGATGCTGTTGACCTTCCGCACCGAGAAGGACGCACTCATCGCCGAACTGGAAACGGCGAAGTCCATGTCCGACGAAGGTCGCCGACGCGCCGAGGACGCCAACCTCGCCAAGTCGCGCTTCCTCGCCTCGATGAGCCACGAACTGCGCACGCCGCTCAACGCCATCCTCGGCTTCTCCGAGGTCATGGCCAAGGAGGTTCTCGGTCCCATGGAAAACGCGACCTATCGCGAGTACGCCCAGGATATCCACGATTCGGGCCGGCACCTTCTCGACCTCATCAACGAGATCCTGGACCTCTCGCGCATCGAAGCCGGTCGCTATCAGCTGAACGAGGAGCCGATCTCGCTTGCCGCCGTGGTCGAGGAGTGCTGCCATCTCACCGAGCTCAAGGCCCGGCAGAAGAACATCGCCATCGTCGAGCAGTTCGAGCCGTCTCTGCCGAAGCTCGTCGCCGATGAACGGGCAGTGCGGCAGATCGTCCTCAACCTCCTGTCCAACGCGGTGAAGTTCACGCCGCCCGGCGGCGAGATCCGCGTCAAGGTCGGCTGGACCGCCGGCGGGGGCCAGTATCTCGCCGTCGTCGACGACGGCCCCGGCATTCCGCCCGAGGAGATATCCGTCGTCCTCTCCGCGTTCGGCCAGGGTTCCATCGCCATCAAGAGCGCGGAACAGGGAACCGGCCTCGGCCTGCCGATCGTCCAGGGCCTGATCGCGATGCACGACGGCGAATTCGTCCTGAACTCCAAGCTGCGCGAAGGTACCGAGGCGATCGCCATCTTTCCGCCGGCGCGAGTCCTCGACGACACGCCGGCCCGTCCAACCCTGAAGGCAGCGGCCGGCGGGATCTGATCTCTTCCGGCTCCGGCCGATGGCTCGCCGCGTCAGTGGAGCGCGGCCGACATTCCCGAATGGACGAGCGCCGCCGACTTGACCACCCCCGCGGCGAGGGCGGCGGCGGTCCCCTCTCCGTGCGACAGGCCGAGATCGAAGACCGGGCGAAGGCCCATGCGCCGCAGCGCCTCGCCGTGCCCCGGCCTGGACGAGACGTGCGCGGCCAGGCAGTGGTCGAGCGCGCCGGGCTGCATGGCGTGAACGACGGCGGCCGCGGCGGTCGCGGCAAATCCGTCGATGATCACCGGCACCTGCTGGATCCGGGCGGCGAGGATCGCGCCGGCTATCGCGGCGAACTCGCGTCCGCCGATCCGGCGCAGAACCTCCAGCGGGTCCTTCAGCCGTCCGGCATGAACCGATAGCGCCCGATCGACCACGGCGATCCTGCGCGCGGTCAGCTCGCCGTCGCCGGCGTGAGAGGACCTGACCCAGTCTGCCCCGCTGCCGCCGAACAGGGCGGCAAGGATGGCCGCCGCGACGGTCGAGTTGCCGACGCCGAGATCGCCGACGCACAGAAGATCGGCGCCGCCGGCGACGGCCTCCATGCCGAACGCCATCGTCGCCGCACAGGCGCGCTCGTCGAGCGCCGGTCCCTCGGTGATGTCGGCGGTCGGCATGTCGAGAGCCAGGTCGAAGACCTTGAGGCCAAGGTCGTGGGCGATGCAGATCTGGTTGACCGCAGCACCGCCGGCCGCGCAAAGCTCGACCATTTCCGCGGTCTCTTCCGGCCTGCGTAGGGAAATGCCGTTGCGCGCCACCCCGTGGTTGCCGGCGAAGATTGCAACCAGCGGACGGGTCACCGCCGGCGGCCGGCCGGTCCAGGCGGCGAGCCACTCGGCCATCTCTTCGAGACGGCCGAGCGACGAATGGGGCTTGCGCATGCGGCGGAAGTCTCTGCGAACCGCCGCCGCGGCGTCCGCATCCGGCCCCGGGAGTTGCGGCAGCAGTGCACGGAAGTCGTCGAACGGCAGGCCGGTGATGGTCATCGCGGCTGGGTCCCCACTTAGTACGGAAGCGTTCTTAACTTGATTGCAGCGGTAACACAATTCTCGCAGAAGTCGTAAGCGCGTCCATTCGGCCACACCCGGACTTGCATTGGGCCGGGACCTGCCCCATGTGGAACGGACAAGCGGAAGCGAACCCCGGAAGCGAACCTTTGTCCATCGAATCGCCCTGCATCCTCGTCTGCCAGATCGATCCGAAGACGAACTTCTGCTTCGGCTGCGGCCGGACGCGCGACGAGATCGCGGCGTGGACCGCCATGTCCCCGGAAAGGCGGCGTGCCATCATGGCCGAGCTGCCCGGACGGCTCGAAACCGTCGAGCGGCGGCCGCGGCGCGAGACGCGCAGGGCGCGCATGCTGCGCGAACGCAGCGCTGCGGGCTGACATGGCGGGGCGGGGATTCTGGCTGGTGCTGGCCGCGATCCTCGCCGGCCTCGTCTTCCTGATCGCGACGCAGGAGCCGGGCTTCGGCGGCCAGGGGGACCGTTATGCCCGCGCCATCGGACTTTCGATCCTGGGAACCGTCATTGCCGTGGGAATCCTCGGATCGAGACGCCGCCTCGGTGGCGCCGCCAGGGGCCTCGCCGCCTGGGCAGCGATCCTGCTCGCGCTCGTTGCGTGTTACCAGTACCGCTACGAGTTGCAGGACATTGCCAGCCGGATCACCGCGGGCCTCGTGCCCGGCAGCCCGCTGTCGCTTGCCGCCGACGGCAACACGGTCTACCTGGAAAAGGCCGTCAACGGCCATTTCGAGGCACGAATCACGGTCGACGGCGTCGCCGTGCGCGCCTTGGTCGACACGGGCGCCACGGCGACGGTTCTCGCCGCGGCCGACGCTCGCGCCGTCGGCGCCGACCAGTCGAGCCTGAACTATGTGATCCCCGTCCAGACGGCGAACGGCGTGGCGCGGGCGGCACGCTTCACCGCGTCGGAGATCGCCGTCGGCACCATCGTGCGCCGCAACATGACCGTCCTCGTCGCCGAAGCGGGGGCGCTCGAGCAATCCCTGCTCGGAATGAGTTTCCTCGGTTCGCTCTCCGGAATCGACGTGCGCGGCGACCGCATGATCCTTCGCGACTGAGCGCCGGCCTCACGTGAGGCTGACGAAGAACCGCACGGCGACGAACAGGCAGAACAGGCCGAAAGCGATCTCGAGGTGGCGGCGCGACAGCCAGTGCGAGATGCGCACGCCGGACGGCGTCACGATCAGCGCGATCGGAATGATCAGCGCAACGGCGATCCAGTTGACGTAGCCGGTCGAGGCGATGGGCAGGAACGGATTGCCCCAGCCGGCCCACATCAGGCCGACGGCACCCGGTATGGCGATCAGCACGCCCACTCCCGACGATGTCGCCACCGCCTGGTGGATCGGCCGGCCGTAGAGGGTCATGAACGTGTTGTTCATGATGCCGCCGCCGATCCCCATCAACGTCGAGAGCAGCCCGATGACGAAGCCGACGACCGCGCGCAGCGGATTCCCGGGAACTTCTGATCCGAGAACCCAGTTGTCGCGATTGAAGATGAGGCGTAGCCCGAGCAGGAGGACGATGCCGGCAAAGATCGCCCGCAATTGCGAACTGGAGACGGAAGCCGCGATCAGCGACGCGGCGACGACCCCGGCCGGAACCGGGATCAGGAACGACTTCAGCAGTTCCATGTCGACCGCGCCGCGTGCCCTGTGTGCGGCAAACGAGCGGATCGAGGTCGGAATGATGATCGCCAGCGACGTGCCGACGGCGAGATGCATTCGCACGCTCTCGTCGATGCCGAGTGCGGTCAGGAACTGGTAGAAGACCGGGACGAGGACGGCTCCGCCGCCGATGCCGAAGATCCCGGCGAGCAGTCCCGAGATTGCGCCCGCGAGAGCCGCAGCGGCTGCGAAAACGGCGATCTCGCCGGCGCTCATCTGGATTTCAGGCATGGAGTGGTCCCGCTCGACGCCGCTCACTGGCGCGCGCCGGGGCCGATGTCAATTCGCCGCTCGGCCGTGCCTGGCTGCGCCGGCGGCGGGAAATGACCTCAGAACTCCTCCCAGCCATTGGCGGCGGGGGCCGGCTGGGGCTCGCGCGCGGCGCCTTTGCGCATGGCCACGCCGGCCAGTTCGATCACCCGCGCCTGCGGTCGCGAGGGTGCCGGCGCCGGACGGCCGGCCATTGCGCTGCCCGCATTCGCCGCGCCGACGCGGAAGCGGTTGACGCGCTGGGTCAGTTCGGCGGCTTCGTTCGCCAGCGAATGGCTGGCGGCCGTGGTTTCTTCCACCATGGCGGCGTTCTGCTGGGTCACCCGGTCCATCTGGTCGACGGCGGTATTGATCTCGGTCAGGCCGTTGGCCTGACTGCGCGCAGAGCCGGCGATTTCGGCGACGACGGCGTTGATCCGCTCGACATGGCTGGCAAGACGCTCGAGGACGGTCCCGGTCCTGCCGACGAGGTCGACACCGACGGCGACCTGCGCCGTCGAGGCGTTGATCAGCGCCTTGATCTGCTTCGCCGCCTCGGCCGAGCGCTGGGCGAGAGCGCGGACTTCTGACGCCACCACGGCGAAGCCCTTGCCTGATTCGCCCGCCCGCGCCGCCTCGACGCCGGCGTTCAGGGCGAGCAGGTTGGTCTGGAAGGCGATCTCGTCGATGACGCCGATGATCTGCCCGATCTCGCTGGACGATCGTTCGATCGTACTCATCGCCGCGATCGCTTCGGCAACGACCGAACCGCCCTGTTTGACCTCGGTGTCGGCGGCGACCGCGGCCTGGTGGGCCTTGTCGGCGCCTTCGGACGTGCTGCGCACCGTCGAGGTGATCTCGTTGAGAGCCGCCGCCGTTTCCTCGAGGCTCGATGCCTGCTGCTGCGTCCTCAGCGACAGGTCGTCGGCTGCTTTCGAGATTTCTCCCGAGCCGCTCCGGATCGTCGCCGATGCCTGATGGATCCCCAGGATCGCATCCGACAACACGGCCAGCGAACGGTTGAAATCCTCGCGCAGCGATTCGTAGGTCGGCGGAAACGGCTCGTTGATGCGGAACGTCAGGTCGCCGTCGGCGAGGTGCGACAGGCCCGTCGCGATGGAGGTGACGACGTGGTTCTGCACCTGGCGCTGCTCGGCCTGGATCTGCTCGTTGCGCGCGCGCTCGGCTTCCAGCGCCTCGCGCTGGTCTGCCGCCTCGAGCTCGGCCTGCCGGTCGATGACGGCCTGTCGGAACGCCTGGAGCGCCGCGTTCATGCGCCCGATCTCGTCGTCGGACGACGACCGCGCCGGCTGCGCGGTCAGGTCCCCCCTGGCCAGCCTATCGAGGACGTCGGTGACGTTGAGAAGCGGCCGCACGACCTGGCGCCGCGCCACGAGGACGACGCCTCCGGCGACAGCGATACCCGCCGCCAGAAGCCCGAGCATGAGCATGAGGCCGAGTTCGCTGAAGGCGAGTGCGGCGTCGGCCTCCGCGGCGGCGGAGGCCTCGATCTTGTCGGCTGCCGCCTCCATGGCGTCTTCGAGTTCGCTGAACTGTCGCATGAAACCGGGATAGGCCGCTCGGGCGCCGGAGGCATCCTTCGCCGCCATGTCGATGATGGTACGCGCGCTCTGCTCGTAGGCCAGCAGCGGCGCCTCGACGGCCTTCAGGACGTCGCGCGTCGCCTGGTCGGTTGCCAGGTCCGACGCGGTGGCGATGGATTCGCGGAACGACTTCGAGTGTTCGGCAAAATCGGCGGCGACCTGGTCGATGCCGAAGCCGCTGCCGATGATGGTTGCCTCGAGCGCGCCGATGACGTCGGCGCGGATCGCGTCGTGCATCATGTCGCCCTGCATGTGCGCCCGCACGACCTGCGCCGATCGCAGGGAGCTTTCGAGCTCGCTGCCGAGCCGGCTGACGGCGAACACCCCGGCGCCGGCGGCCACGGCGCAGACGAGCCCGGTGACGGCGATGCCGCCAACGATCTTTGCATTCAGCGAAACCATGTGCTCCTCGGGCAGCATCCGTTAGACCGGCGTTTACCAAGCCAGAAAAAGTTTAACGGACGGTTCCCGTCTCGCGTGCAGGGCCTACCTCTGGTAGAAAGAGCTGTCCGATTCGGGGGAGGTCGGCCGGTCAGGCCGCTGCTTCCTCGACACCGCCTTCGATCGCCTCGAAAGCGCGAAGGAGCACGTCGGGTCCGGCGCCCGGACGGGTCGCCTCCGTCGACAGGATCTGCCGGTAGCGGCGGGCGCCCGGACGGCCATGGAAGAGCCCTGTCATGTGCCGGGTCACGTGGGCAAGACGGCCCCCTGCCGCGATGTGGCGCCCGGCATGGGCGGCCATGGCCTCGATCACGGCCTTCATCTCCGCGATTGGCCCGGCTTCGCCGCAGATGCGGCGGTCGACCTCGGCGACGATCGCCGGCGTGTGGTAGGCGGCCCTGCCGAGCATGGCGCCGTCGACATGGGCGAGATGCGCCAGAGCCTCGTCTATGTCGCCGATCCCGCCGTTGATACCGACGAAACGGTCCGGCCAGCGCATCTTCAGCCGGTAGACACGGTCGTAATCGAGTGGCGGAACCTCGCGGTTCTCCTTCGGGCTCAACCCCTCCAGCCAGGCTTTTCGCGCATGCACCCAGAGCCCGTCGGCGCCGGCGGCAAACACGGCGTCGGCCACCGCGTCGAGAGCGGCTTCGGGGTCCTGCTCGTCGACTCCGAGGCGGCACTTCACGGTAACCGGAACCGCGACGGCGGCCTTCATCGCCGCGACGCAATCGCCGACCAGCGCGGGCGTGCGCATCAGGCAGGCTCCGAATGTCCCAGACTGGACGCGGTCCGACGGGCAGCCGACGTTCAGGTTGATCTCGTCGTAGCCGAACGCCTCGCCGATCCGCGCCGCCTCGGCGAGCCTCGCCGGGTCCGCCCCGCCGAGTTGCAGCGCGACCGGATGTTCGACGGGATCGAAGCCCAGCAGGTGCTCGCGCCGGCCGTGGATCGCTGCGTCGGCCACCACCATCTCGGTATGGAGCAGCGCGCGTCGTGTCAGCTGGCGATGGAAGAACCGGCAGTGCCGGTCCGTCCAGTCCATCATCGGAGCGATAGCAAATTTATATGATTTTTCAATCATTAGCTATTCTTTTTTAAACCTACCGGGAATTGGACCGACTGGCATGGCCGAATCGTGTGATTAGGTGGCGCGTTTCGCTCGGATTTTCAAAGGCAAACACCGATCTGTCCTCTCAGC
>DUSC01000193.1 GCA_012842935.1 Hyphomicrobiales bacterium | reverse complement strand
GCAAGACGGGCACCGCGGAGAAGGTCGTCAACGGCCGCTATTCGAATTCGGTGCGCTTCAATGCCTTCATCGCGGCCTTCCCGATCAACGATCCGAAATATATCGTGCTCACGATCATCGACGAGCCGAAGGCGCCGCACGAAGGCTGCGGCGTGACGGCGGGCTGCAATGCCGGCGTCATGGCGGGCGAGATCATTCGCCGTTCGGCTCCGCTGCTGGGCGTCAAGCCCCGTTTCGGCCTCGACGGGACTGCCTTGCTTGAGTCGTATTGACGACTAAAAACGAAATCGTGATTCGAACGTGAACGGGGGCGCCGGCGGATGAAGCTCGGGGACGTTGTGGGCGGGGCCTATGCGGAGGCGGCGGCGCCATTTGCGGGACTTGAGGTCACCGGAATTTCTTCCGACAGCCGCACGGTTGCGCCCGGCAACCTTTTCTTCGCCGTTCCCGGCAGCAGGGCCGACGGTTCCGTCTTCGCCAGCGACGCCGCCGCCAGGGGGGCCGCGGCCGTGGTCGCCGCCACATCCTCTTCCGTCTCGGGCCTTTCCGTCCCGGTGATCCGGGTCGACGATCCGCGGCGGCTGCTTGCGCTTTCGGCGGCGAAGCTCGCCGGCGCCCAGCCCCGGACCATGGTCGCCGTCACCGGCACGGCGGGAAAGACATCCGTCGCCTCCTTCACCCGCCAGATCTGGGCGCATGCCGGGATCGCGGCGGCGCAGATCGGCACGACGGGCGTCATCGCCCCCGGCCGGAACGACTACGGCTCCCTCACCACGCCCGATCCGGTGACGCTCCACGCGCTGCTCGCCGAGCTGGCCGCGGAGGGCGTGACGCATGCGGCGATGGAGGCGTCGAGCCATGGGCTCGACCAGCGCCGGCTCGACGGGGTGAAGCTCGCCGCCGGCGCCTTCACCAATCTCGGCCGCGACCACATGGACTACCATCCCACCGTCGAGCACTATTTCCGGAGCAAGATGCGCCTGTTCGACACGCTCCTGCCGAACGGCGCGCCGGCCGTGATCTATTCCGACGACGAATGGTCCGACAAGGCGATCGCGGCGGCGCGGGCGGCCAGCCTCGACGTCTGCACCGTCGGACGCAAGGGCGCGTTCCTGTCGCTCAAGCGCGTCGAGCATTTCCGCGACAAGCAGGTTGCGGAGGTGCATTTCGGCGGCGAGATCTTCGAGGTCCACCTGCCGCTCGCCGGCGATTTCCAGATCGCCAATGCGCTGGTCGCAGCCGGCCTCGCGATCGTCACCGGGGTTGCCGCGCCACGCGCCTTCCAGGCGCTCCAGCATATCAAGGGCGCGCCGGGCCGGCTCGAACTGGTCGGCCATACGAAGGACGGCGCGCTCTGCTATGTCGATTACGCGCACAAGCCCGACGCGCTCGAAAACGTGCTCGCCTCGGTGCGGCCCTTCACCACCGGCCGGGTGGTGGTGGTGTTCGGCTGCGGCGGCGACCGCGACAAGGGCAAGCGGCCGATCATGGGCGCGGTCGCGACCCGGCTCGCCGACGTCACGATCGTCACAGACGACAATCCGAGGAGCGAGGTGCCCGCGCAGATCCGGGCGGAAATCATGGCCGCCGCGCCGGGCGCGATCGAGATCGGCGACCGGGCGCGGGCGATCCGCGATGCCGTCGCCATGCTCCGCGCCGGCGACACCCTGATCGTCGCCGGAAAGGGCCATGAGGAAGGGCAGATCGTCGGCGACACCGTGCTGCCCTTCTCGGACCACGAGGAAATCAGGAAGGCGCTTGCCGCATGACGGACCATCTCTGGAAGACCGAGCGGATGATCGCGGCGATGGCCGGCCGTCCGGTCGGCACCATGCCCGAAGGCGTGGGCGGCATCTCGATCGATTCCCGAAGCCTCGCGCCGGGCGATGCCTTCTTCGCGATCAGGGGCGATCGGGTTGACGGCCATGACTACGCCAATGTCGCCGCCGCCAACGGCGCGGGCGTTCTGGTCGTGTCCGAGGCCAAGCTTCCGGCGCTCGGCCGCATCACCGCGCCGATGATCGTCGTGCCGGACGTGCTGGCCGCGATGGAAGGGCTCGGCCGGGCGGCGCGCGACCGGACGCGGGCCAGGATCATCGCCGTCACCGGCTCCGTGGGAAAGACCACGACCAAGGAGATGCTGCGCCAGGTGCTCTCGGCCTGCGGCAGCGTCCATTATTCGCCGGCCTCGTTCAACAATCACTGGGGCGTGCCGCTGACGCTGGCGCGGCTGCCGGAAGATGCCGATTACGGCGTCTTCGAGATCGGCATGAACCATCCCGACGAGATCCGGCCGCTGGTGAAGATGGTCCGGCCGCATGTCGCGATCATCACCACGGTCGCTGTCGCCCATCTCGGCAATTTCACGAGCATCGAGGAGATCGCCGCCGCCAAGGCCGAGATCTTCGAGGGTGTGACCGACGACGGCCATGTGCTGATCAACCGCGACAACGACCAGTTCGAATTCCTCGAACATGTCGCCATCGCCTGCGGCGTCGCCAACATCCATTCCTTCGGGGCGCATGTGAAGGCCGATTTCCGGCTGGTCGACTACCAGTCCGAGGGGGACGCGGCGACCTTCTGGGCGGTGATCGGCGGGCGCACCG
>DUSC01000192.1 GCA_012842935.1 Hyphomicrobiales bacterium | reverse complement strand
GGGCCGCGAGTGTGGCGGGCCAGGGGTATGACGGCGGCTCCGCCCGCGGCCCCCAGCCGGGCCTCGCCGAGGCAGGGTCGTTCGCCGCGATGCGGGCGACCGGTTCGACTGCCGGCGCCTCGCCCGCGGAAACGAGGTCGCCGTCGATCGCGACGAGCCTGAGGGTCGCGCGGCGGCTCATGGTCTCGCCGCCAGGCCGGTCGGCGCGAGCACGAGTCCGCAGTCGTCCCGGTCGATCCAGGCGGTGATGCCGAACACGGCGCGCAGCGTTTCCGCCGTCATCGTCCCGGCCGGCGTGCCCTCGGCGGCGACCGACCCGTCCTTCAGCATGACGATGCGGTCGCACCAGCGCGCCGCCAGCGTCAGGTCGTGCAGCGACACGAGGATTGCGCGGCGCCTGCCCGACGCAATCCGGCGGAAGGCTGCCATCATCGTCATCTGGTGCGCCGGATCGAGGCCCGACGCCGGCTCGTCGGCGAGCAGCACCGGCGTGTCCTGGGCAATCGCGCGGGCCGCCAGCACGCGCGCCTGTTCGCCGCCGGAGAGTTCGTTCGCCGGACGCCTCGCAAGATGGATGACGTCCATCTCTTCCATGGCGGCGCGGCAGAGTGCGACATCGTCAGGCGAAAGCCCGCTGCCGAAGGCGCGCCACGGCAGGCGGCCGAGTCCGACCAGCTTCTCGACGCTGAGCGGCCATCCGATGGTGCGTTCCTGCGGCAAATACGCGATCAGGCGGCTGCGCTCGGCGACCGTCAGCGACGCCAGCGGCCGTTGTCCCAGTCCAATCTCTCCCTCGCTCGGGATCTGTCCCGCAAGGGCTCTCAGAAGCGTCGATTTTCCGGCACCGTTCGGACCCAGCAATCCAACCACCGATCCGGGCGCGACTTCGATGTCGATGCCGCGCAGGACGGACCGCCCCGAGAGTCTTGCGTTCAAGGATCGGGCGGCGATGCGCATCACATCACCTCGCGCCTGGAACGGATCACGAGCCACAGGAAGAATGGCGCGCCGATGAGCGCCGTCAGCACCCCGACATTCAGCTCGCGGGCCGGCACCACGAGGCGGGCCGCGATGTCCGCGGCGAGAAGCAGCGCCGCGCCGCCGAGGCCGCTGGGGACGAGCAGCGAACTCGGCATGCGGTCGGTGAGCGGTCGGATCAGATGCGGGACGACGAGGCCGATGAAGCCGACCGCGCCGGTCACCGCCGTACCGGCGCCGACCGCCAGCGCCACGCCGCAAACGATCGACAGCCGGGCCCGCGGCAGGTTGATACCCAGGCTCGCCGCCGTCGCCTCGCCGAAGGTCAGGGCGTCTAGTGCCCGGGACGACGCTAGGATCAGCGCCCAACCGACCGCCATCAGGGGCAGCGACAGCCAGACATGGACCATCGAGCGGTCCTTGAGCGAACCGAGGAGCCAGAAGATGATCTCGTAGCTGGCGAAGGGATTCGGCGACAGGTTCAGCGCTAGCGAGGTCAGCGCGCCGGAGAGACTCGACAGCGCGACGCCGGCGAGGATCAGCGTCAACGTCGTCGTGTTGCCGGCGGCGATCGTCAGGATGATCAGCACGGCCGCCAGCGCGCCGGCCAGCGCCCCGGCCGGCAGGGCCAGCATCGAAGCGCCGGCGAGGCCGCTGTAGAAGACCAGCACGGCGCCCAGCGACGCGGTCGCGGAAACGCCGATGAGCCCCGGTTCGGCAAGCGGATTTCGCAGGAAGCCCTGGAGCGCCGCACCGGCGATGCCGAGGCTCGTTCCGACGATCAGACCGAGCAGCGCCCGCGGCAGGCGGATTTCCCGCATGATGACGATCGTCGCCTCCTCGCCGCCGGCGAAAAGGCCGCCGATGCCGGCGAGCGGATCGAGCGCCGCGGGACCGACCAGGAGCGAGCCTACGAACAGCAGCAGGACCAACAGGATGAGCAGGCCGGAAAGGCGGTGCGCGCTCATCCTTCGCCACCCTTCGCCGCGGTCATCTGCTCGTGCAGCGCCTTCAGCGCGCGGACCGCCTCGATGGTGAACGGCCCCGCACAGGCCCACGAACCGCGCGGGGCGACCGATTTCCGCCGCAACGCCGGCATCGCCGCGATCGCGGGGTGCTCGACGAACTGGTCGGCGAGCGACGGCGCGCCGGGAAAGGGCGAACCGAGCAGGACGAGGTCCGGCCTGTCGCGCACCAGAAGTTCGAGCGGGTAGGGAACCATGCCGTCGTAGCCCCGCTCGGCGGCAAGATTTCGGAAGCCGGCAGCCTTCAGCACCGAATCGGCGAGCGTCCCGGCGCCGAGCACGACGCCGTTCTGCTCGTAGACAATCGCCGTCGGCGCGTCGGCCGCCGGCGGTAAGGAGAGCGC
>DUSC01000017.1 GCA_012842935.1 Hyphomicrobiales bacterium | reverse complement strand
GATGTCGACCTCGCCGTCGCGGCCGCGCGGCGCGCCTTCGAAGCCGGCAGATGGTCGCGCGCCGCACCCGCCGAACGCAAGAAGGTCATGCACCGCATCGCCGACCTGATCGAGAAGCATGCGCTCGAACTCGCCGTGCTCGGCGTGCGCGACAACGGCACGGAAATCGCCATGGCGCTGAAGGCGGAACCCGGAAGCGCAGCCGGCACCTTCCGCTACTACGGCGAGGCGATCGACAAGGTCTATGGCGAGATCGCGCCCACCGCGCCCGACGTGCTCGGCCTCGTCCACCGCGAACCGGTCGGCGTCGTCGCCGCGATCGTTCCGTGGAACTTCCCGATGATGATCGGGGCGTGGAAGATCGCGCCGGCGCTGGCGGCCGGCAATTCGGTGGTGCTGAAGCCGGCCGAGGTGGCGTCGCTGTCTCTGCTGCGCCTGGCCGAACTCTGCGCCGAGGCCGGCCTGCCCGACGGCGTGCTCAACGTCGTCACCGGCAAGGGGTCGGTGTGTGGCGAGGCGCTCGGCCTGCACATGGACGTCGACGTGATGGCCTTCACCGGCTCCGGACCGGTCGGCCGCCGTCTGCTCGAATACTCGGCCCGCTCGAACCTGAAGCGCTGCTATCTGGAACTCGGCGGCAAGTCGCCGAACATCGTCTTCGCCGACGCGCCGGACCTCGACCAGGCGGCGAAGGTCTCCGCCTACGGCATCTTCCGCAATTCCGGCCAGGTCTGCGTCGCCGGCTCGCGCCTGCTCGTCGAAGAAACGATCCATGACGAGTTCGTCGCCAGGGTCGCCTCGATCGCTTCGCGGATCAGGGTCGGCGACCCCCTCGACCTTTCCACCGAGGCGGGCGCGGTCACGAGCGAGGAACAGCTCTTCAAGAACCTCGAATTCGTCCGCCGCGCGGAGGCCGAGGGAGGCACGCTGGTCGCGGGCGGCAACCGCATCCTCGCCGAGACCGGCGGCTTCTACATGCAGCCCACCGTCTTTTCCGGGATCGAGCCCGCCATGCATCTGGCGCAGGAGGAGGTCTTCGGGCCGGTGCTCGGCGTCATGAAGTTCAGGGACGAGGCGGAGGCGGTCAGGCTCGCCAATTCCACGGTATACGGGCTCGCTTCCGCAGTGTGGACCGCGAACCTGTCGCGGGCGCACCGCATGGTGCGCGCGGTGAGGGCGGGCGTGGTCCATGTCAACACCTATGGCGGCGCCGACATCACCGTTCCGCTCGGCGGCGTCGGGCAGTCCGGCAACGGCCACGACAAGTCGCTGCACGCGCTCGACAAATACACCAACCTCAAGACCGCATGGATCAGCCTGTGATGGACGCGCGCGCCGGCACCCACCCCGAAACGGTCGACCGGCTCATCGATGTCGAGCAGAGGCGTTTCGCGGCCTCGCACCCGCGTTCGGCGGACGCCTGGGCGCGAGGCCGCCAGCACTTCCTCTACGGCGGCCCGTCGCACTGGATGCGGCGCTGGGCGGGTGGCTTCCCGGTCTATGTCGAGGAGGCGCGCGGATGCCATGTCCGCGACATCGACGGCCACAGCTATGTCGACTTCTGCCTCGGCGACACCGGCGGCATGTGCGGCCACGCGCCGGAGGCGGTGACCCGCGCTGCGGTGAGACAGCTCGAGCGCGGCACCACGCACATGATGCCGACCGAGGACAGCCTGTGGGTCGGCGAGGAACTGGCCCGCCGCTTCGGCCTGCCCTACTGGACGCTGACGACCTCGGCCACCGACGCCAACCGCGGCGCCATCCGCATCTCGCGCATGATCACCGGCCGCGACAAGGTCCTGGTCTTCTCCGGCTGCTACCACGGCGGCATCGACGAGGCGCATGTCGAGCTGCAGGAGGGGCGCCTGCGCATGCGCAAAATGATCCACCCCAACGGCGTCGACCATTCCCGCGTCTCCAGGGTCGTGCAGTTCAACGACGTCGGGGCGCTCGAGGAAGCACTCGCGCCGGGCGACGTGGCCTGCGTCCTCATGGAGCCGCTGATGACCAATTTCGGCATGATCCCGGTCACGGACGGCTTTCACGACGCCGTGCGCGCCATCACGCGGCGCACGGGGACGGTGCTGGTCATCGACGAGACGCATACGCTGTCCTGCGGGCCGGGCGGCTACACCGCCCTCCACGGCCTCGAACCCGACATCCTCGTGGCGGGCAAGGCGATCGCCGGCGGCATCCCGGCCGGCGTGTTCGGCGTCACCACAGGGATCGCCGAGCGGCTCTGGCGGATCGTGCCCTTCGTCAACCCGCGGCAACGCCAGTCGGCGCATTTCGGCATCGGCGGCACGCTCGCCGGCAACGCGCTCACCGTCGCGACCATGCGCGCGGTGCTGGAGGAGATCCTGACGCCGGAGAACTACGCCGGCATGATCGCCCGCGCCGGCCGCCTGGCTGCCGGGGCGCGCGCCACCATCGCCCGCCACGGCCTGCCGTGGCATGTCACACAGATCGGGGCGCGGGCGGAGATCATGTTCAGCCCTGCGCCGCCGCGCGACGCGGCCGAGGTGGCGGCGACGCGCCGCGGCGATCTCGAGACGCTGCTCCACGCCTTCTACATGAACGAGGGCATCCTGGTGACGCCCTTCCACACCATGTTCCTGATGTGCCCGGCCACCGCCGACGCCGACGTCGACCGCCATGCGGAGGTGTTCGGCCGCTTCGCCGGGATGGTCGTCGAGGCCGGGGCGGCCTGAGGCGATGGCGTTCGATCTCACCGGACGGGTGGCGCTGGTGACCGGCGGCGGCCGCGGCATCGGCGCGGCCATCGTCACCCGGCTGGCGATGGCCGGCGCCCGCGTCGCCATCTGCAACCGGACGCCGGAACCGGCCGAGGAACTCGCCGGCCGCCTCGCCGGGCAAGGCCTTTCGGCGCGTACCATCGCCTGGCCCGGCACCGGCAGGCGCGAAATCCGCGACATGGTCGACGGCCTGGTCGCCGCGGAGGCGCGGCTCGACATCGCGGTGCACAATGCCGGCGGCTGTCCCTGGGCCTCGCTCGACGATCTCGACGAGGACGGGCTCGACCGGGCGCTGGACATCAATCTCCGTGCCTTCGTCTGGCTGGTTCAGGCCTGCGTGCCGCACATGCGGGCGAACGGCTTCGGCCGGCTTCTGGTGACTTCCTCGGTGTCGGCCCGTGTCGCGATGGGCGGCGGCGCGCACTATTCCGCCGCCAAGGCCGGGGTGAACGCCTTCGTGCGCGGGGCCGCCTTCGAGCTTGCCCGCGACGGCATCACGGTCAACGGCGTCGAGCCGGGCTTCATCGCCAAGCCCGGCCGCGGAACGCTGTCGACCGCCGAGAAGCAGGCGGCCATCGGCCGGCACATCCCGATGGGGCGAATGGGCGAGGCCGACGACGTCGCCTGCGCCATGCTCTATCTCGCATCCGCCGAGGCGAAATACGTGACCGGGCAGACGATCGTCGTCGACGGCGGCTCGACCCTGCCGGAAACCGGCTACGCCGTCGAGGATCGCTGGGGGCTCGCATGACGGGACGGCTGGCGGGCCGCAGGGCCCTGGTGACGGGCGCCGCCACCGGCATGGGCCGGGCGACGGCCGAACGGTTCGCGCGCGAAGGGGCTGCGCTGGTGCTGTTCGGGCTGGGCGGCGAGGCGCTCGACGCCGCGGCCGCGGCGACGGGCGGCCTGGCCGTGCACGGCAGCGTCACCGAGGAAGCCGACATCGCCCGCGCCGTCGAGGCCTGCGACGGCCGCCTCGACATCCTGGTCAACGCGGCCGGCATCATCCTGCCGGACGTGCCCGAGAGCCTCTCCGACGAGGTCTGGGAACGCAGTTTCGCCGTCAACACGGCGGGGACGATGAAGGTCTGCCGCGCCGCCCTGCCCCTCCTCAAGCAGCGCGGCGGCGCGATCGTGAACATCGCCTCGGTCGGCGCCTTCAACGGCAGCCCGGTGAACGCCGCCTATTCCGCCAGCAAGGCGGCGCTCGTCTCCTACACGCGCACGCTGGCCTATGCCCACGGGCCGGACGGCATCCGCGCCAACGCCGTCGCGCCCGGCTGGGTGCGCACGCCGATGAGCGAATGGGAAATGGCCGAGGCGGCGCGGCTGAACGGCACGACGGCCGAGGCCGAGTTCGCCGCGCTCACCGGCCGCATTGCGCTGAGGCGCGTGGCGGAACCGGAGGAAATCGCCTCCTGCTGCCTGTTCCTCGCCTCGGACGAGGCCTCGTTCGTCACCGGCGCCGTGCTCGTCGCTGACGGCGGCGGACGATCCCCGACTCACAACAGGGCGGTCTGACGACCGGAAGGCCCGGGCGCAGGACGGGGCGCAGGCTCCATGCCGGCAGCGTGCGGATTGGGCCTCCGCGGGAGCAGGGACCGCGCGGACCGCGGCGATCCGGAAAGAGCGAACGGACCGCGCCGTCGCCGCTCGGAAAGACGAGACCGGGCATCGCCACGTCATCGCAAGTCCCGCGGGTCCATGATCCAGGTCTTCGGATCCGCGTTTCGAGAGGGCAGTTGGCGGGTCAGCCTGGACATGCCAGTATGCTTCATCGAACCGGTCAGGAACCTGGACGGAAGGTGCTCGGCTGGCGAGCGAGTGGGAGGGGCGGTCATGATCGATGCCGTGGAAAGTCACTATCGCGGCAGCGGCGACCTTTCCAATGTGATCGCCGACAAGCTGCGCAAGGCCGGCAAGGAAATGGACAGGCTCACCACGGCAGACCTCGCGACCGTCGACGAGTTCCACATCCGCGGCCGCAAGGCGACACTCGAACTGGCAGGGTACCTGAATCTCGGCCCCTCATCCGATGTGCTCGACATCGGCAGTGGGCTCGGAGGGCCGGCGCGGACGATCGCCGAAACCTTTGGCTGCCATGTGACGGGCGTCGACCTGACGCAAGAGTTCTGCGATGCCGCGGCGGCGCTCAGCGGTTGGGTTGGTCTCTCGGACCGGGTCGCCTTCCGACAGGGTGATGCGACCAGCCTGCCCTTCGCCGATGCCGTGTTCGACGCGGCCATAACCATGCATGTGGCCATGAACATCGCCGCCAAGGACCGCATGTATGCGGAGGCCAGGCGCGTATTGAAACCGGGCGGCCGCTTCGTCGTGTACGACGTGCTTCAGGGGGAAGGCGGCGATGTGCTGTTTCCGGTGCCTTGGGCGCGCGAGCCCTCCATCAGCCACCTGGCGACACCCGATACCATGCCGCTGCTTCTGTCGGATGCCGGCTTCCGGGTTCTGAAGGTTGAAGACTCGACGGAAGAGAGCCAGCGCTGGTTCGAGGAAATGGCGACGCGAATGGCCGGATCAGTCCCGGCGGTGACCTTCCAGGCCTTTCTCGGAAATGACTTCGCCGCGATGGCCCGCAACCAGGTGATCAATTTGCGGGAGCGCCGCATACGCACCGTCAGCTACGTCTGCGAAGCCTGAGCACGGACAATGCCGGTCTCTACGACGGCGAGAGTTCGCATATTTGTCCTCGACGACGAACCAAGAAAGCACGCCCGAAGAGATGGGAGCTTCTGCCCTGGTTCGGACGCCCGGCCCAAGAAATCGTAATACGGGATCGTTACCGCAGGCCGAGGTCTTCCTCGGGATTTGCGGACGGGCCGGGGCACGAGGCGATCTCGCATCAGTGGGGGCGGCGTCCTTCCGGGTGCGCGGAGGCCGGCAGGCCGGAGGTCAGCCCTCGGCTTCGGCCGCCTGGCCTTCGCGCCGCAGGGAGCGGGGCAGGAGCACCGTGAACTCGGTCCGGCCGGGGCGCGACTCGACGCTCATGCGCCCGCGATGGCGGTTGACGACGATGTTGCGCGCGATGTGCAGGCCGAGCCCCGTGCCCACGCCCTGCGGCTTGGTGGTGAAGAAGGGATCGAAGATGCGCGCCTGAAGCTCTGGCGGGATGCCCGGGCCGTCATCCGCGATCCTGACCTCGACCATCTCGCCCACCGGGCGGACGCGCAGATCGAGCTCGCCCTTGCCCTCCATCGCCTGCACCGCATTGTCGATGAGGTTGGTCCAGACCTGGTTGAGTTCGCCGGCATAGGCCTCGACCAGGGGCAGGTCGGGCGCGAAGTCGCGGTGCACGGTGACGCCGTTCTTGATCTTGTGGTGCAGGATCATCAGTGTGTCCTCGATGCCGGCGGTAATGTCGACGGTCTTGACCGGCGCCTGGTCGAGATAGGCATAGGACTTCACCGCCCGCACGATCCGCGAGATCGTCTCCGAGCCCATCATGATTTCCTCGATGAGCTGTTGCACCGCCAGCCCGGCGCTCAGCCATTCGAGACCGAGGCGAAGGACCTGCGGCGAGAAGGCCGCGCGCAGCGGCGCGACACGGGCGACGTTCCAGCCATAGGCGACGAGCGGCGGCGCCATCTCCCAGGGCTCGGCGAGACCGAGCTCTTCGAGCAGGTCGATCAGCGCATCTTCCTCGCGGTTCGCGGCGACCGCGGAGGTGGCGGGCGGGCGGCCCGCGAGAATCTGGCTCTCGATCCGCATCAGCTCCGCCCGCTCTTCGGCGCTGAGGGGCTGCTTGTGCAGGTCGAGCGTCTTCTGCCGCCAGGTCTCGAAGGAAGCGCGCAGCACCAGGCTGCTGCGCTGGATCGCGGCGGCCGGGTTGTTGAGCTCGTGGGCGAGACCCGCCGCCAGCGTCCCGAGCGAGGCGAGCTTTTCCTGCTGCATCAGGGAGGCTTCGGTACTGCGCAGCCGGCCGGCCATGATCCTGAGAATCGAGGCCGCCAGTGCGGGACTGCGCTCGAGGAGCCTGCGGAACGCTTCCTGCCCGATCTCGAGCAGCTCGGTCGGCTCCACCGTGTCGGCCGAGGCCGCACGCGGCGACTGCTCGAGGAGCGACATCTCGCCGACGACCTCGCCGGGGCCGCGCACCGCGAGGAGCACGTCCTGCTCGCCTTCGCGCTTGGAGATCTCGATCTTGCCGGAGAGCACCAGGAAGAGCGAATCCCCCGGATCGCCCTCGCGGATGAACCGCGTGCCGGGCGGCAGGCGGGTCAGCGTGGCGGAGCGGCAGAGCTGCTCGATGTCGGCCAGCGACAGACCAGAGAAGAGAGGCAGCCTGCCGATGAACTCCTGCAACCGGCGAAACTGGGCGCTGACCGTGGACACGCCGGCTCAAGTCCTGGCCGGCGCCAGCGGCAGCGCCGCCCCGCTCAGATGCTGGTGCACGAACTGCACCGCCATCGCCCCCTCGCCGACGGCCGAGGCGATGCGCTTGATCGAGCGATGTCGCAGGTCGCCGGCGACGAAGATGCCGGGCACGTTCGTCTCGAGCCAGAAGGGCTTGCGCGCAAGGGGCCAGCCGCCCGGCAGTGCCCCGCCCTCGGCCTCGAGGTCGACGCCGGTCAGCGCGAAGCCGTGCGCGTCGGTACGCAGCGCCTTGCCCAGCCATTCCGTGCGCGGTGCCGCCCCGATGAAGACGAAGACGGCCCGCGCCGGCTCCCGCGTGACGGCGCCGCTGTCGGCGTCGACGACCGATATCTCCTCGAGCCGGGTGTCGCCGTGCAGTTCCGTGATCGAGGCGCGGGTGCGGATGACGACGTTCTCGGTGCGCTCAAGCCGGTCGATCAGATATTGCGACATCGATTCGCCGAGCGACTTGCCGCGCACCAGCATGGTGACCCGCGACGCATAGCGGGCGAGATGGAGCGCCGCCTGCCCGGCCGAATTGCCGGCGCCGACGACGAAGACGTCCTCTCCCTTGACCCCCAGCGCCTCGGTGATCGCGGCGCCGTAGTAAAGCCCCGCACCGGCGAGCCGGTCGGCGCCGGGCACGTCCAGCATCCGGTATTGAACGCCGGTGGTCACCACCAGCGCCTGCGTGGTCACGCTGGCGCCGTTCGACAGGCCGACCCTGTGGTAGCCGTTCTCGGTCGCCAGCGAGACCGCCTCCATCGGCGCCAGGATTTCCACCCCGAAGCGCCTCGCCTGCGCCACGGCGCGGCGCGCGAGATCGCCGCCGCTGAGGCCGGCGGGGAAGCCGAGGTAGTTCTCGATGGCCGAGCTGGTCCCGGCCTGGCCGCCCGGCGCCTCGCGCTCGATCAGCAGCGTTCTCAGCCCTTCGGAGGCGCCGTAGACCGCCGCCGCCAGCCCCGCCGGACCGGCGCCGACGATGACGAGATCGTAGCTTTCGGCCGCCGCATCGACATGGAGGCCGAGCCTGGCCGCCAGTTCGGCGACGCTCGGCCGCGACAAGGTGCTGCCATCGGCCAGGAGGACGACGGGCAGCGGCGCGCCGGCGAGACCGGCAAGCGACAGCAGTTCCCCGGCTTCGGCATCGCCCTCGATGTCGAGCCAGCGATAGGGGATGAGGTTGCGCGCGAGGAAGTCGCGGATCAGATGCCCCTCGGCCGCCCAGCGGTCGCCGATCACGCGCACGCCTTCGAAGACCGGGCGGAAATTGGCACGCCAGTCGTCCAGCAGATCGTCCAGCACCGGGAAGAGCAGCTCCTCGGGCGGATGCCAGGGCTTCATCAGGTAGTGGTCGAGCCTCACCTCGTTGATGGCGCGAATGGCGGCCTCGGTATCGGCATAGGCGGTGAGCAGCACGCGCTTGGCCTCCGGAAAGAGCGACAGCGTCTCCTTCAGAAGCTCGATCCCGGTCATCTGCGGCATGCGCTGGTCGACGATGAGGAGCGCCAGCACCTCGCCCCTGAGCCGGATTTCGCGCAGCTCCTCAAGCGCGGCGACGCCGGATTCCGCCCGCAGGATCCGGTAGTCGGCACCGTAGCGCTTGCGCAGATCGCGGCCGACAGCGGCGAGCACGGAAGGTTCGTCATCCACCGCGAATATGATGGGCTTTTCCATGTCACGCCACCTCCACGGGCACATCGGCTTGGGGCACGATCTCGAAGCTGGCGCGGAGGGCGGCCGACTCGGCCCGCGCCGCCTCGGCCTCCTCGCCGCGGCCCTGCGCCGCGCGCAGATCGGCGAGGACCTGGAGCGTATCGGCGACGCGGGGTGCCATGTGGCGCTCGCGGAAGAGCGCCAGCGCGTCGGCGACCAGCTGGTCGGCCTCGTCCAGCCGGCCGAGCTTCTGCAGGGCCTGGGCGAGCTGAACCCCGAAGACGGCCGCGCCGAAATCGTCGCCGCTCGAGCGGGTCAGGTTCATCGTTTCCCGCATCCGGTCGAGCGCGGTCGCCTGTCCCTGTTCGAACTGAACGCCGGCGATGTTGCCGGCGATGTAGTTGGAGAAGACCTGCATCGCCTCGGTCCGGGCATTGCGGGCGGCGGCGAGCGACTTCTCGAAATCGGCGAGCGAGTCCTCGATCCGGCGCAGGCCCATATGGCTGCGGCCGAGGCCGAAATAGGCGGCGCAGACGCATTCGAACCCGTTCGCCTTGCCGGCAAGCTCGGCGCCGATGCGGCCGTGCTCGGCCGCCTTCTCCCATTCGCCCATTTCCAGATAGGTGTGGCTCACGCCGATATGGATGTCGGCCCTCTTCACCGGCGAGATGGTCTCGGTCTCCGCGGCGAGGGCACGCCGGATTTCTGCCCGCGCCTCGGGGAACCGCCCGAGCCGCGCCAGAGTGGCCGCCAGTGAGGCGATGGCGTGGCCGCGCACGTCGCTGAGCCGGTGGGCGGCCGAAAGCTCGATCACCTCCTTCAGCGCCACGACCGCCGCCTCGGGGTTGCGGTCGGCCAGGAAGAAGGTCGAGACGAACAGCGGCAGCAGCATGAGTTGCTCGTCGCCGATCTCCTCGGCCAGCCCTCGGCTTTCGAGCACGTAGGGAATTCCCCGCGTCGGGTGGCCGACCAGCATGTGCACATTGCCGAGCCAGGAAAGGGCGAGGGCCAGCCGCGGCTTGTCCTGCGCCTCCCGGGCCGCGGCGACGGCGCGCTCCATCGCCTCGATCGCCCCCTCGTAGCGGTTGAGCTTGTGGCGGACCATGAGCCACGCGATGGTGGAATCGACCAGCGTCGCAGGGTCGGGGTCCGGCATCCGCGCGAGCAGCGCCAGCACGCGTTCGCGGTGCTGCAGCTCCTCGTGCGAAGCCGAGATCGCCGCCGCCCGGTCGGCCGCGCGCCGGGAATAGGCGATGGCCAGATCGAACTCCTCGGCCTCGGCGAAATGGTGCGCGAGGACGCCGGCAAATTCATCCACCCGGTCGCGGGATTCGCGCTCGAGCGCCCGGCCGGTACGGGCATGGAGCTCCCGGCGGCGCGACCGGAGGAGGAGGTTGTAAGCCGCCTCGCAGGTCATGATGTGCTTGAAGATGTATTCGCGGTCGGGGTCGCGGGTCCGCTCCCGCACCAGCTGCTCCAGCGACAGCTGGGCGAGATGCGGCTCGACCCGGTCGACCCGTTCGTTCTCCGGCGCGTCCTGGCAGACGGTCTGCAGCAGCCGGTGCGGGAAGATGCGGCCGATGACGGCGGCGGTCTGCGCCACCCGCTTGGTCGGCGCCGGCAGCCGGTCGATCCGCGCACTCAGCACTCCGGCCAGGGTTTCGGGGATGCGTGTCTCCAGGATCGCGGTCGTCGCCCGCCAATGGTCGCCTTCGCGGACGATCTGGCCGCCGCCGATCAGCGAGCGCAGTATTTCCTCGATGTAGAACGGGTTGCCGTCGGCCCGCTCCAGGATCAGCGCCCGCATCCGCGGCGGCAGGCCGCGCACGTCGAGGAGGTTGCCGAGGAGCACGTCGGCGTCGGCCGCGCTCAAGGGTTCCAGCGCAATCCGCCGGAAATCGCCGCCGAGGCTCGCGTCGAGCCTGTCGAGCAGCTGCCAGCTCGCCGCCTTGCGATGCGGCCGCATCACGCAGACGAGGAGCAGCGGGGCATAGGTCGCCAGCGTCGCGACCTGGCCCACGAGCTCGATGCTGGCGCTGTCGGACCAGTGCAGATCGTCGAGGACCAGCACCAGCGGCTGCGCCGTGCCGCCGCGACCCATCACCGACTGAAGGAGATCGGTCATCGCCCCGCCGATCCCCTCGGCCACGGCATCGCCGCTCAGCCCGGCCACGCGGGCCCGGCTCGTCTCGCTTTCGACCGAGAGCATCGTCTCGATGAGCGGCGCGTCCGCTTCCGGCAGGCCATGCGCCGCGGAGAAGGCTTCGATGCTGGCGCGGACCTCGGCGGCCGGCTCCATCTCGCCGACGCCGAGGATCTGCCGGGCGATCTGCCGCCAGGGCAGGTATGGAATGGACTGGCCGTAGGAGATGGCCCGACCTTCGAGCCAGAGCCCGCTCCCGTCGCTCCTTCCCTGCCAGTCGTCACGGAACTCAGCGAGAAGCCGCGACTTGCCGAGTCCCGCATCGCCGACGATCGCGACGACCGCACCCTGACCGCGGCCGAGCCCGGCCAACCGGTCGCCGAGCATGGCGAGCTCGGCCGTCCGGCCGACGATCGGCGAGGACAGGCCCTCGAGGCCGCGCCCCTTGTGCGGCGTCTCGATCACGGAGACGGCCTCGTAAGTCTCGATGGCCGCCTGCTTGCCCTTCATCTCCATCGGCCCGCGTGACCGCGCCTCGACCTGCCCGCGCACCAGCGCGTGGGTGTCGGCGCTGATCAGCACGCTGCCGGGTTCGGCTGCCGCTTGCAGCCGCGCCGCCACGTTGGCCGCATCGCCCATCGCCGTGTATTCGGTGCGGATGGCGTCGCCGACGAAGGCGAGGACCGCGTTGCCCGAGTGAATGCCGACCCGGAGGCGGAAGTCTATCCCGTGGCGCGCCCTCACCGTCTCGCCATAGCCGCGCGCGGCGGCCTGGATGTCGAGCCCGGCGCGCACCGCACGGAGCGCGTCGTCCTCATGCGCTATCGGAGCGCCGAAGAGCGCCAGAACCGCATCACCCATGAGCCGCGACACCGTGCCGTCATAGCGGCTGACGGCCGCGTTCATCAGCGAGAACGCGCCGTTCATCACGGCCGTCCAGTCCTCGGGATCCATCCCCTCGGCGAGCGCGCTCGAGTTGGCGACATCGGCGAAGAGGATTGTGGCGAACCTGCGCTCGCCCTCCGCCTGCCGGGGCCTGTCGAGTGCCGTGCCGCAGTTACCGCAGAACTTCTGGCCGTCGGGATTGCCGACGCCGCAGCCGGGACAGATCTGCATCGCCTAAGCCCCGTTCGGCTCCCGCTCTCACCGAGCCCCGCGGGCGCCTCACAAAAACAAGTATAGCAGATCGGCTTTCGACCCGGAAGGATAGGCATCGTGATTTGGCGGCGGCTGCCGGATCCTGCTAAAATGCATCATTGGTGGGCGCGGAGCGCGGGCGCTATGGCGGCTGACATCGGAAGGGCAGAGGCCTACGCGACGGACCTGTTGCTGCACGCCATGCCCGCCGGCCTCGCCTATCACGACATCGGCCACACCCGGGACGTCGTGGTTGCCGCCGCGGCCGAGCTTGCCGGGATCGAGGGCGTCTCCGGGCGGGACCTGCTCGAACTGCTCACTGCCGCCTGGTTCCACGACCTCGGCTATGTCGAGACCCGCGACGGGCACGAGGCGGTCAGCGCGCGGCTCGCCGGCGACGTGCTCCCGGGGTTCGGCTACGCGCCGGGTGCAGTGGCGCGCATCCAGCGCCTGATCCTGGCGACACGCATGCCGCATGCCCCGGCCGATCTCGGCGCCATGATCCTCATCGACGCCGATCTCGATACGCTCGGGCGGGCGGACTACCCGGAATGGCAGGGCCGTCTCCGCGCCGAGCTGGCCGCCTTCGGCCAGGAATACGCGCCCCGCGACTGGTATCGCCGCCAGCACGACTTTCTCTCGGGCCATCGCTACTTCACCGCCGGCCAGCGCGCCCGCCGCGCCGAGGGTCTGGCGCGCAACCGGCGCGCGCTGGCCCTGCTCCTGGCCGGGCCGGACCCGGCGTGACGGCCGACGCACCTCGTTCGGTCGCGCCGTGCGCTCGCTGCGCTGCGAGCCTTCAGTCGGGGACGGCCCGCACGCCGTGCGCCCGACCCGGTCGTCGCCCCGGAAGTCTGCCGGGCGAGGCCCGGATGGGAGGTTGCCGTTGCGACACGGCAAACCCCTCTCCGGTTCCCCGGACGGGCATCGATGAACTGGCCGGGAGCGAAGCAGGGCGACGCCGAGCGATCGGAGTATCTGGCGCGCCCGAAGAGATTCGAACTCCTGACCCCCAGATTCGTAGTCTGGTGCTCTATCCAGCTGAGCTACGGGCGCGCGCCGGGCCGTTTCAAACGGCCCTCGTGCCGGTCTGCGAGGGGCCGGCTCCGATCTGCGGTGCTACCTAACGACTGGTGGCGACAAATGCAAGCCGGTCGGCGCGCAAAATGCGAGGGTTCGGCGAGGCCGGCCGGGCCGCCCGCGGCCGTGGAGGATCGCGCCCCGGGTCACGGGGACGCCTTCCCCCGAAGCGAGGCCCGGCCGGGCGCGACCGGTGGCCTGCGCAGGGGGAGATTGCCGGTGCCATCGCAGCGGCGCGGCATCAGGCCGGACGGCGCAGGGTGCTGCGCGCCACGTCGAGGCGCAAAGGCTGGTCGGGGATGGTTATGACGAACACGGTGCGGCCGCCGACGCTCTCGACCAACTCGAGCGTCCCGCCATGGGCCTTCACGAGCTCGCTGGCGATCGCCAGGCCGAGGCCGGTGCCGCCGCTGCGCGCCGAGCCGCGAAACGCCGCGAACAGGTTCTCCCGCGCCTTCTGCGGCAGGCCGGGACCGGTGTCCGTGACGAGGATGCGGCTGATGCTTCCCGTGCGCTCGGCCGAGATCGTCAGCCGGCGGACCACCGCCGTCTCGCGGTCGGCGGCCATCGCCTCCACGGCGTTGCGTGACAGGTTGGACAGTATCCGGTGGAGCTGTTCGGAATCGGCGTCGACCTCGAAACCCGCATCGACATCGTTGACGAAGTCGATGCCCGCGCCGTCCATGCCGAGCAGGCCGAAAACCTCGTCGACCAGCTGCCGCAGCCTGACGCGCCGGCGCTGGGGCGTCGGTTCCTGGGTGCGCCCGTAGGCGAGCACACCGCCGGTGTAGGAGACCGCGCGGCCGATGGCGCGGACCAGCTTCGGCGCGACCGCCTGCACCGTCGGGTCCTTCAACGTCGCCAGGCGGTCCGACAGCAGCTGCGCCGAGGCGAGGATGTTGCGCATGTCGTGATTGATCTTGGAAACGGCGAGTCCGAGGTCGGCGAGGTGCTTCTGTTCCGACAGCGTCTTCTGCAGCTGCGTCTGCAGGTTGGCCAGTTCGTGTTCCGCCACGCCGAGCTCGTCGCGGCGGCCGGTCGGCCGGATGATGCGCGTCGGATCGTCCGGGGCGCGGGCGAAATGGAGCATGGACCGGCGCAGCCCGCGGATCGGGCCGATCATCAGCCGGTTTATGGCGATGAATACAAGAGCGGCGGTCAGCAGCGAGATCAGGAGGGACAGCAGCGCGATGTTGCGCGCGTAGACCAGCATCGCCGAACGCAGGCCGGCATCGGTCATGACCAGTTCGAACTGCTTGTCGCTCTCGCCGACCCGGCCGTAGACGCGCAGAAGGCGCTCGCCGCCCCACAGAAGCGTGTCGGCGGCTCCCGACAGCGCGTCGACCCATCCGACCTCGGACACCGCGATGTGCTCGTCGACCTCGGGCGGCACCTCCGTCACCACGAGCAGCCGCGAGATCCCGCCGTCGCGGACGGCGATCGCCTGTACGCCGATCGCCTCCAGCACGTCGTCCTGGACGGCGCGCGGCAGGGTGGCCGGTCCACCCTGGACCAGCACGGCGCCGACCGCGGCGACCGTGCCCAGCTTCTCCTCCAGCCAGCGCAGCCGGAATGCCGCCACGGACGGGATGAAGATCAGGATCTCGGCCACCAGGACGAAAACCACCGTCAGCAGCAGAAGCTTGGTCGAGAGGCGCCGCACGAACGGCACGCGGCGGAAGGTTTCCAGCCGCTCGGCGCTCGTCTGCGTCTCTTTTTCCAAACCCGTCATCCCCGCACCGGACCGTCGCGCCCCGCGGCGCCGCTTCCGGCCGACAACGCCGCCGGCGAGGACGGCTTTGCCTGCCGCCATCGACGCACACGGACGAAAGATAGGCCAGCGCACCCGCTTTGCCAATTTCGGCGGACGGAAAACCGCGGCCGCGGAAGGCGCGATCCGCGGCCGGCGGGCGAAGGCATCGGTGCCCCGATCGGCCGGGCGGACGACCGGCGCGGCGCGGCCCCGCGTGGCGGCCGCGGCCGTCCGGGCCGGCGCGCCCTCCGGCCGGGGAATTGACTCGGGCATGCCGTATACCTATAAGCCCGCCACGCTCGGGCCTCCGGTCCGGCGCAGTTCCGATTGCGCGATGACCGGGCCGGCGACGCTCCTGCTCATGTCGAGACAGAACCAAGAAGGGCCGCACGCCGCGGTATCAAACAAATGAAGCGCACCTATCAACCGTCCAAACTCGTCCGCAAGCGCCGGCACGGCTTCCGCGCGCGCATGGCCACCAAGGGTGGCCGCGGCGTCATCGCGGCCCGCCGCAACCGCGGTCGCAAGCGCCTGTCCGCCTGAGCCCGGAGGCCATTGCCTTGCCGGCGTCCGGCAAGCCTCCGGAGCGGCTGCGAAAGCGTGCGGAATTCCTGGCCGTCCGGCGGGGCGACAAGCGCCGCGGGCGGCTCTTCCTGCTCGAGGTGCTCGATCGCGGCGACGATGGTGCGCCGCGCGTCGGTTTCACGGTCACGCGCAAGGTCGGCAACGCGGTCGAACGCAACCGCATCCGCCGCAGGCTGAAGGAAGCGGTTCGCCTCGACGCCGCGGGTGACATGGCGGCAGGCAAGGACTATGTGATCGTCGGGCGCAACGAGGTCCTGTCGGTGCCCTTCGACGAGTTGAAGGCCGAATTGTCACGGCGCATCCGCGGAAAGCGGTGAGATCCAGGGTCCATCGATGGAAAACAACCGCAATTTCTTCATCACGATCGCGCTGTCGGTGCTGATCCTGACGCTCTGGCAGGTGTTCTACATGAACCCGCGGATCGAGGCGCAGCGCGAGGCGGCGCGGATCGAGGCCGAGCGCGTCGAGCAGGAGAAGAAGACCGACCCCGCGACGCCCGGCGTGGCCGGCGGGGAACTGCCGCCGCAGGGTGCGGTTCCCGAAGGAACCCCCGGCAGCGCGCCGGAAACCGGCGGCGCGGCCGCCGGAACGCGGGAGGCGGCGCTCGCCGCGAGCGCGCGGGTGAAGATCGACACGCCGAGCATTTCCGGCTCGATCAACCTGACGGGCGCGCGCATCGACGACGTGCGGCTGAAGGACTATCGCCTGACCATCGACAAGACCTCGCCGATCATCGAGCTGCTCAACCCGGCCGCACTGCCCAACGGGCAGTATGCGGAAATCGGCTACGTCGGCACCGGCGAGACAGGAGCGCTTCCGGGACCCGATACCGTCTGGACGGTCGAGGGCGAGCCGGTTCTGACGCCGGCGACCCCGGTGACGCTCACCTACGTCAACGACAAGGGCCTGACCTTCCGGCGCACCATCGCGGTCGACGCCGAATACATGTTCACCGTATCCGACACGATCGCGAATGCCGGCGGCGCGCCCGTCGCGCTGTCCAACTACGGCCGCGTCACGCGCTTCGACAAGCCGAAGGTCGCGTCGGCCTACGTGCTGCACGAGGGCCTGATCGGCGTTACCGGCGAGGAAGGCCTGCAGGAGATCAGCTATTCGACCATCGAGAAGGACAAGCAGGTCGTTCCCGGCAAGTCGAACGACGGCTGGCTCGGCATCACCGACAAGTACTGGGCCGCGGCGCTGGTGCCGTCGGGCAGCCAGCCGTTCCAGCCGCGCTTCGCCTATTTTTCCGACAACCGCCCGCGCTACCAGGTCGACTTCATCACCGACGCGATCAGCATTCCGGCCGGCCAGTCGGCGACGGTCGAGACGCTGGTCTTCGCCGGCGCGAAGGAAGTGGCGCAGATCAACGCCTACGAGAAGGACCGCGGCATCCGCCAGTTCGAACTCCTCATCGACTGGGGATGGTTCTACTTCATCACCAAGCCGATGTTCTGGCTGATCGACACGCTCTACAAGCTGTTCGGCAATTTCGGCCTGTCGATCCTCGCCACCACCGTCATCGTCAAGGCGGTCTTCTTCCCGCTCGCCAACAAGTCGTACAAGTCGATGGCGAATATGAAGAAGGTACAGCCGGCCATGCTCGAGATCCGCGAAAAATACGCGGACGACAAGATGAAGCAGCAGCAGGCCATGATGGAGCTCTACAAGAAGGAGAAGATCAATCCCATCGCCGGCTGCTGGCCGATCCTCCTGCAGATCCCGGTGTTCTTCTCGCTCTACAAGGTGCTCTACATCACCATCGAGATGCGACACGCCCCCTTCTTCGGCTGGATCCAGGACCTCGCCGCGCCGGACCCGACCTCGATCTTCAACCTGTTCGGCCTGCTCCCCTACGCGGTGCCGGAGTTCCTCCACATCGGCGTGTGGCCGCTGATCATGGGCATCACCATGTTCCTGCAGATGCGCATGAACCCGACGCCGCCCGATCCGACCCAGGCGATGATCTTCAACTGGATGCCGGTCGTGTTCACCTTCATGCTGGCCAGCTTCCCGGCCGGTCTGGTCATCTACTGGGCCTGGAACAACTTCCTGTCGATCGTCCAGCAGGGCGTCATCATGAAGCGCCAGGGCGCCAAGATCGAGCTGTGGGACAATCTCGGCGGTCTTTTCAGGAAGAAGCCGAAACCCGCCGAGTAGCGGGCCGGTGGCTGCTTCGGCGGTCCGGCACGAACACACCCGGCGCGGTTTCGACGACGAGGAAGGGAGGCGACGGATGAACGGACCCAATCCCGACATCAAGCATCCGCTGCCGATGCACCCGCGCGTCGGCTTCCTGAAGCCGCTTCTCGGGGGGCGGGCCAACATCGAGGTCGGCGAGTTCACCTACTACGACGATCCCGACGGCCCGGAGCACTTCGCCGAGCGCTGCGTGCTCTACCATTACGACTTCGTCGGCGACCGCCTGGTCATCGGGCGGTTCTGCGCGCTGGCGCAGGGTGTGACCTTCGTCATGAACGGCGCCAATCACGCCATGTCCGGCTTCTCCACCTATCCGTTCAACATCTTCGGCCACGGCTGGGAGACGGGCTTCGACGCGAAGACCTGGGAAGCCGAGAACCGGGGAGACACCTTCGTCGGGCACGACGTCTGGATCGGCATGGGCGCGACGATCATGCCGGGCGTCACGATCGGCCACGGCGCCATCGTCGCCGCGCGCTCGGTCGTCGCCCAGGACGTGCCGCCCTACGCCATCGTCGGCGGCAATCCGGCGCGGACGATGCGCATGCGCTTCGACGAACGCACGGTCGCGCGGCTGCTCGCCGTCGCCTGGTGGGACTGGCCCGTGGACAAGATCAGCCGCAACCTCGACGCCATCCGCGGCGCCGACATCGCCCGGCTGGAGGCGGCCGCGTGAGCGGTGCCGCGCCGGCGGGGCTCGACCCTTCGCTCTTCACGCGCCCCTGGGTCTTCATCCGCGGCGTCCCGGCGATGTCGTTCCTGCCGCCCGAAGGACCGCCGGAGATCGCGTTCGCCGGGAGATCCAACGTCGGCAAGTCGTCGCTGATCAACGCGCTGACCGGGCAGAAGGGCCTGGCGCGGACGTCGAACACGCCCGGCCGCACGCAGGAACTCAACTATTTCGTCCCCGGCGGCTATTCCGGCGAGGGTGATGACCTGCCGCCGCTCGCCCTGGTCGACATGCCGGGCTACGGCTACGCCCAGGCGCCGAAGGAGCAGGTCGACAAGTGGACCCGCCTCGTCTTCGACTATCTCCGCGGCCGCGCCACGCTGAAGCGGGTCTATGTGCTGATCGACGCACGCCACGGCATCAAGAAGAACGACGAGGAGGTCCTCTCGCTGCTCGACAAGGCGGCGGTTTCCTACCAGATCGTGCTGACCAAGACGGACAAGATCAAGCCGGCCGGCGTGCCGAAGCTCGTCGCCGAGACGCTGGAGCGGATCCGCAGGCGCCCCGCCGCCTTCCCCGCCGTGATCTCGACCTCGTCCGAGAAGGCCGAGGGCCTCGACGAACTGCGCGCCGCGATCCTCCTGGTCGCGGCCGGCGGCTAGGCGACCCGGTCGTCTCGAATCCCGACCCTCAGGAAAAGGAAGCCGGCCGCACTCGCGCGCGGCCGGCCACTCGCCTTGGGGGAACCGCCCCGCGGGGCGTATGGCGAATTACATCTTCGGCAGAAGGACCTTGTCGACGACGTGGATGACGCCGTTCGACTGGTCGACGTCGGCGATGGTCACGGTCGCGACCGTGCCGTTCTCGTCGGTCACGGTGACCTTGCCGTCGGCCGCCTTGAGCGTCAGCACGCAGCCGCCGACCGTCTCGACCTTGTGCTCGCCGCCGCCGTCCATGACCATCTTGGTGACGTCGGCCGCCATCGCCTTGGCGGCGACGACATGGCAGGTGAGCACCTTCGTCAGCTGGTCCTTGTTCTCCGGCTTGAGCAGCGTGTCGACCGTTCCGGCCGGAAGCGCCTCGAAGGCGGCGTTCACCGGCGCGAAGACCGTGAACGGACCGGGACCCGAAAGCGTCTCCACCAGGCCAGCGGCCTTCACCGCGGCGACGAGCGTCGTGTGATCCGCCGAATTGACCGCGTTCTCGACGATGTTCTTGTCGGCATACATGGCGGCGCCGCCGACCATCGGATTTTCGGCATGGGCGAAGGAAGCGAGCATGACGAGGGCCGCAACGCCGCCGAACAGCGGCGCAGTGAAAGTGCGCATAGGAGTTCTCCCTTGGTTGTTTTCCCGTCATCGGGGGACGCAGGGAGTTACGCAGGGCCGCCGGGAGAGTTTCGCCGCCGTTCCTCACGAAGCGGTCACGGATGGTTGATCGGCGGGCCCGTGGCGGTCAGACGTTGTGGAGGTCGCCGGAGGCCACCACCGGGCCGGTCGGCTGACCGGTCGGCGAGCCGCCGGGAGGCTCGAGGCTGATGGCGAAGACCGCACCGGCGGCGATCCGGTCGCGCAGCGCCTTCGCCACGGCGAGATGGACCGACTGGCCGACGGGTATCACGCCGACGGATACGGGATCCTTGCCCGGCTCCATCACCCACAGTTCGAAGTCGCGGCCCTCGGGCCTGGCGCCGGTGACGTGCGACAGGCCGATGTCCTGAGTCCGGGCGTCGTAGACGACGAAGTAGTGGACGTCCGACTGCTGCGGCGCCAGCGAGGCGACGTAGCGCTGGGCGCTCTGGCCGGACGGCGGCGCGACGAAGTAGGCCACCGCGACCGCCGCGGCGAGCACCATGGCCGCCGCAGCGAGGCTGCGCCAGAAGACGAGGCTCGACCAGAGCGAGGGGCGCGCGCCGGTCGGAGCCGGCACGGCGAACAGCCGGCGGTCGATGGCGGCCTTCACCGCGGGGGGAACCGCGACCTCGGGATAGGCCGCCGCGAGCGGCGACAGGCGCACCTCCCAGCCGTCGACGAGGCGCGCAAAGCCGGGATCGCGCTCGATGCGCGCCGCAACGTCCCGGCGTTCGTCTGCCGGAAGCACGCCGACCACGTATTCGGCGGCGAGGATGTCGTCGCCGCCCTGGTCGGGGCTGTTGTCGTCGGCCGGGCTCATCGCTCCAGGCATTCCCTCAGTTTCATGAGGCTGCGGCGCAGCCACGTCCTCATCGTGTTCAACGGCACGCCATGCCGTTCGGCGAGTTCGGCGTAACTCTCTCCCTTGAGATAGGCGCCGCGGACGGCCGCCGCCCGGTCGCCGTCGAGTTCGTCCAGGCAGAGACGGATGCGCTCGATCTCGCCGCCCGCCACCGCCGCCGCTTCCGGTCCCGGCGTCGGGTCCGCGACGTCCAGCGCAGCGTCCAGATCGAGCGGCGGCTGGCGCCGGGCCCTGATACGGTCGATCGCATGATTTCGCGCGATCGCCGCAAGCCAGGAGATCGGGCTGAGATCGGAAACCGCGAAGCGGTCGGCCTTCGTCCAGATCTTGACGAAGACCTCCTGCAGCGCCTCCTCGGCCTCTGCCCTGTCACCCAAGATACGCAGGCACACGCCGAACAGTTTCGCGCTCGTCTGCCGGTAGAGCAGATCGAACGCGCCGCGGTCTCCCATCGAGGTCCGAACGATCAGCTTGGTAATGTCCTGGGCGGTCATTGCCGCCAGATTACGGCGCGGCGTCCGATTTGCAACATGCCGCGCGGCCGAAAACCGCAGCGCCTTTGAATCGAGCCCATAACGCTACGTTAATCGGTGCGCGCTAAGATCGTTCCAAAACATAACGATGACAGGGGCCGCGCCATGACGCGCATCAGAGACTTTCTCCGCGATCGCCGCGGCAACTATGCGATGATGACCGCCGTCCTCGCCGTCCCCATGCTGATGGCGATGGGCTATTCGGTCGACTTCGTCCGCGTTCTGGACGCCAAGCAGAGGCTGGAACACGCCGCCGACTCCGCGGTCCTCGGCTCCCTCGCCATGGGTTCCAAGGCAATCGCCTACGCCGACACCATGACGGGACCCGGTCCGATTCCGGTGGGCGTGGCTGAAGCCGAGGACTTCTTCACCGCCAATGCCAGGCTCGATCCGTCCATCAGCCTCGGCACCGTGATCGCCGACGTCACCAACAGCGGCACCAAGATCGTCTCGAAGATCAAATACACGGCGCAGATCCAGACGATCTTCGGCGGCCTGCTGAGCAAGAAGGCGTGGACCGTGAACGGCTCCGCGAGCGCGTCCGTCGACATCGACAACCCGATCGACTTCTACCTTCTTCTCGACAACTCGCCGTCGATGGGCCTGGCGGCCACGGCAAAGGCCATCGACCAGATGATCGCCCTCACCCCGGACCGCTGCGCCTTTGCCTGCCATGCGCTCAACAATGCCGACAACTACTACAACCTCGCCAAGGCCAACGGCATTCCGCTGCGCATCGACATGGTTCGCGAAGCCACGAAGAAGGTGCTGGAGACGGCCAAGAGCATCCGCGCCTACAACAGCCAGTATCGCGTCGCCATCTACACGTTCGGCGCGGCAGCGACCAACCTCGGGCTGACGACGATCTCCGGCCTCACTTCCGACCTCGTCAAGGCCGGCAAGGCCGCCGAAGCCGTCGATCTCATGACGATCCCCTACCAGAACTACGACAACGACCAGCAGACCGATTTCGACAAGACGATCGGCCAGTTGCGCACGTCGATCCCGAAGCCCGAGAACGGTCCGAACGGAAAGCCCAGGCAGCAGATCGTCTTCTTCGTCTCGGACGGGGTGAACGATTCCTACAAGCCCAGCGGCTGCATGAAGAAGATCCAGGGTTCCGGCCGGTGCCAGCAGCCGCTCGACATCAAGGAGTGCGACGAGCTCAAGAAGAAGGACATCAAGATCGCCGTCCTCTACACGACCTATCTGCCGGTCACCAACAACTCCTGGTACAATACCTGGATCAAGCCGTTCCGCGACGAGATCCCCACGCAGATGCAGGCCTGCGCCTCCCCCGGCCTCTATTTCGAGGTGAGCCCCAGCCAGGGCATTCCCGAAGCCATGGATGCGCTCTTCCGCAAGGCGGTCCGCGTGCTGCGGCTGGAGAGCTAGGGGCTTTCCGGCGAACGCCGGATCGCCCTGCCGCGAAAAACGCTCCGGCATTCCGGTTGTGCGCCGGAGACGGCAATCCTATGCTCCGCCCGCTCGAGGGAGGGGCCGCCCATGACAATCGAAACGCTTTTGTGGGAACAGGACGCCTGCGGCCTCGCCGAACTGGTGCGGCGCGGCGAGGTGACGCCGGCCGAACTCGTCGAGGCCGCGATCGCGCGCGCCGAGCGCGTCAATCCCGAGATCAACGCCATCGCCGAGCGGACCTACGAGAGCGCCCGCGCCGCGGCGAAGACCGCGGACCGGGCGGCGCCACTGGCCGGCGTGCCCTTCGCCATCAAGGACCTCGCCATCGCGCAGAAGGGCGTGCCGACCCATGCGGGCAGCAGGGTGCCGGCCTTCGTGCCCGACTTCGATTCCGTCCTCGTCGAGCGCTACCGCGCCGCGGGCCTGATCCCCATCGTCACCAGCACCTCGCCGGAATACGGCGTGAAGCTGATGACCGAAACGGAAGCCTTCGGCATCACGCGCAATCCTTGGAACACGGGACACACTTCCGGCGGCTCCTCGGGCGGCGCCGCAGCGCTCGTCGCCGCGGGCGTGGTGCCCGCCGCCCACGCCTCCGACGGCGGCGGCTCGATCCGGGTGCCGTCGTCGACGACGGGCCTCGTCGGCCTGAAGACCTCGCGCGGACGCATCCCGCTGTCGCCGCTCGTCTCGGAAGCCTGGTACGGCTTCGTCGTCGACCACGCCGTGACACGCTCCGTGCGCGACAGCGCCCTGCTCCTCGACCTGACCCACGGTCCCGATCCGCTGGCGCCCTATGCGGCGCGGCCGCCTAAGGGCACTTTCGCCGAGGCGGCCCGCCGCGATCCGGGGCGCCTGTCGCTCGCCGTCTACCGCAGGTCGCCGCTCGGGCTCGACATCTCGGCGGAGACGATGGCCGCGCTCGACGCGGCCATCGCGCTCGCCCGCGAGGGCGGGCACGCGGTCGAGGAGATCGACCTGCCGATGATCGGCCGCGACTTCATGGCCGACTTCTGCATCGCCGTCGCCTCGGCGACCGCCGGCACGATGCGCATGGAGGCGGCGAGGGTCGGCCGTCCGATCCTCGGCGACCTCGAGCGGGCGACCCGCGTGCTCGCCCGTTTCGGCGACGTGATGACGGGCGGCGAGGTCTACGAGGCGCTCGAACGCCTTTCGCTGGCGACGCGGCAGCTGCTCGTCCAGACCGCGCGTTTCGACGCGGTGCTGATGCCGATCATCGCCCACCCGCCCTTGCCCTGCGGTGCGATGGACCCCAGGGGCGCGGACGAGGTCGTCGAGAACGCGCTCGACAAGCTGCGCCTCACCCGGCTGCTGCGCGTGCGTTCGTTCCTCGGGCAGTTGATGGACAAGAGCCTGTGGTTCACCCACTGGCCGGCGATCCAGAACGTCACCGGCCAGCCGTCGATCGCCCTGCCCGTGCATGTCACGGCAGGCGGCCTGCCGCTCGGCATCCAGGCCGCCGGCCGCCCGGGCGACGAGGAGACGCTGCTGTCGCTCGCCGCCCAGCTCGAACGCATCTCCGGCTGGACCGCAAGGCGCGCGCCGCTCCTGCGGCCGCAGTAGCCCGAGGGTCAGGTCCTCAGGAAGGTCCCGAAGTGGAAATGCTGCACGGCGCCCCACGGCGTGACGTGGTCGTGGCGGCAACTGTCGACGAGCCGGAATCCCTCGCCGAGCGCCGCCGAGAGCTTCGCCGCGTCGTAGCGCTCGACCTGGAGACCGCTGCATCGTGGCGGGCCGTCCGGCGCGAACGTGCCGATTATGACATGGCCGCCGGGGCGCAGCGCCTTGCGCAGGCGGTCGACATAGGCGGCGCGGTCGCCCGGATCGGTCAGGAAATGGAAGGCGGCACGGTCGTGCCAGATGTCGTAGGGCCGTGCCGGGCGCCATCTGGTCACGTCGGCCGCGATCCACGTCACCGAAGCCGCCGCGGCGCCGAGCCGCGACCGTGCAGCCGCCAGAGCCGCATCCGACAGGTCGAGCACGGTCACGTCGCCGAAACCCTCGCCGACGAGCCAATCGACGAGCGTGGAGGCGCCGCCTCCGACGTCGATGATGCCGCTCTGCGGCACCGCTCCGGCAAGCTTGAGAAGATCGGCCGAGGGCTGAGGTGCCGGCTGGTACCAGCTCACCGCATCGGCCGCCCTGGTCTCGTAGACCCGCTGCCAGTGCGCCTGGCGGTCGATGCGCCGCGACATGACGTCTCCCTCCTGCCGGGTACCATCCCGGGACCGTCCGGTACTCCTCTCAAGCTCTCAAGCGCGCCGGGCGAGACGGCATTCAGGGCAACGGCACCGCCTTGCGGTAGAGGTGCCAGGTGGCATGGCCGAGAACGGGCAGCACGACGAGAAGGCCGAGGAAAAAGGGAATGCAGGCGGCCATCACCGCCAGCGTGACCACCACGCCCCAGCCGAGCATGACAACGGGGCTCGCCACCACCGCCTTGACGCTGGTGATCATCGCGGTGACGAAATCGTAGTTGCGCTCCATCAGCAGCGGGATCGAGACGACGGTGATCGAGAAGAGCGTCAGCGCGATGGCCGCGCCGACCACATGCCCCACCGCGAGGAACAGCCAGCCCTGCGGGGTGGTGAAGACGACGGCAAGGAACTTGTCGAGCGTCGAGAAGGACATGCGGCCGAGAAACAGCGCGATCAGCAGGCGGATCTGGTACATCCAGATCCAGAAGACGAACAGCATGACGAAGGCCATCCAGGACAGTTCGCGCCGCCTTTGCGCCCAGACGACGCCGAGCACGGGTCCCCATTCCAGCGGCTCGCCGCTCTGCAGCCTGCGGCTGACCTCGTAGAGCCCGACGGCCGCGAACGGGCCGACCAGCGGGAAGCCGATGGCGAACGGGTAGATCATCCACGACATGTCCCAGCGGGTCAGCGCCAGCACGATGACGATGCCGATCAGGGCGAAGATCGCGGCGAAGAAGAAGCCGAAATGGGGAGCGCGGGCGAAGTCGGACATGCCCTGGAACAGGGCCGCGCGGATATCGGCGCTGCTCACCGCGACGACGCGCGGCATCGTCGACGCCCTTGCCGCCGGCGGCGGCGTGACCGGTTGCGGTTCCTCGACCATCTCTCCTCCTCCCTCTCCTCGGCGCGCCGGGAAACCGGCACCGAGCCCACCCTACAGTAGCGCCGGACCGGCACCGGTACGCCTTGACCGAAATCAAAGCCTCGGCCGCGGCGCGCGAGGCGATTGCCCGTCCGGTCGTTTCCCGCTAAGAGCGCGCCACACCTCCCGGGGAAGACAGGAATGACGACGGACATCGCCGCCACCGCCGAGATGCAGGCCGCCCTCCTCTCGCGCGCGCTGCCCTACATGCAGCGCTACGAGAACAAGACGGTGGTGGTGAAATACGGCGGCCACGCCATGGGCAATCCCGAGCTCGGCCGCGCCTTCGCCCGCGACATCGCGCTCCTGAAGCAGTCCGGCGTCAACCCGATCGTGGTCCACGGCGGCGGGCCGCAGATCGCCGCGATGCTCGCCAAGCTCGGCATCGAATCGAAGTTCGAGGGGGGCTTGCGCGTCACCGACGCCAAGACCGTCGAGATCGTCGAGATGGTGCTCGCCGGCTCGATCAACAAGGAGATCGTCGCGCTCATCAATGCCGAAGGCGAGTGGGCCATCGGCCTGTGCGGCAAGGACGGCAACATGGTCTTCGCCGAGAAGGCGCACAAGACGGTGAAGGACCCGGATTCCAACATCGAGCGCGTGCTCGACCTCGGCTTCGTCGGCGAGCCCGTCGAGGTCGACCGCACGCTCCTCGACCTTCTCGCCCGCTCGGAGATGATCCCGGTCCTGGCGCCGGTGGCGCCCGGCCGCGACGGCCATACCTACAACATCAACGCCGACACCTTCGCCGGCGCCATCGCCGGCGCGCTCGGCGCCTCGCGCCTGCTCTTCCTCACCGACGTGCCCGGCGTGCTCGACAGGGACAGGAACCTGATCGACGAACTGACCGTGGCCCAGGCCCGTGCGCTGATCGCCGACGGCACCATTTCGGGCGGCATGATCCCCAAGGTCGAGACCTGCATCGAGGCGATCGAGCGCGGCGTCGAGGGGGTCGTCATCCTGAACGGCAAGACGCCGCACGCGGTGCTGCTCGAGCTGTTCACCGAGCACGGCGCCGGCACGCTGATCGTGCCGTAGGGCGGAGCGGACGGCCGGGCGACGCCTCAGCGCCTCAGATGCCCGAGCGGCACGCGTCCCGGACCCTTGATGTTCTGCAGCACGAGCTGGGTGTGGACGTCGCGCACGCCCCTCAGGCGCATCAGCCGGTGCATGACGAAGTCGTTGAGCTCGTCGACGCCCGGCACCATGACGTGCAGCAGGAAATCGTGGTCGCCGGTCAGCGTCCAGCACGACGACACCTCGTCCATCCGCTCGACAGCGGCGATGAAGGCCTCCGGCGAACCGTCGGCGTGGCAGGCCAGCCGGACCTGGATGAAGACCTCGACCATCAGCCCGACCGCGCGTCTGCTCACGACGGCGCGGAACCCCTCGATGATGCCGCCGGCCTGGAGCCCCTCAAAGCGGCGGGCGCAGGGCGTGTTCGACAGGCCGATCGTCTCGGCGAGTTCGGATACCGGCTTGCGCCCCTCGCGCTGGAGGATTTCCAGCATGCGGATCTCGAATTCGTCGAGTTCGGGCATTTTTCCCTCCCGATAAGTATCCTTGAGGGAAAATAACCCGAAAACCTCCGCTTGGCGACCAAGAAAAGGAACCGTTCCTCCTAGCAGCGGCTATCATTCCCTCCACGACGATCCGAGGGAGGAAGCCATGCAGATCAGCGTCAGGGATTATGCGCGCGAGTGTGCCGAACAGGGACTGCGCGGCGACTATTCGGCGTGCCGCGCCGATTTCACCGTCGACCAGGACGATGACTATTCCGAGGAGGACCAGAAGGTCTGGCGGACGCTCTGCGACCGGCAGATGGCGCTGGTGCGGCGGCTCGCGCACCGGACCTACCTGGACGGCGTCGCTGCCCTCGGCCTGCTGGACAGCATCCCGGACTTTGCCGACGTCGGCCGGCGGCTGCAGGCCATGACAGGCTGGACGATCGTCGCGGTGCCGGGCCTGATCCCCGCCGGCCCGTTCTTCGAGCACCTCGCCAACCGCCGCTTCCCGGTGACCAACTGGCTGCGGACGCAGAGCGAGCTCGACTACATCGTCGAACCGGACATGTTCCACGACTTCTTCGGCCACGTGCCGATCCTGACCCAGCCGGCCTTCGCCGACTTCATGCAGTTGTACGGCGAGAAGGCGCAGACGCTGTTCGACCTCGGCGGCGGCGACATGATCACGCGCCTCTACTGGTACACGGCGGAGTACGGCCTGATCGGCGAGCCGGGGGAGCCGGTGAAGGCCTTCGGCGCCGGCCTGATGTCGTCCTTCACCGAACTGAGCTTCGCGATCGAGGGCGCCGGGGCGAACCGCGTGCCGTTCGACCTCGAGACGGTGATGCGCACCGGCTACGAGATCGACCGGTTCCAGCGCGCCTACTTCGTCCTGCCGTCGTTCGCCGCGCTCCGCCAGGCCTTCGAGACGGCCGATCTCGCCGGAATCGTCGCGCGCGGCAAGGATCTGCCGCCGCTCGACCCCGCGGCGATCGCCGGCGCATGAGGCTTCCGGGAGACCGGCGCGTCAGGCGCCGGCGACCCGGCCCAGATGCTCGCCCAGCCGGCAGGCGAGTGCGGTGATCGTCGTGGTCGGATTGCACTGCCCGGACGTGGCGAAGACGGACGAGCCGCCGACATAGAGATTGTCGATGCCGTGGACCTTGCAGTTGCGGTCGACGACGCCCTTTTCGGGCGTGTCGCTCATGCGCGTGCCGCCCATGTGGTGGTGGCCGGCGAGTTCCTGGTCCGTCGGATAGTCGTCGCCGTTCAGCAGCCAGTCGGCGATGCGCACGCGGCCGATGTCCTTCTGGGCGAGCGTTTCGCCGAACAGGCGCAGGCCTTCGAGGATCGTCCGGCGCTCCATGCCCGATTTCTTCCAGTGCAGTTCGATGCGCGGCACGCCGACCCTGTCGCGATCCGTCTCCGAAAGCCGGATGAAATTCGATGCCAGCGGCGCCTGCTCCCAGCCGACATAGAGCTGCGCGGCGCAGCGCAGATGCTGGCCGACCTGCGCCGAGGCCCATTCGGCGAGATCCGGCGCCACGCAGGCGAGATCGGCGATCACCTGCTTGACGCCGCCGTAGGGCGTCTCGATCAGGCGGATGCCGAAGTTCATGATCTGCCTTGCCTCCATGGCCGCCGGCGACGGCGAGAAGAAGGCCTCGTTCGTCGAGTCGGTGGGGAAGATGCTGTAATCGGAAAGGATGGCATCGCCGCCGAGGAACTGCGGATGCTCCATCCAGTAGCGGCCGAGCGCGGCCGCGTTGGGGACGACCGCGCCGTTGGATCGCACGTTCGACCAGAGCAACAGGCGGGAATTCTCCAGACCGCCGGTGCAGGGCACGTAGTAGTCGGCGACGAACGTTCCGGCGTCGCGATCCCGCGACGAGATGCGCGCACCGGTGATCCTGCGGCCGTCGCCGGTCAGTTCGGTAACGTAGGTGTTGAGCACCAGCGCGATGAGCGGGCTCCGTTCGATCTCGTCGCGGAACTTCTCGGCGAAATGAACGGCCGGGCTCTTGATCAGCTGGACCAGCCGGATGTCGTCAGAAATCGGCACATCGGCACGGAAGGCGTCCAGTTCCAGGATGTCGTGGACCTCCGCCAGGTAGGGTTCGATGTCGGCACGGCGGATCGGCCAGCCGGTGTCGGGAACCCAGGCCTTCGGTTCGAAGTCGTGCTTGTCCAGCACGCGGCACCATCCCGCCCAGTGGTTCGAGCAGCCGCCGAAGAAGCGCAGTCGTGTCACGTCGAGGTCGAAATAGGGATCGCCCACGACCTTGCCGCGATAGAAATCCTGCGATTCCTCGCTCCATTCCTCGCCGCCCGCCTCGAAGATCACGCTCGGCACGCCGGCGGCCGCGAGTTTTCGCGCGATGGTCGTGCCCGCGGGACCCGAGCCGATGATGCAGACCCTGGCCGCCGCATCCGAGGCGCGGAACGATTCGTAGTCCTGGAAGATCACCGCAGGTCTCCACGCTTGAGAATCCAGCCACCGACCTCGACGATCGCGTTCGCATCTGCGTCCTTCGGGAGCGAAGCGAGCAGAGGGATTGCGGTGGTCGCGAGCAGCGCCTGCATGAGTCGTCGGCGGGACATGTCGGCGGCGGCTGAGAGCGCCATGGTCAGGCTCCGTTTCGTGTTCATCCGGGCTCGCACGGTCCCGAAGTGGAACCGCGCGAGCGATCGCGAACACTTACGCCAGAAGCGTGCCAGATTGTGGTAAACCGCCCGTCGGTGGCTCAGCGGAATGCAAGGAGAGTTAAGATTCCGCAAACGATCAGGACGCATCCGGCGATCTCGAGCCGATTGATCCGCTCCTTGAAGAAATAGATGGTCGAGAGGAAGGTGAACAGCATCTCGATCTGCGCCAGCGACTTCACGACGGCGGCCTGCTGGAGCGTCATGGCGAAGAACCAGCCGAAGGACGCGGTGGCACCGACAAGGCCGACGAGGAGGGACGGTTTCCAGGCACGCGCGATCCTGCCGATCTCCGACCGGTCGCGCCATGCCATCCACCCCGACATCAGGACGGTCTGGAAGACGATGACGACGGCGAGCGTGGTCGCGGCCTGCATCAGTGCGTCCGGTCCGGCGAGGGCGAGCGAGGCGGCGCGATAGGCCACCGCCGAGACGCCGAAGGCGGTGCCCGACGCAAGGCCGATCAGGGCGTTCCTGCCGAACACCGACGTGACCAGCGTCCGCCCGCTGAACGCCACATGCGCCACCGAGATCAGCATGACGCCGAGTACGGATATGGCGATCGCGGCAAGGACGCCCGCCGAAACGGACTCGCCCAGGAAGAGCAGGCCGAACAGCGCCGCCTGCGCGGGCTCGGTGCGCGAATAGGCCGTGCCGACGGCGAAATTGCGGTAGGAGAAGAGGTGGATCAGGAGGAAGGTCGCGGCGATCTGCGACACGCCTCCCACCGCGCACCACAGGGCGAATTCGCGATTGGGCGCGGGGATCGGATATCCCGCCCCGAGATGGAGCAGGGCGACGAAGGCGAGGGCGAAGGGCGCGCCGAAGCCGAAGCGCACGAAGGTTGCGCCCGTCGTGCCCATCACGTTCCTCAGGTGCTTCTGCAGCGCCGACCTGACGTTCTGCAGGAACGCCGCGGCGAGCGTGACCGGGATCCAGAGTTCCATTCGCCCGCTGGATGATTGTTGCCGCCGGCAGGCTTAGACGGTTCGCTGTCCGATGAAAACGGCCGACCGTTACGCCAGCGCGGCCGGAACGGCGCGGCCGGCGAAGCACGCCGGCGCCCCGTCGGCCGGGGCCGCAACTCAGGCCGCGGCCTGGACCGGGGCGAAGACCGTCCTGTTGCGGCCGCTGCGCTTGGCTTCGTAGAGCTTCCTGTCGGCGGCGCGCATCAGTTCGGGAACGGTCGCCCCCTGCGGACACGGGGTTCCGCCGATCGAAACCGTGAGCGGGACCGTGGCCTCGCGATCGGGCCTGAAGCGGACCATCTCCACCTCGTGACGGATGCGTTCGGCGACGCGCCTCGCCTCGTCCGGCGTGGCGCCGACGAGGAACGCGGCGAACTCCTCGCCGCCGATTCGGCCGAGCACGTCGCCGCTGCGCACGCCGCGCGAAATCGCCGCGGAAATCTCGAGCAGCGCATCGTCTCCGGTGAGGTGCCCGTAATTGTCGTTGATCTTCTTGAAATGGTCCGCGTCGATGATGAGCAGCGCCCCGCGATCCGACTTGCGCCGGGTACCGTCGATGGCGGCGAAGAACGCCTCGCGGTTCAGCATGCCCGTCATCTCGTCGAGCTTCGCCTTCTCCGCGAGCCGGCGGTGCGCCGCCGCGAGTTCGGCATGGGCACGGCTCAGTTCGCGATGCGCGATGCGGAGCCTGCGGCCCTGGTAGAGCGTCCAGCCGCTGGCCGGCCAGGCCACCAGCAACGGACAGGCCACGCACAGGACCAGGGCGAAGCCGTCGACCCTTCCGCCGATCATGGCCATCGTCGCCGTGGCGATCACAAGAGATGCCAGCGCGGAACCGATGGCAATCAGACCCGACTTGAAGAATACGCTTTTCATGCACCGCTCCCCGACGCGGCGCACCATGGCACGGAGCGCTGAAGGGTCCGTTTAGCGGTCCAGTACAATTTTACCGGTCGGGCCTTTCGCGCCGCGCGCCGCGGCCGGCCGGCCCTGTTCAGGAGCGCGTTTCGTGCGATAAGGGCGCCATGACGAACCGCCCCGATCCCATCCGCTTCGCCCACGTCAGGGACTGGGTCTTCGACCTGGACAACACGCTCTATCCGCACCACACGAACCTGTTCGCGCAGATCGACGTGAAGATGACGGCCTATGTCTCCGAGTTGCTCCGTCTGCCCCGCGACGAGGCCCGGGCGCTGCAGAAGGAACTCTACAAGGAGTACGGGACGACGCTGAACGGGCTGATGACGCTGCACGGCATCGACCCGGACGATTTTCTCGAGAAGGTCCACGACATCGACTATTCGTGGGTGGCGCCGGCACCGCTGCTCGGCGAGGCGATCCGCGCCCTTCCCGGCCGCAAGTTCATCTTCACCAACGGCGACCGGGGTCATGCCGAGCGCACCGCGCGGCGGCTCGGCATCCTCGACCATTTCGACGACATCTTCGACATCGTCGCCGCGGGACTGACGCCGAAGCCGGCGCGCAAGACCTACGACCGCTTCGTCGAGCTGCACGGCGTCGTCGGCCCCAATGCCGTCATGTTCGAGGACCTGGCGCGCAATCTCGCGGTGCCGAAGGCGATGGGGATGACCACGGTCCTCGTCGTGCCGAACAATTTCGAGCCAACATTCTCGGAGATATGGGAGCGCGATCCGTCTTTCGACGACGCGGTCGACTTCGTCACGGACGACCTGACGGAGTTCCTGCGCACCATCCTGGGGACCGCCGCCGCTTGAAGAGATTCACCTCCGTCGAAGCGAGGATCGACGCCGCCGCGCATGCCGTCCTCGACCGGCTGCCGGCGCACGGGCTTTCCGGCGCGCTGGTGGAATTTGCCGTCTTCGGCCTGAAGCAGGCCTGGGCCTGCCTGTTCGGCGGGGCGCTGCTCTTCCTCATCATCGCGACGAAATACGTGTGGCCGGAAGCCGCCGCGCTGGCGCGCTACGACTTCCTGCTCCTCGCCGCGCTGGCGCTGCAGGTCGGCCTGCTCGCGGGGCGCCTCGAGACGTTCGCGGAAGCCAAGGTGATCCTGATCTTCCACCTGGTCGGAACGGCGATGGAGGTCTTCAAGACCGGCGCCGGTTCGTGGATCTATCCGGAGGAGAGCTTCTTCCGCATCGCCGGCGTGCCGCTTTTCTCGGGCTTCATGTACGCCGCGGTCGGCTCGTACATCGCGCGCATCACGCGCATCTTCGACATGCGCTATACGGGCTACCCGGCGCTGTGGGCGACCGGCCTCCTCTCCGCCGCCATCTACGTGAACTTCTTCAGCCACCATTTCGTCGCGGACGTTCGCCTGGCGCTGTTCGCGGCGACCGCGCTGCTGTTCCTGCGCACCGTCGTCCACTACCGCGTTTTCCGCTTCCGCCACCGCATGCCGCTCCTGCTCGGCTTCCTGCTGGTGGCGCTGTTCATCTGGCTGGCCGAGAACATCGGCACCTGGTCCCGCGCATGGATCTATCCGGGACAGGCCAACGGCTGGACGCCGGTCTCCATCTCCAAGCTCGGCGCCTGGTACCTCCTGATGATCATCTCGTTCGTGCTGGTGACCGTCGTCCATCGCCCGCGGGCCGTGGACGACGAACCGGACGTGCCGCCCGGCGGATGAAGCCGCCGCGGGAGCGCGGCGGCCTCGATGGCGAGCGGCTAGTTCATGCTCGTGCCGGTGTGGGCAGCGCCGTGCTGCATGCCGCCGCCCTGGCCCTTCAGCACGGGAAGCTGGAGATCGACCTTGCCGGCCTTCTCGAACTCGAGCGTGACGGGAACGGTGGTGCCTTCCTGGTAGGGTTCGGCCACGTCCATGAACATGACGTGGAGGCCGCCGGGCTTGAGCTCGACCGTCGCGCCGGCCGGTATTTCCAGCCCGCCCTCGATCGGACGCATCACCATGACGTCATTGACGATCTCCATGGTGTGGATTTCCATGTGGCCGGCCTTTTCCGACGAGGCCGCAACGAGCCGGTCGGCGGAAGCGCCCTTGTTGGTGACGATGAAGAAGCCGCCGCCGGCGGGCTGGCCGGGCAGCATCGCCCTGACCCAGCCGGAGGTGATCTCGAGGTCGCCGACGGTGACCGGTTGGCTCTTCATGTCCTCGGAGCGGGCGAGGCCGGTGACGAGCGAGAACGCGGTCAGCAGGCAGGCCGCCGCGAATTGCAGGTAGTATCGACGCATGATTGTTCCTTTCCTGTGCGTGAAACGTCGTGACGCCCCTCGGGGCGCAGGTCGATCAGGCAGGAAAGGGCGGAGCGCGGATGGCGTGCGTTCCGGGACACGGCGCCGGCGGTACCGTTTCGCCGCCGGCCGGCCGCTGCGCGACATCGCCGTCGGGGAACGCGACGTCGCCGGTGCCGGCGCTGTCGGCGATCGCCTGCAGCGGGCCCGTCGGCTGGCATGAGCCGGTGACGCATTTCGGACAGTCGTCGGCGCCGGGCAGGACGCCGCCGCCGGACCCCGCGGAGGCCGACCTGACGGCGCCGAACTCCGTGCAGACGATCCAGGCATGCGCGGTCCCCGTGGCCCTCGCTTCGGCGAGCGGCTGGAGGTAGGCGGCAAACAGGATCAGGGCGCCGGTGACGGCGAACAGGACGCGGTCCCGCCTCAGGGCGGCCATCCATCCGGGCCTGGTCCGACGCATGCGCATGGCGCGCTTTTAGCCGAGCCGCGTCGCCGGCGCTACCCGACGCCCCTGTGGCACCTCGGCGCGGCCCCGGCGTCAGGCGCTGTCGTCGATCCGGTAGAACCGGCTGATGATGGCCCACGCCTCCTCTGCGGTCTCGACGACGTCGATGATGTCCTGGTCGCCCGGCGAGATCGTGCCCTGTTCGGCGAGGAAGTCGAGGTCGATCGCCCGGCGCCAGAACTGCTCGCCGAACAGGATCACCGGAACGCGTTCCATGCGGCCCGTCTGGATGAGCGTCAGCGTCTCGAAGAACTCGTCCATCGTGCCGAAGCCGCCGGGGAACACGGCGACCGCCTTGGCGCGCATGACGAAATGCATCTTGCGGATGGCGAAGTAGTGGAAGTTGAAGCACAGTTCCGGCGTCACGTAGGCATTCGGCGCCTGCTCGTGCGGCAGCACGATGTTGAGCCCGATCGACGGGGCGCCGACGTCGTCTGCGCCGCGGTTGCCCGCCTCCATGACGCCCGGCCCGCCGCCCGTCACCACCACGTATTCGCGGAAGTACGAGGCGGCCGAGTGCTGCGAGCACAGGCGGGCGAACTTCCGCGCCTCGGCGTAGTACTTGCTGTTTTCCTCGAGATTGCGCTTCTGCCGCTCGTCCTTCGCCGCCCAGGCCTCGCCGCCCGGCTCGGGCAGGCGGG
>DUSC01000191.1 GCA_012842935.1 Hyphomicrobiales bacterium | reverse complement strand
GGGCCGCGCATCGTGCGCAGCGGCTTGTCGCGCCTGCGCTGGAACTCGTGGATGCCGCTCGACACGATGCGTCCGTTGATCGTCGGCCAGCGCCGGACGGCAGCGTCGCGACGGTGAAAGCCGACGAAAAGCACCAGGAGAAGGACCCCGACAACCAGACCCGCGATCGTCAGGGGCAGGATCGCATGGGGAAGCAGCTGCCGAAGGCCCGCGATCCCGTAGGTGACGAGCAGGATTCCGATTGCCGCGAATGCCAGCACGATCAGGGTTCCGGCAAGGCAGCCGAGGGCGAGATCCCTGGGCGGATGGTCTATTTCGAGAGCGGATTTCGACGGATCCTTCGGATCGTAGCGAATCGTCGCCGTCGCGCCGACGGGGTAGGCGGCGAGCAGGCGCTCCGTCTGATCCTCCGGCGTATCGCCCGAATCGAGGATACGGTCGGAGCGCCACGTGCGGCCGGCGGCCTCGAACTGGTAGGTGATCCTGGCGACGCGAACGTTGCGCGGCTGCTCGGTCCGGAATTTCTGCCTCAGCTCGAAGCCCGGCGCCGAGCTGACGATCCGGGCAACCGCCGTCGGCCAGTTGCGCACCCTCATGTACTGGAACATGGCGATCGCCAGGGCGGCGAGGCCGAGCAGGATCGCACCGCCGGCGACACCGGCGATCAGGCGTGCTTCGAACGGCTCGAACAGAGACGGCAGCAAGTCCAGCATGGGCGACCGGGCCATTTCCCTCGCAAAGAGGCTATGGAACGAGTCGCGACGCGGTCAAGGCGTTCGGGTCGCGCGAATGTGAAGGCGGCCGTCGATCGTCCGCTTCCGCGCGGTGACCATGTCACCTATCCTCCGTTCATGTCCGGTCGGTTTGCCCATTGGGGGGTGATCTTCGGCGGTGCGATGGCTGCGCTGTGTTCGGCCGGCGCGATCCCCGCTTCGGCCGAACCGGTCGACGTCGAACTGGTGCTGGCCGTCGACGTCTCGCTCTCCATGTCGCCCGCCGAACTCGCCATCCAGCGCGACGGCTATGCAGCCGCCCTGACGGACAAGCGTGTGCTCGACGCCATTGCCGACGGCCTGCACGGGCGGATCGCCGTCACCTATTTCGAGTGGGCCGGCAACACGACACAGCATGTCGTCGTGCCCTGGACCGTCGTCGCCTCGTCGGAGGACGCCGAACGCGTGGCGCGCCAGCTTTCCGCACAACCGCCGAACAGCGCGCGGCGCACCTCGATCTCCGGCGCGCTGGAGTTCGCCGTCGATCTCTTCGCCGAGAGCCAGTTCCGCGGTACCAGGCGGGTCATCGACATTTCCGGGGACGGACCCAACAACCAGGGTGCGCCGGTCGACACCACGCGCGATGCCGTCGTCGCCAAGGGCATCGTCGTCAACGGGCTGCCGCTGATGACCGGCGGGGGCTATTCCAGCCTCTACGACGTCGCCGACCTCGACCGCTACTACGCCGACTGCGTCATCGGCGGTCCGGGATCGTTCATGATCCCGGTCAACGACTGGTCGCAGTTCCCCGAGGCCATCCGGCGCAAGCTCGTGCTCGAGCTTGCCGGCTCGACCCCTCCGCCGGTGGAGAAGGGGAAAGGCCTGCCGGTCGTTCTCGCGCAGGCGAGGGGAACCTATGACTGCCTGATCGGCGAGAAGATGTGGCGCAACCGTTCATGGATGTTCGACAATCCCTGATCCCTCGGGATGGTCCCTGTCCCAGTCAGGCAACGGCGGAATCGCGGCAACTGGCGGCGCGGGTCGCGCCCCGCTATCCTTCGCGGATCACGGGGGAATCGACGACATGGCGGGAAGGCTTGCGGGACGGGTCGCGCTGATTTCGGGCGGCGCGACGGGAATGGGGGGCGCGAGTTCGCGGCTGTTCGCGGCGGAAGGCGCCCGCGTGGCGATCGTCAACCGCAACGGCGAGGCCGCGGCCGGGACGGTCGAGGCGATCCGCAGCGCCGGGGGGGAGGCGGAGAGCTTCGTCGCCGATGTCTCGGACGAGGATCAGGTCAATGCGGCGGTGGCTGCCGCCACGGCGCGCTTCGGCCCGCCGACGGTGCTCTTCAACCATGCCGGAACGATCGTCATCAAGCCGTTCCTGGAAACCACGCTCGCCGACTGGGAGTGGCTGCATGCGGTGAACGTGCGCTCGATGTTCCTGATGACGCGGGCCGTCATCCCCGGCATGATCGCCGCGGGCGGCGGCTCGATCGTCTGCACTTCGTCCATCTCGGCCGTGGCGGCGACGCCGATGGAGGTGCTCTACGACACCACCAAGGGCGCCTGCCACATGTTCGCACGCGCCATCGCCGTCGAGTTCCGCGATAGGAACATTCGCTGCAACGCGGTCTGCCCCGGCTTCATCCGCACCCCGCACGGGCTGAACGAGGTGGCGAAGCTCGGCGCGCTCGGGGTCGACGTCTCCGACGCCGCGCTCGCCGCGCAACAGGGGCGCATCGGCGAACCAGAGGAGGTGGCCAGGGCGGCGCTGTTCCTCGCCAGCGACGAGGCGAGCTTCATCACCGGCGCGCATCTCTTCGTCGACAACGGCTTCACCGCGATCTGACGGCAGCGATGCCGAGCGGGGAACCGGCTGGCAGGGCCTATGCCGCCAGCAGCTGCTTGCGGTCGATGCGCTCCTGCTGCGGCGAGCGCGCGTAGAGTTCGCGATAGCATTTGGAGAAATGCGACGCCGAGACGAAGCCGCAGGCCACCGCGACCTCGACGACCGGCATCGACGACTGCACGAGCAGGTGTCGGGCGCGGTCGAGGCGGATTTCCAGATAGTAGCGGGCCGGCGAGCGGCCCATCTCCTGGCGGAACAGGCGTTCGATCTGGCGGCGCGACAGGCCGACATGGTCGGCGATCTCGATCAGCGACAGGGGCTCGGAGAGGTTGGCCTCCATCAGCTCGATGATGGTGAGCACCTTCGCGTTCTGCACGCCGAGGCGGGCGCGAAGGGGCAGGCGCTGGCGGTCGGTGGGGCTGCGCACGCGGTCGGTCAGCACCTGCTCGCAGACCCGGTTGACGAGGTTTTCGTCGAAATCGTCGCCGATCAGCTTCAGCATCATGTCGAGCGCCGCGGTGCCGCCGGCGCAGGTGTAGATGTTCTGGTCGACCTCGAAGAGGTCGGCGAAGACGTTCGCCTTGGGGAATGCCTCCTGGAATCCGGTCAGGTTCTCCCAGTGGATGGCGCAGCGTTTGTTGGCGAGCAGGCCGGCGGCAGCAAGCACATAGGCGCCGGTGCACAGGCCGCCGATGGCGACGCCGCGGTTATACTCCTCGCGGAGCCAGGCGAAGACGCTCCTGTTGGAATAGCTTTCGACATTGATGCCGCTGCACACGACCACCATCGACGGGCGGTCGGGGCCGGCCATCATGCGCCGCTCGTCTTCCAGCGACGTGTTGACGGCGCATTCGACGCCGTTCGAGGCACGGACCGGCTTGCCATCGTAGCTCGCCAGCCGCCACTTGTAGGCCTCGTAGCCGAGCATCCTGTTCGCCAGCCGGAGCGGGTCGAGCGCCGTGGCGAAAGCGACCATCGTGAAGTCGGGTACCAGGAAGAAGACCAGCGACCGCTTGACCGGATTCCTGACTGCGTTCAAAGCGAAGCCCCATGCCATGACGCGATCGGACGAAATGTCGCGATCAGAAAAGCGTCACCAAAAAAGACGTTGTTTGTCAATCGGAGAATGGCGTCTATGCGACAGCGCTAATCATTTCGCGCTCGCGTGACGCGGTCGGCCGACTCCCGGCCGGCGGAATCGAGAAAACGCCGCTCCGGCCGGGGCGACCGAAGCGGCGGTTGACTGGAAACCGGTTATGGCTCGGCCGGTCAGCCGACCAGCACGCCGAGGCGCGTCGCCGCCAGGGCTGCCGTCTGGCCGGGCATGGTGCGGCCGAGGCGCTCACGCTCGAAGGTCGTGGTCGGGTTGGCGTCACGGCGCGAGGAAAAGAGGCGGGTGAAGAACTTCATGACAAGGCTCCATGCAGGGTTACACGGGGTGCCTTCGCGCTCTGGAGTGGGGCATCTCGTTGAGGATGCGCTTCATATAGTCGTTGTGCGGCGCACACAAAGCGGAAAATGCGAAGCAATTGATGTCAAAAGCGACACGGTCTGCGACATCGATGAGCAATCTGCCCGAAAAGTCATCGTATCTTCAGCGGCTTAGTCGAGCGATCCGACCTGGCCTGCATCCGGCGCGGGCCAGCCATGCACGGGGAACATGTCACACGGCCTTGTGCGGTGCGAACGGGCCGCCGGGAGCGCCGTCGAACGGCCCGGTGCGAGGCGCGGCATGCGTCACTGCGCTCCGCCGGAAGATGCGCCTCGGCGCAGGTCCACGTCCGTTGCGTCCGGCCAGCCGATGTCCTTGCGGATATCCGAGGGCAACGAAGCGATGATCCGCCGCGTGCGGGCCGCGGAACGGGCGTCGCGCCAGCCGGCGGCGGCACGGGCGATGGTCGAATAAAAGGTCATGATCGTTTCTCCTGTCAGCAGACCGGTTGTCAGCAGGCCGGTCCCAATCCGGTACGGGTTGACTATCGCGCTGCTCTGTTGTTCAATCAATCGAAATGGAATGATGATCTAAATCAAGAAAATTGAAAGACGGTCCCGATGACGGCGCCTCTCAATCATCCCCTTCCGCTGCTCGAGCTCGATGTGCTGCGTACCTTTGTCGCAATTGCCGAGACCGGGAGTTTCACCGCCGCCGCCAACGCCGTGTTCCGCACGCCGTCGGCCGTGTCAATGCAGATCAAGAAACTCGAGGACGTGCTGGGCCGCGCGGTGTTTTCCCGCGACGCCCGCTCGGTGTCCCTGACCACGGACGGCGAGATGCTGCTCGGCTACGCGCGGCGCATGCTGGCGATCAACCGCGAGGCCGTCTCCAAATTCATCATTCCCGATATCACCGGCGTCGTGAGGCTCGGTTCGCCGGACGATTTCGGCGAGCGAATCCTGCCGCACGTGCTGAAGCGCTTTTCGCAGTCGCATCCCTCGATCGCCGTCGATGTGGTCATCGACCAGAGCATAAACCTGCGGCGGCGCATGGATGATCGCGCCCTGGACATCACGCTGCTGACGAACTCCGTCAAGGTCAGCCTCGACGGCGCCGAGGTGCTGATGACCGAGCCGATCGTGTGGGCGGGCGCCAGGGGCGGTTGCGCCCACCTGCGCGAGCCGTTGCCGGTGTCGATCTGGGAGGAGGGGTGCGCCTGGCGGGCCAATGCGCTCGACGCGCTCGGCCGCGACGGCCGAAATTTCCGCGTCGCCTACATGAGCGCGCATACGGCCGGGCAACGCGCGGCGATTCTCGCCGACCTCGCCGTGGCGCCGCTGCCGAAATCCTTCCTCGGCGAGGACATGGTGGAACTGACGACGGCCGACGGCCTGCCGGAGATGGGCAATTACAGCCTCGCCATGGTCGTGACGCCGGAGGCGAGCGCGCCGGTCAGGGCGGCGGCCGACCACATCCGCGCGACATTCGAGCTGTTCAGGGAGAAGGGGCGGTTCTGAGCGGCCCCCAGTTCCACCGACGATAAGGCCTTGCGGCCGCTTCGCCGCCGAGAAACGCAACGATGCGGTCGCGGGCGCGTCTCGCCTCGGGCATGTCGATCAGCGGCCAGACGTGGAACATTCCTTCCTCATGGACGATTTCCACCTCGACGCCTGCCCTCCGCGCCTTTTCGGCGAAGGCGAGGTTGTCCGGCGTGAGCATGTCGCGCGAGCCGGTGAAAAGCAGCGTGCGCGGCAGGACCGAAAGATCGCCGTAGATCGGGCTGATGCGCCAGTCGCGGCGGTCGATGCCCGGCGCATAAAGGCGGATCGCCTCGAGACCGCCAGGGATCGCCAGCCATGGATCCAGCCGCTCGGCTTCGTGGGTCCGCGGATTGCTGAGGCTCATGTCGAGCCCGGGCGATATGAGAACATGCCGGGCCGGCCGCGGCAGGCCGGCTTCCGCCGCCATCATGGTCAGCACGACCGCCATGTTGCCGCCGGCCGAATCCCCGACGAAGGCGATGTCTTCGGCCGGCGTCTCGTCGAGCACGTGCTCGTAGACGGCGTGTACCATGCCGAACATGGCGTGGAAATCGTGCTCCGGAGCGATCGGATAGATCGGCACGGTGACGGTGGCATCCAGGCGTTCGGCGAGTTCGGCGATCAGACCCCAGTGATAGGGCGTGATCTCAAAGACATAGGCGCCGCCGTGGAAGTAGATAATCCGCTTGCCCGTGGCCGGCCGGTCACGCGGGGCGACGTCGTAGACCGGGAAACCGCCGATCCTGCGCTCGGAAATCCTGAGCCGCGCGGCATGGCGCGGCGGCGGGCGGTGCGTCTGCGTGCGCCGGGAACGGGCGATCCAACGGTGCAGACCTTCCGGACTGGTGAAGGCCTTCTTGCGGCTGTGCTTCAGCACCAGGGAAACGAAGTGGCTCTTGAGGCTGGGCATTCTGGCACTCTGGAACGACGCGACGAATTCACCCCCGGCTAACAAAGGTGAGTCCGTCCTGCGGCGGCGTCAAGCCTGAGTCGTTCCATCATGCGGACGCGACGGCTGCCAAGCCTCCCCTTCGCGAGCAGCGGCGGCCCCCGCCGCAGGAACGGCGCGCTCAGCGAAGGGAAGGTTGGCGGAGAGGCTGCAGCGGACGATCGTCTTCGCAACAGCCCCGCTCGGCGCGCCCGGGACCGGCCCCATCGGCTGCGGGTGGAAGCGCCACGGCCGGGCTGATAGCGCGCCTGCGTATCCGCCGGATCGCGCGACGCCGGCATACGGTGTCGCCGTCGTTACAGAACGGGAACGCAGACGGGCCGGGCGCCCGTATCGCGTCGTGCCGTCGACGGCGGAACGGATCCGGTCGGAGGCGCGTCGCCCTACCCGTCGGTCGCCCGGTCGGGGCTGCGGACGCGCCTTGCCGCGCGTTCCTCGCGCGAGCGCCGACGCGGGCCGCCTTCCGCCGCGGCGTCTTCGCTCGCCGCCTTGCGCGGCGGCAGCTTCACCACGGCGGAGAGTTTCGGAAACGGATCGACCTTGTTGGGCATCGCC
>DUSC01000190.1 GCA_012842935.1 Hyphomicrobiales bacterium | reverse complement strand
GCCGACGACCGTGCGCCGCGGCGCGGCGACCGCCACGGCCGCCACGGCCAAGACGGCCGCCAACGGAACGAGCCAGCCGGGATCCGGCACCACGGCAACGACGGCAACCGCCACCGCCGCGGCTGCGAGGGTCCAGCGGTTCTCGACCAGCCGTTCCTGAACCCTTGCCATCGTCCAGGCGCCATCGTCGCCTTGCTCGTTCATGGCCGCCTTTCGTCCCTCCGCGGACACTGGACCGCATCGCGGCCTCCCAATAGCATGACGGCGGAAACGGGAAAGGGTCGATTCACAATGGCGAAGAACAATGGCGGCGGCGCGGAAAAGGGTGTCGTGATCACCATCGACGGCAAGGAGCGCGTCTTCGACATCGACGATCCGAAGCTGCCCGACTGGATCGACAAGAATTCGCTGACCGCCGGCGGTTACCCCTATGCCGACAAGATGCCGGTCAAGGAGTACGAGGCGGCGCTCGAGCGTCTGCAGATCGAACTGGTGAAGCTGCAGGCATGGATGCAGAAGACGGGCGAGCGCGTGCTCGCGGTCTTCGAGGGCCGCGATGCGGCCGGCAAGGGGGGCACGATCTTCGTCGTCCGCCAGTACATGAATCCGCGCACGGCGCGGAACGTCGCGCTGACAAAGCCGACGGAAACCGAGCGCGGCCAGTGGTACTACCAACGCTACGTGGCCCAGTTCCCGACCGCGGGGGAATTCGTCACGTTCGACCGCTCCTGGTACAATCGCGCCGGCGTCGAACCCGTCATGGGATTCTGCACGCCGCGGGAGCATGCCAGGTTCCTCGACGAAACCCCGCATTTCGAGCAGCGGATCGTCAATGACGGCATCCATTTCTTCAAGTTCTGGCTGAACATCGGCCGGGAAACCCAACTCGAGCGCTTCCACGACCGCCGGCACAGCCTGCTGAAGAACTGGAAGTTCTCGCCGATCGACGTCGCCGGCATCGCCAAGTGGGACGAATACACGCGCGCCCGGGACCTCATGCTCGACCGCACCCATACCGACCACGCGCCATGGACCGTGGTCAGGGCGAACGACAAGCGCCGGGCGCGGCTGGCGGTGATCCGCAAGATCCTGCTCTCGATGCCCTATGACGGCCGCGACCTCGAGGCGATCGGCAGGAACGACCCCAAGATCATCGGCGAAGGGCCGGCCTTTCTCGCTCGGCCGGCGGGCTGAAACCGGCCGCGTTCGTTCGGGCCGAGGCCGCGCGACGCGGCGGATGGTGGGTCTTCGCCCAGAAATACGGCGCTCGCCAGAGCTGGACGACGGATTTCAGCGCCGCCAGGGAGAGCATCAGCCAATAGACGGGCGTGAAGGCGACCGCCTTCCAGAAGCCGCGCCGCTCTCCGGACGTCAGCGTCTGCCGTCCGAGCAGGATGAACGACGCATACCCGCCGGCGACGTTCACGGCGTCCACGGCGAGGAGGCTGCGTTGCCCCGTGCCGATCGGAAAGCCCAGCGCCAGGCCCGCGACGAGAACGAAGACGGTGGCGATCATGATCGGATGGGCGAAGGCGGACAGCACCATGCCGACAAAGAGGACCTGCGTGACGAGGAAGGAACCGAGCCCCAGTTCGCGCAGGAGCCGGAGCGGATCGCGCATATGGACCAGCCACGTGAGCAGCCAGCCCTTGAACCAGCGCGTACGCTGCGGCAGCCACGTGGCAAAATCGACGGGTGCCGCCTCCCGGGTCGGCCGCGAGATCGTCTCCGTGCGGTAGCCGTGCCGCGAAAGGCGAACGGCGAGGTCGGCGTCTTCAGTGACATTGTGGGGATCCCAGCCGCCGACTTCTTCGAGGACGCTGCGGCGGAAGTGGTTCGACGTGCCGCCAAGCGGCAGGATGAGCCGCCGACGTGCGAGGAAGGGCAGCAGACCGCGAAACAGCGCGGCGTATTCGAGCGCGAACAGGCGCGCGATCGGCCCGGCGTTGCCGTTCGTTACCTCCAGCGGCGCCTGCAGGCAGGCGAGGTCGGGACCGCCGCTGCGGAACTTCTGCCAGGCTTCGAGAAGCTGGAGCGGATGCGGCCTGTCCTCGGCGTCGTAGAGGACGACAAACTCGCCCTCGACCGTCGGCAGGGCATAGGCGAGCGCCTTCGGCTTGGTGCGGGGTCCGGTCGGTGGCACCTCGATCACCTCGATGTTCGGACGGAGGGGGTGTGCCCGGATGGCCGCGAGCGTGTCGTCGTCGTCGGACTCGCACACGAGCTTGATCTCGAGCTTGCTGCGCGGTCATTGCAGCCGCCCCAGCGCCACGAGCAGTAGCGGCACCATCCCTGCTTCGCGGTAGAG
>DUSC01000189.1 GCA_012842935.1 Hyphomicrobiales bacterium | reverse complement strand
GCTCAGAAAGGCCGCCGAGCGCACCGTCGACGGCCTCTGGAACGCCATCGGCCGCATCATCGACCTCTTCACCCCGGCAGAATGCCGAAACTACTTCGCTGCCGCAGGTTACGATGCAACGTGATGGGATTCGGCTCTAGGATCGGGGGAGCCACGCGCGTCCTTTCAGGACCGGGGCCGGCAACCGGAGTCCGCCGCGATGAAGAACCGCCTGTCTGTGCCCCGCGGCAAGGTCGCGGCCCTGTTCGTCGACCTCCAGGAGGAGCACCGCCGCGATCCGCGCTATCTGGTCGAGGACTACGGGGCGATCCTCGCAAATGCAGCGCACCTGCAGGCGGTGGCGCGCGGCCTCGCGGTTCCGGTGATCCACTGCGCCTACATTGTCGACCCGGCCTCCACCCGCCCCTTCCACCCGATGATGCCCGACGGAACCTCCGCCTTCAGCGACAAGGACGATCCGCTCACCGCGCTCTGCCCCGAGAGCGGCCCGGCCGATGGCGAAGATGTGCTGGTCAAGTCAGAGGCAAGCGCTTTCGGCGACGGCCGGCTGGAGGCGCTGCTGCGCGGCCGGGGCATCGAATGGCTGTTCGTATCGGGCGTATGGACCGAGGCTTGCGTCGACGCCACCGTGAAGGATGCCGTGGCGCGCGGCTTCCGTGTCGCGCTGGTCAAGGACGCCTGCGGCAGCGGTACGTCGGCGATGCACCGGACCGGCATCCTCAACCTGGCCAACCGGCTCTACGGCGGCGCGGTGGTCGAAACGGGCCAGGCCTGTCGCCTACTGCGCGGCGAAACGGTCGACGCATGGATGGTCGAGGGCGCGGTGCCGCTGCGCTACCGCGCGGACAGCATCGACGCACTCTACCGGGAGCTCTGACCGCGCGGTCGGCGCTCGCGGTCCGGCGTCGCGCGCTGCGCCGGCGCATGGCGCGAAGCGGCTGCGGCGTCGCGGGGCACCGCAACGTCGATGACTTGCTCGCGCCGCGTCCTGGAACCTTTCGCTATCGCCCGCATTGCCACATCGTGCCGCCGCGTACCTTCATCGACTCCGTGAAGGCACGCCGAAGGACGGTCACACGTAGCGGTTGACGATGTTCTCGAGCAGCTCCTGCCGGCCAGACTTCGGCTGAGGTTCGATCTTCTTCTTGACGACGCGCTCGGCGATCTCCTCCAGCGTGCGCTTGCCGGCCAGCATCGCCTTGCCCTCGGCCGACCTCCAGCCGGCATAGCGCTCTTCCAGCGGACCGGACAGCGCCTTGTCCTCGATCATCCGCGCGGCAGCCTTCAGGCCCCGGGCGCAGGCGTCCATGCCGCCGATATGGGCGATCAGCAGGTCCTCCGGTTCGAGCGACTGGCGGCGCAGCTTGGCGTCGAAGTTCGTGCCGCCGGTCTTGAAGCCGCCGCCCTGGAGCACCTGGTAGTAGGCGAGCGCCATCTCCGGAACGTTGTTGGGGAACTGGTCGGTGTCCCAGCCCGACTGGTAGTCGTTGCGGTTCATGTCGATCGAGCCGAAGATGCCGAGCGACACGGCGAGCGCCAGCTCGTGCTCGAAGGAGTGGCCGGCGAGGATGGCGTGGCCCTGCTCGATGTTGACCTTGACTTCCTTTTCCAGGCCGAACTCCTTGAGGAAGCCATAAACCGTGGCGACATCGTAGTCGTACTGGTGCTTGGTCGGCTCCTGCGGCTTCGGCTCGATCAGGATCGTGCCCTTGAAACCGATGCGGTGCTTGTAATCGACCACCAGCGACAGGAAGCGGCCTGCCTGCTGACGCTCGCGCTTGAGATCGGTGTTGAGCAGCGTCTCGTAGCCTTCGCGGCCGCCCCACAGCACGTAGTTCTCGCCCTTCAGCCGCTTGGTGACGTCGATGCACTTCTTCACCGTGGCGGCGGCATAGGCGAACACGTCCGGGTCGGGATTGGTCGCCGCGCCCGCCATGAAGCGGCGGTGCGAGAAGAGGTTCGCCGTACCCCACAAGAGCTTGACGCCGGTCTTCTGCTGCTTCGCCTCGAAGACGTCGACGATCTCATCGAGCCGCGCCGCGCTCTCGGCGAAGGTGTCGGCCTCGGGGCGCACGTCGGCGTCATGGAAGCAGTAATAGGGAACGCCGAGGAGGCTGAACATCTCGAAGGCGACGTCCGCCTTCAGCTTCGCCAGTTCCATCGTGTCGACCGCACCCGCCTTCGGGAACCAGGGCCGCTGAAAAGTCTGGCCGCCGAACGGGTCGCCCCCCTGCCAGGCGAAAGAATGCCAGTAGGCGACGGCGAAGCGCAGATGGTCCTCCATTCGCTTGCCCATCACCACCTCGTCCTTGTCGTAGTGGCGGTAGGCGAGCGGGTTGGTCGACTGCGGGCCTTCGTAGCGGATCGGCTCGATGTCGCCGAAGAAACCGGTGGTCATGGGGAAACTCCTCTCAAGGCGGGGTAGAGAGCGCGGTAACGCCGATAGGCGTCGGCGAAGGCCGGCACCAGGCCGGCATCGGGCTCGATGGTCGAGGCGGTTGCCGGCGGCGAGCACACGGCGAGCGGATCGGCGCCCTCGGCGGCGATGAGGCCGAGGCGTGCCGCGCCGAAGGCGGCGCCGAAATCGCCGTCGGCCGGGATGTCCACCGGGCGGCCGAGCGCGGTGGCGATCGCCTTCAGCCAGTAGCGCGAGCGCGAGCCGCCGCCGATGGCGGTGACGCGGGAAAGCTCGGTGCCGGCGGCATGCAGCGCCTCGAGGCTGTCGCGGAAGGCGAACGCCACGCCCTCGAGCACGGCTTGCGTCAGCGCCGTCCGGCCGCTCTCATGGCCGAGACCGGCAAAGGCGCCGCGGATCGCGGCGTCGTTGTGCGGCGTGCGCTCGCCCGACAGGTAAGGCAGGAAGGTGACGCCGGTCGGGGCGCGCAGCGTGTCGCCGAGCTCGGCGGTCAGCTCCGCCGCCTCGCGGCCGGTGACACCCGACAGCCAGTTCAGCGAATCCGTCGCCGACAGGATGACGCCCATCTGGTGCCAGGTGGCGGGCAGCGCGTGGCAGAAGGTATGCACGGCCGTCTCCGGGCTCGGCCGGTAGGCGTCGTTGGCGGCGAAGAGAACGCCCGACGTTCCGATCGAGACGAAGGCGTGACCCTCGCCGACCGTGCCCATGCCGCAGGCCGAGGCCGCGTTGTCGCCGGCGCCGCCGGCGACCGTCACCAGGGCGGAAATCCCCCAGCGCGCGGCGAGTTCGGCGCGGAGCCGGCCCGCCGGCTGCGTCCCCTCGACCAGCGCCGGCATGTGCTCGACGCCGAGGTCGGTGGCGGCGAGCAGGTCCGGCGCCCAGGCGCGGCGTCCCACGTCGAGCCAGGACGTGCCGGCCGAATCCGACATTTCCGAGATGTGCTCGCCGGTCAGCCACAGCCGCAGGAAATCCTTGGGCAGCAGAACCTTCGCCACCTTGGCAAAGAGCGCCGGTTCGTGCGCCTTCACCCAGGCGAGCTTCGGTGCCGTGAAGCCGGGAAAGACGATGTTGCCGGTCAGCGCGCGGAAACGCGGATCGGCGTCGAGCGCCGCCGCTTCGGCGAAGCTGCGCGTGTCGTTCCACAGGATGCACGGCCGGAGCACCGCGTCGGAGGCGTCGAGCAGGGTCGCGCCATGCATCTGGCCGGACAGGCCGATGCCGCGTACGGCCGCGAGTTCGCGCGGATGCGTACGCTTCAGCTGGCCGACGGCGTCCTTGGTGGCGCTGATCCAGTCGGCCGGGTCCTGCTCCGACCAGCCCGAATGCGGCCGCGACACCTCCAGGGCACCGTTCGCCGAGCCGACGACATGCTGGCTGCCGTCGATCAGCAGCGCCTTGACACCCGAGGTGCCGAGATCCAGCCCGAGATACATCCTCTCCTCCCGGCCGGCGGCCGTCCTGGGCAGCCGGTTGTTCCGTACGGCGCCTTCGACGGGACGCCTTGCCGGTTGAATAGCAGATATCCGCCTTCAGGGCACGAATTATTTCGGGTCCCGGAATAAATAAGGCCGACGCACCCGCCCTCGTCCTTCGAGGCTCGCTCAGCTCGCATCTCAGGATGAGGACGGGGCGGCGGCGTCCGTCTTCGCGGACAAGCAGTATCGTACCCGGGAGGGCATGGCGGATTCGCGGATCAGAGGTTCTCTTGCGACGACGAGGCGTCAGGGTGGGCGGGACGGACGGCGCGCGGCGGGGAGGCGGATGACGAGCAGCAGGGGTCGGAGCGGCGTGCCGTCGGCGCCGGGCGCCGCGACAGCAGGCCAGCCGCCAAATCTGCCGCAGGACCAGTCGTCGGGGAACACGGCGGAACCGTCGTCAATGATGTCCTCCGCGTCCGATAACATGCCGAGCACGGCGGCGAGGATGCGCAGCCGCAGCGAAAGGAGCTGCGCATCGGCAGGGCCGCGGTGCGGGCCGGGAAGTTCGTCGAGGCCGGCGAGATCGAGGCCGGCGAGGTCCGGGAGGTGCGAATAACCGGTCTCGGCCGCCTTGGCGATCAGCGCCGCCGCCTCCCGGGCGACGAAGCGGCGGGCGATCGCCTCGGCGCGGAAGAGGAGGGCAAGCACGAGGAAGCGGACGGGAAGGGAGCGAGCGACGGCGCGTTCGGCGAGCAGCGCAAGCGCGAGCAGCGTCCGGG
>DUSC01000016.1 GCA_012842935.1 Hyphomicrobiales bacterium | reverse complement strand
CCTTCAGCATGCGCAGCGCCGTCGGCGGGATGAAGGCGAGCCGCACCCGCATCGCCTCCATCAGTTCCAGCGCGCTCTCCGGCTCGAACCGGTCGAAGCGGGCCGCGACCACCGGAACGCCGAAATAGAGCGCCGGCAGGAGCGCGTTGAGCAGCCCGCCCGCCCAGGCCCAGTCGGCCGGGGTCCACATCACGTCGCCTTCCCGCGGCAGGAACTCGTAGGCCATCTCGATGCCGGGCAGGTGGCCGAGCAGCACACGGTGGCCGTGCAGCGCGCCCTTCGGCGGCCCGGTCGTACCCGAGGTGAAGATCATCAGCGCCGGGTCGTCCGCCCCGGTATCGACGGGCGTGAAGCCGGTGCTGCCTGCCTCGACCATGCTCCGGAAGTCCGTTTCGCCGCCGCCGTCGACGACCACGACGGTCGCGAGCGCGGGCAGCCTCCTTCGGATCGCCTCGACCTTGGCGGCGCCCGTCCGGTTGGTGACGATCGCCTTCGCGCCCGCCGTGTGCAGCCGGTATTCCAGCGCTTCGACGCCGAACAGCAGCGCCAGCGGCACGGCGACCGCGCCGAGCTTGTAGGTGGCGACATGGGCGATCAGCGTCTCGAAGGATTGCGGCAGGAGCAGCGCGACGCGGTCGCCCCGCCCGACGCCACGCGACCTCAGCGCGTCGGCGAACGCGTTCGACCGGTCGGCGAGCTCGCCGAAGGTGAGGCGCAGCGGCTCGCCACCAGGGCTGTAGTCGAAGAGGGCGGTGCGACCGGGATCGCGCTCGGCCCAGGCGTCCGCGACCGAAACGCCGATGTTGAACCGCTCCGGTATCCGCCAGCGGAAGTCGCGATAGAGGGCTTCGTAGGTCTCGCGCCGTTCGAGCATGTCCGCGCCGGCTGCGCTCCTTGCCGATGCAGGGAGCGCTAGGGCTATGACATTTTTGCACTGCACGCAACCGCACTGCAGCCGCGAAGGCCCGCCGGCCAGGCGGAAGCAAGCGGACAATCCGCTAGGACGCGCGCCCCGCGGCCGCTCCGTCGAGCAGCACGATCTCGCCGCGGTCGTCGATCGCGACCCGCATGTCGTTCGACAGGAGCTCGGCCTCGCGGGCGAAGCGGACGAGCATCCAGCGCGCGTCTTCCGACGACATCCTGTCCATGCTCGCGGCGGCGCAGGCGTCCGCGGCCGCCAGGAATTCCGCGCCGCGGCGCTCCTCGGGGACCGACCGGAGAAAGTCGAGGGCGTCGTCGATATCGTACAGCTCGAGCACCGGCACGTCGGGCGACGGCTTCAGGCGGACGGGCAAGCGGAACTGGTAACGATCCATTGCGGGTCTCCCGGCAGGGCCGGTCGCATAACGCGCAGGGCGACCGGCCGTTGCATGCCTCACGCAAGGTCACCATCGGAATCTGGCCAAATGTTGATGAAGGCCTGGCAAGGCCACGCCGCTGCAACGCCCTGTCGTCGGCAGGACCACGCCGAACCGCCGGCAAATGGCGTCAGAGCAGGTTTCGCCCGGCGAGATTCCGCATGAGATGGGCGATGCCGAAGGTCCATTCCGCGCATTCGGTCGCCAGCCGGACACGGTTGACGAGCGTTCCGAGCTTTTCGGATTCGATCGTCACGACGTCTCCCACGTGATGGGTGAAGCCCGCCCCCGGCGCATCGCGGTCCATGATCGGCGCAAACGACGTCCCGAGGAACAATGCCAGGCCGTCCGGGTACTGGTGATGGCGGCCGATCGTCTGGGCAACGAGATCGAGGGGATCCCGGCTGATCAACGCCATCGAGCTGCGGCCTTCCATGACGAAGCCGTCTTCGCCGACGACGGTCAGGTTCAGCTCGGCGTTGCGGACGTCATCGATGGAGTAGCTGGCGTCGAACAGACGGACGAAGGGACCGATCGCGCAGGAAGCGTTGTTGTCCTTGGCCTTGCCGAGAAGCAGCGCCGAGCGACCCTCGACGTCGCGCAGGTTGACGTCGTTACCCAGCGTCGCGCCCTTGACCCGGCCGCGCGAGTCGACGAGCAGCACCATTTCCGGTTCCGGATTGTTCCAGCGCGAGATCGGGTGGAGGCCGACGTCGGACATGTGCCCGACCGATGCCAGGACCTGCGCCTTGGAAAACACCTCCGCATCCGGGCCGATGCCGACTTCCAGATACTGCGACCACAGGCCTTCTTCGATCAGCGCCGCCTTGACGAGCTGTGCGGCGGGCGAGCCGGCCTTGAGGTTGCGCAGGCTGTCGCCGATCAGCGCCGCCACACGGTCGCGGATGGCCGCCGCCCGGTCGGGGTCTCCCGCGGCGCGCTCCTCGATGACCCGTTCGATCATGGACCGGGCGAACGTGACCCCGCACGCCTTGACGGGCTGAAGGTCGACCGGCGCCAGCAGGCGGACGCCGTCGACGGCGCCGTGTTCCAGCAGAGGCGCGACGTCGCACAATTCGACGCCCCCGGCGTCGCGGACATGGGCTGCGGGATCGTCGAGCTCGACGATGTCGCGGACGGTCGGCGCGGCGCGCGCCGTGATGTCGACGACCTTGCCGTCGCGATGGGTCACCACGGCGGGTCCCCCGGCCGCATCTCGCCAGACGCGCCCGACGAACAGCCCGCCGTCCAGAAACCCGATGTCGTACATGTCGCTCCCCGCATCCGAATCGACGGCTAAGGCGACCTGCCGGGAGAACCCGGCCGGAAGCGCCTTCCCCGCCGCAGACATATCGCGGGACATCCTCGCCAGAAAGGGAATTCCTCGCACGACCCGATCTGCGACCCCCGTCGCCCGGTCCTGCGGGGGGTTCGTGGTGCCCCATGCCGGGATCGAACCAGCACTCCTTGCGGAACTCGATTTTGAGTCGAGCGCGTCTACCAATTCCGCCAATGGGGCCGCCGCGCGGGACGCGACCGCTGCGGACTATACGGAGAGGCCGCCCGCCGTCAACACGGCGGTCGAATCGCCCGCCCGGCACCGGCCCTCACGCAGCCGTGTGCGACGCGAAGGCGGCGGGCATTGTGCGGCGCGGCATTTCTTTCTAGAGAGGCGTGCCACAACCGGGGGCACCGATGCTTCGCCGACTCTACGACTGGACCATGTCGCTCGCCGCGCGCAAGGACGCCGAGAAGGCGCTCGCGGGCGTCTCCTTCGTCGAGAGTTCGGTCTTCCCGATCCCCCCGGACGTGCTTCTGATCCCCATGGTGCTGGCGGAGCGGAGCAGGTGGATGCGCTACGCGCTGATCTGCACGATCGCCTCGGTGATCGGCGCGATGTTCGGCTATGTCATCGGAGCCTTCCTGTTCGACGTCGTCGGCAAGCCGATCATCGACCTGTACAACGCCCAGGAGGCGTTTTCGCGCATCCAGCAGTGGTATGACATCTGGGGCGGCTGGGGCGTGCTGTTCGCCGCGATCACGCCATTCCCCTACAAGGTGCTGACGATCTTTTCCGGCTTCACCGGCCTCGACCTGCTCACTTTCGTCGTCGTCTCCGTCGTCGGCCGGGGCTTCCGCTTCTACCTTGTTTCCTGGCTCCTGCACCGCTTCGGCGAGCCGATCCGGGAGTTCATCGAAAAGAATCTCGGTCTTCTTTTCACCCTTTTCATGGTGCTGCTGATCGGCGGTTTCGTTTCGGTCAAGTACATATTCTGAAGGCGCGCGTTATGTTCCTCACCCGCCCCGCAGGGCGCACCCAGACCCTCACCGCCCTCCTGCTGGCATTGGGCATGGCCGCCGTCGTCGGCACGGCGCTCGGCTTCCAGCACATCGGCGGCTACATCCCCTGCAAGCTCTGCTACGAGCAGCGCACGCCCTACTATGTCGGGGTGCCGCTGATGCTGCTCGCCGCGGCGTCTTCGCGATCCGGCGGGCCGGCCTGGCTGACGCGCGGCCTGCTCTTCGCCGGCGGCCTGCTGATGACCTACGGCCTCTATCTCGGCGTCTATCACTCCGGCGTCGAATGGGCATGGTGGCCCGGCCCCACCGACTGCGGCGACGTGGGCGCGTCGGTCGATACCGGCGGCCAGGGCGTGCTCGACGCGCTCGACCGGTTCGTGCCGCCCTCCTGCGACAAGGCCGCCCTCAGGGTGCTCGGCCTTTCCATGGCGGGCTGGAACGCCATCGCCAGCCTCGCGCTCGCCGCGATCGCCTATCGCGGCGCAATCGCAAGGCCCTGATCGGCGGGGGATTGGCGCGGAGAGCCGCCGGCACGGGACCGGCTTACGGCTCCAGCTCGACGTCCCAGTAGAGATAGTCCATCCAGCTCTCGTGCAGATAGTTGGGCGGGAAGCGCTTGCCGTTGTTGTGCAGGTCGTGGACCGTCGGCTGGAAGGGAGTCTGCAGCGGCCACATCTTCGCCTGCGCCGGCAGCAGCCCGCCCTTGCGCAGGTTGCAGGGCGAGCAGGCGGCGACCACGTTCTCCCAGGTCGTGGCGCCGCCGCAGTGGCGCGGGATCACGTGGTCGAAGGTCAGGTCCTCGTGCGTGCCGCAGTACTGGCATTGGAAACGGTCGCGCAGGAACACGTTGAAACGGGTGAAGGCCGGGTTGCGCGAGGGTTTCACGTAGCTCTTCAGGCTGACCACGCTCGGCAGGCGCATCCGGAACGACGGTGAAGAGACCTGGTGGTCGTACTCGGCGACGATGTTGACCCGGTCGAGGAACACCGCCTTGATCGCGTCCTGCCAGGACCACAGCGAGAGCGGGTAGTAGCTGAGCGGCCGGTAGTCGGCGTTGAGAACCAGCGCAGGCAACGCTTCCGGTGAGACCGCAATCGTCACGCCCGACACCCTCCATGGCTTGCGAAGCGAACGGCGCGGATAGTGTAAGCGGCAGGTGACAGCAATGTGAAGCGGCGCGGACGACACACCGGCCGGCATTTGATCGCGAAACCAGCGGTTCCTTCAGCGTTTACGAAAGCGGAACGGCCTCCTTGCCCTTCATGCGTGCATAATACGCCCAGAACAGGCGCGACGCCACACCGCGCCAAGGAGACCATGATTCGGCCAGTGCGGCGAGTGCTTTCTCACCCGGCCGGCCATCGAGCCCGAGCCCGTGCGCGACCGCACTCTGCAGGGCGACGTCGCGCGCCGGGAAGACGTCCGGATGCCCGGCCGCGAAAAGCAGGTAGCATTCGGCGGTCCACGGACCGATGCCCGGTATCGCCAAGAGACCGGCCATGGCTTCGGCTGCGTCGACCGAGGCCAGCGCGTCGATGTCGAGCCTTCCCTCGACCACGGCGTGCGACAGCGCGTCGAGCGTGCGCATCTTCGGCCGCGACAGGCCGGCCGCGCGGTAGAGCGCCTCCCCGCCGTCGAGCAGCGCCTGCGGCGCCAGCGGATCGGCGAGCTGCGCGAGCCGGCCGTAGATGGCGTCGGCGCTGGCCCGCGACACCTGCTGTCCGACGACGATGGCGACGAGGCTGGCAAAGCCCGGCGGCGACAGCCGCAGCGGGACTTCGCCGGCGAAGGCCCGCACGGAGCGGAGCCGCGGGTCGGCGCAGACGAGCGCCTCCAGCCCCTCCTCGATGTCGTCCGCCGTCCGGATGCGCCGCATTTCGCCTCAGCCTTGCCGCGGTCTCGGAGGGGAAGTAGCAATCCCGGGCCGCGGTGCAACCCGAATCTGGCAGGATACATGAGGCCGGTCTTCCGCTTCGCGCCCAGTCCCAACGGCAGGCTGCATCTCGGCCACGCCTTTTCGGCGCTCGTCAATCAGCGCATGGCGCAGGGCTGCGGCGGCCGCCTGCTGCTCCGCATCGAGGACATCGACGTCGCGCGCTGTACGCCGGAATTCGAGGCGGCGATCTATCGCGACCTCGAATGGCTGGGCATCGAATGGGAAACCCCCGTGCGCCGGCAGTCCGAGCATTTCGGCGAGTACCGCGACCTCCTCGGCCGGCTGATCGAGGAGGAACTCGTCTATCCGGCCTTCATGAGCCGCGGCGAGGTTCGCGCGGCGATCGTCGAGGCGGAAGCGAAGGGCGGGCGCTGGCCGCGCGACCCCGACGGCGCCCCGCTCTATCCGGGTCTCGACCGGACCCTCGGCGCGCGCGAACGGCGGCGGCGCATCGACCGCGGCGATCCCTTTGCCTGGCGTCTGGACAGCGCCGCGGCGCTGGAGCGCATCGCAAGGCCCCTCGCCTGGACCGAGTACGCCGACATGGGCATGCAGACGGCCGCCTCGATCGACGCGCGCCCGCAGGACTGGGGCGACGTCGTCATCGCCCGGCGCGACGTCCCGACCAGCTATCTGCTGTCGGTTGTCGCCGACGACGCGCTCCAGGGCGTCGACCGCGTGGTGCGCGGCCGCGACCTATACCTCGCCACCTCCGTCCAGCGGCTGTTGCAGGAACTCTTCGGCTTCGCCCCGCCAGCCTACTTTCACCACCGGCTGGTGACCGGTCCGGACGGGCGCAAGCTGTCGAAGAGCGCGGGGGATAGCGGCATTGCCGAACTGCGCGAGCGCGGCGCGACGCCCGCGGAGATACGGTCGATGGTCGGGCTGGACTGACGGTCGCGGCCGCGCAGGCCATCACAGCCGCGAAAGCCCGGCCTTGACGAGGCCGAGCAGCGCGAACGCGGCAAACGCGCCCGCGAGGCCGGCGGCGGCGGCGGTGCCCAGCGTGTCGAAGCGGATACCGCGCGCGTTGGCGCCAAGCACCGCGGCGAAGAAACCGCCGGTCATCACCAGCATGTTGCCGGTGGAACCGAAGCCGTCGTCCTTCATCAGCGCGTCGAAGAAGACGCCGACGATGTAGGACAGGATCGCGACGACGGCGATCGCCAGCACGATCCAGGTCGCGTCGAGGTCCAGAAGCATGCCAGGCCCTTTCGGTCCGCCTCGCCTACCCTCTCGGTCCCGCCCCACGCGTTCAATCCGGTTGATGCTAGGTTTCAGCCGTTTCGCTTTGCCTAACCGATCTATTCGAATTAGAGCCTTCGACCGGACATCCTCTTCTCCCCCGGCCCCGTCGCATGCACGTCCCGTCGCGCCTGATCCCGCCCCTCTTCGTCGTCCTGTGGGCGACCGGCTTCATCGGCGCGCGCTATGCCATGCCCTGGGCGGAGCCGTTCACCTTCCTCGCGGCGCGTTTCGCCATCGCCTTCGTGCTCATCGCGCTGATCGCCAGGCTGATGGGCGCGCGCGCCTCGACGCCGCGCCAGGCGCTGCATTCGGCGATCGCGGGCACGCTCATGCACGGCGTCTATCTCGGCGGCGTCTTCTGGGCGATCGACAACGGCATGCCGGCGGGCCTGTCCGCGCTGATCGTCGGCCTGCAGCCGTTGATCACGGCGGTGATGGCCGGCGCCTTCCTGAAAGAGAGGATCCTGCCACGCCACTGGGCCGGCCTCGCCGCGGGCTTCGCCGGCGTGGCCATGGTCCTGTGGCCGAAGCTCGGCGCCGTCAGCGGGGTGAGCGGCGCAGCGCTCGCGGCCGCGGTCATATCCGTGTTCGGCATGAGCGCCGGTACCGTCTGGCAGAAGCGCTTCGGCGGCGGCGACCTGATCTCGGGCACGATGTGGCAGTATCTCGGCGGCGGCACGGTGACGGCCGCGGCGGCGCTGGCGCTGGAGACGGGCGCCTTCACGCTTTCCGGTGAGCTGGTGTTCGCCATGGTCTGGCTGGTGCTGGTGCTGTCGATCGGCGCGATCTTCCTGCTGATGGTGATGATCCGCGAGGGCGCGATGGCCGGGGTCGCCTCGCTGTTCTACCTCGTCCCGGCCGTCACCGCGGTGATCGCCTACGTCCTATTCGGCGAAACGCTGACCCTCTTTCAGTTGGCCGGCATGGCGCTGGTCACGCTGGGCGTCGGTCTCGCCACCGCCAGACAGCAGGCGCCGGCCATATCCTGATGGCGGATCAGCGCGGCACCCTCGCCCGCGAATCGAAGTAGCGGCTGATCGCGGCATTGAGTTCCCCGCCGAGGATGAAGAATGCCGAGACCATGTAGAGGAAGACGATCGCCACCATGATCGAGGCGAGCCCGGCATAGGTCGACACATAGGAAGAAAAGCGCTCGAGATAGGCGGCGAACAGCGTCGAGCCCGCGAGCCACCCGATCAGCGTGAAGGCGATACCCGGCACGATGCGGCGCAGGCGGCGCTTGCCGGCCGGCAACCACATGTGCACGGCGAACAGGCCGAGGACGATGACAACGGAGGCGATGACCAGGCGCCACAGCGTGCTCGTGCCCATATAGGGCTCCAGCCACACGAAACGGGTCTCGGCGAGCCGCGCCAGAAGCGGCGCGAAGACGAGCAGCACCGAGATCGCGGCGATGCCCACCGTGGCGACGAGCACGAAGGCGAGGCTCTGCAGACGCCGGAAAAGCAGGGAACGGGTCTCGGTGACTCGGTAGGCGCGGTTGAGCGAAGTGCGCAGCGCCTCGATGCCGTTGGAGGCGAAGTAGGCGGCAGCGACGAAGCCGAAGGTCAGGAGGTCGGAGCGCTGCACCGTCAGCACGCTGACCACTTCGCGGGCGATCGGATCGGCGATCGTAGCGGGCCAGGTGTCGAAGATCAGGTGGACGGCAGTGTCGGCGAAGGCCTGGGCGCCGAGAAAAGACGCCAGCGTCGTGGCGAAGATGAGGAAAGGGAAAATGGCCATCAGCGTGGAGATCGCCAGATGGCTGGCCATCGCCCAGCCGTCATCGTCGTTGAAGTGGCCGAATGCGTCGTAAAGCACCCGCTTGAGGGCCACGATCCGTCGCATCCTCTCTCCGTCCGATTGTCTCGCCGCCGCGAATATGGGAAGGGAAAGCGGCATATGGCAAGGAGCCGGGCGGCAGGCAAGCGGTGCACGGGTCGCGGACAATCATCGTCACTGGCGCGTCGTCGGGCATCGGCGCCTTTTGCGCGCGCGCGCTCAAGGCCGAGGACTGGCGCGTCTTCGCCACGGCGCGCAAGCCCGAGGACCTGTCGCGGCTCGAGGCCGACGGCCTCGAGGCGCTTTATCTCGACTATGCCGAGCCTGATTCGATCGCCGCGCTCGCCGGGACCGTCCTGAAGCGGACCGGCGGCCGGCTCGACGCCCTGTTCAACAATGGCGCCTACGCCCAAACGGGCGCGGTCGAGGACTTGCCGGTCGAGGCCTTGCGCGCCCAGTTCGAGGCAAACTTCTTCGGCTGGCACGACCTGACGCGGCGCGTCGTGCCGGCGATGCGCCGCCGGGGCCACGGGCGCATCGTCAACTGCTCCTCGATCCTCGGTCTCGTGCCCGTGCGCTTTCGCGGCGCCTATTCGGCCTCCAAGCACGCGCTGGAGGGGCTGACGCTCTGCCTTCGCGCCGAACTCGCGGGGTCGGGCATCCACGTGTCGCTGATAGAGCCCGGCCCCGTGGCGAGCAGGATCGCCGCGAACGGCCTCATCCATTTCGAGAAGAACATCGACGTGGAAGGCTCGGTGCACCGCGAGGCGTACCAGGCGCAGCTTGCCCGGCTTCGCGCCGGCGGCGTCCGGTCGCGCTTCAAGCTCGGCCCCGAGGCCGTCCACGCGGTTCTGCGCCATGCCCTCACTTCGCCGCGGCCGAATCCGCACTATGTCGTCACCCTGCCGGCAAGAGCGGGTGTGCTGCTGAAGCGGCTCTTGCCGGCATCCATCTTCTACCGCATCACCGCGACGCAGGGCTGAACGCCGCCGCGGCAAACTCCGGAAAGTTCGTCATGGCCACCGCCTTCAACATCCTCGCCATCCTCGTCATGGTCGCCGTCGTGGTCGTCCTGATCCGCGGCCTCGCCAACATGATGCGCGGCGGCTCCGGCAACACTTCCAACAAGCTGATGCAGGCGCGCGTCATGCTGCAGTTCGTCGCGCTGGTGCTGATCCTGCTCGCCGTATACTTCAACCGCGGCTGAAGCGGAGCAGACCGATGGTCAGGCTCAACAAGATCTATACCCGCACCGGCGACGACGGGACGACCGGCCTGGGCAGCGGCGAGCGACGGCTGAAATCCGACGTGCGCGTCGACGCTTTCGGCACGGTCGACGAAGCCAATTCCTGCATCGGCATCGCCCGGCTGCACACGGCCGGAACCCATGCGGAGATCGACGCCATGCTCGGGCGCATCCAGAACGATCTCTTCGACCTCGGCGCCGACCTCGCCGTGCCCGACACGGGAGAGCCGCTGGGCTACGAACCGCTGCGCATCGTCGCCGCCCAGGTCGCGCGGGTCGAGCAGGACATCGACGCGCTCAACGCCAATCTGCAGCCCCTGCGCTCCTTCGTGCTTCCCGGCGGATCGCCGGCCGCGGCCGCGCTCCATGTCGCCCGCACGGTCGCGCGTCGCGCCGAAAGGCTGATGGTGGAACTGGCGCAGAAGCCGGGCGAGCACGTCAATCCCGAGGGGCTGAAGTACGTCAACCGCGTCTCCGATTTCCTGTTCGTTGCCGCGCGGGCGGTCAATGACAACGGAAAGAGGGATGTGCTATGGGTTCCGGGGAAGAACCGTTAGCCGCGGGCCGCGGAGTTTTCGGGGCAGCGACAGGAGCGGAGGGCCGGGCTTGTTCATTCCGCTTCATGACGCCAACAGCCTGAAGCACATCAACATGCAGTACGTGACGATCGGCCTGATCGCCGCCAACGTGCTCGTCTTCCTGTTCACCACGCTGGGCAGCGAGAGCGTCGCCACCGCCGCAGTGCTCGGGCTGGGCTACATCCCCTCGACCCTCTACGACATCGCCGAGCGGCCGCCGGAACTCGTCATGGTTCCGGACTACGCGACCTACGTCACCTACGCCTTCCTGCATGGCGACATCTTCCATCTCGGCGGCAACATGCTGTTCCTGTGGGTGTTCGGCGACAATGTCGAGGACGCGCTCGGGCATTTCCGCTATCTCGTCTTCTATCTTCTGTGCGCCGTCGCCGGCGCCGCCATGCACGGCTTCATTGCGCCGGATTCCCAGATGCCGCTGATCGGTGCCTCGGGGGCCATCGCCGGCATCGTCGCCGCCTATCTGATCCTGCATCCGAAGGTGAAGGTGTGGGTGTTGGCCTTCGGCCGTATCCCGCTGCGCATCCCTGCCTACGTCACGCTGGCGCTATGGATCGGCTTCCAGTTCCTCATGCTGGCGGTCGGCGGCGAAGACCAGATCTCGTGGGCCGCCCATGTCGGCGGCATCGTCGCCGGCGCCCTCCTGGTCCTGGTCATGCGCCGCCGGTCGGTTCCGCTGTTCGATACCGAGATCGTGACGCCGAAGTCGGTGAAGGTCGATCGGCCGGGTGCAGTGGAGTCGCTTCCCGCACAGCCGGCGCCGCGGTGGGGACGCCAGTGATTCAACCGGTTTGAATACCCGCCGGCATATTGACGCTCCCCGCGCACCTGACTAGGGTCCCGCGCGCTTCCGGACCCCAGCCAGGCGGAGCGGGAATAGCAGTTTGCGTCTTTTCGGCCCTCGATGTCGGCAATCGGCTATTGGGTCGGCCCGCGCTCTGATAGGAGCGCGCCAGATTTCATCAGAGAGGTGGAAGTTCCCATGAAGATCCTCGTGCCCGTGAAGCGGGTGGTCGACTACAATGTGAAAATCCGTGTGAAGTCCGACGGTTCGGGTGTCGAACTCGCGAACGTGAAGATGTCGATGAATCCGTTCGACGAGATCGCGGTCGAGGAAGCGATCCGCCTGAAGGAGGCGGGCAAGGCGGAAGAGATCGTGGTAGTGTCGATCGGACCGGCGCAGGCGGCCGAGACGCTGCGCACGGCGCTCGCCATGGGTGCCGACCGCGCCATCCTGGTGAAGGTCGACGACCCGGTCGAACCGCTCGGCGTCGCCAAGGTGCTCAAGGGCGTGGTCGAGGCGGAGAAGCCGGGCCTGGTGATTCTCGGCAAGCAGGCGATCGACGACGACGCCAACCAGACCGGGCAGATGCTGGCCGCGTTGCTCGGCTGGGCGCAGGCGACATTCGCCTCGAAGGTCGAGATCGGCGACGGCAAGGCCCTGGTCACCCGCGAGGTCGACGGCGGCCTGCAGGCGATCGAGGTGAAGCTGCCGGCGATCGTCACGACGGACCTCCGTCTCAACCAGCCTCGCTATGCCTCGTTGCCCAACATCATGAAGGCGAAGAAGAAGCCGCTCGACGAGAAGACGGCGGCCGACTTCGGCGCCGACGTCAAGCCGCGGCTGAAGGTCATCAGGACCGAGGAACCGGGCGGCCGCAAGGCGGGCGTCAAGGTGAAGACGGTTCAAGAACTTGTCGCTGCGCTGAAGGGCGCCGGCGTGCTCTGAGTTCGACAGGAAAAGGATCAACGACAATGGCAATTCTTCTTCTCGCCGAACACGACAACGCCTCGCTGTCCGACCAGACCGCCAAGGCGCTTTCCGCCGCGCTGAAGATCGGCCCCGAGGTGCATGTGCTGGTCGCCGGCAAGGGTGCGAAGGGTGCAGCCGACGCCGCCGCGAGGCTCAAGGGCGTTTCCAAGGTGCTGCTCGCCGAGGCTGACGAGCTGGAGCAGCGCCTGGCTGAGCCGGTCGCCGCGCTCGTCGTCTCGCTCGCTGGCGGCTACGACACGATCCTCGCGGCGGCGACCTCGATGGGCAAGAATGTCATGCCGCGCGTCGCCGCCCTGCTCGACGTCATGCAGGTCTCCGAGATCGTCGAGGTCGTTTCGGCCGACACGTTCAAGCGCCCGATCTATGCCGGCAATGCCATCCAGACGGTGCAGACGACGGACGCCAAGAAGGTCATCACGGTGCGCACGGCCTCCTTCCAGGCTGCGGGCGAAGGCGGTTCGGCCACGGTGGAGAGCGTCAGTGCCGCGGCCAATCCGGGTCTGTCGACCTTCGTCGAGAACCGGCTGTCGGAGAGCGACCGTCCGGAATTGACTTCGGCCAGGATCATCATCTCCGGCGGCCGTGCGCTCGGTTCCGCGGAGAAGTTCCAGGAGGTGATCCTCCCGGTCGCCGACAAGCTCGGCGCCGCCGTCGGTGCGTCGCGCGCCGCCGTCGACGCCGGCTACGCGCCGAACGACTGGCAGGTCGGGCAGACCGGCAAGGTGGTGGCGCCGGAACTCTACATCGCGGTCGGCATCTCGGGCGCCATCCAGCACCTCGCCGGCATGAAGGATTCGAAGGTGATCGTCGCCATCAACAAGGACGAGGAGGCGCCGATCTTCCAGGTCGCCGACTTCGGCCTGGTGGGCGACCTGTTCACGGTCCTGCCGGAGCTCGAAAAGGCCCTTTGAGGCTCCTCGACCCCAAGTTAGACTTGCGCGGCCGGGACGGACCACCGTCCCGGCCGCTTGTATTTCGGCACGAAGGATCGGGCGAAAGCGCCAAGACGCTTCACTAACAGTAGACCTTCGTCTAGGGTGCGCCGCACAAAAACGCGCGGCAAGCGCTACGACGGGATGGGTGCGATGAGTGGCGGGATTGAGACGGTCGGCATCGTCGGTGCGGGACAGATGGGCGGAGGCATTGCGCACGTCGCCGCCGCGGCGGGCTACAACGTCCTTCTCTTCGACGTCTCGGCCAAGCAGGTCGAGAACGCCATTGCCACGATCAGCGGCAACATGGCCCGCCAGGTAGCCTCCGGGAAACTCGACGAGAATCAGCGCAAGACGGCGCTGTCGCGCATTTCCGCGGCGCCAACGATGGCCGCGCTCGCCGGTGCCGATCTGGTGATCGAGGCGGCGACCGAGGACGAGACGGTGAAGCGCAAGATCTATGCGCAGCTCTGCCCGCTCCTCAATCCGGAGGCGATCCTCGCCACCAACACCTCGTCGATCTCGATCACCCGCCTTGCCGCGCAGACCGATCGGCCGGAGCGCTTCATCGGCGTGCATTTCATGAATCCGGTGCCGGTCATGAAACTGGTCGAGGTGGTGCGCGGCATCGCCACCGAGGACATGACGTTCGAGACCGCGAAGGCATTCGTGCGCAGTCTCGACAAGACCATCACGGTCGCCGAGGACTTCCCTGCCTTCATCGTCAACCGCATCCTGCTGCCGATGATCAACGAGGCGATCTACACGCTCTACGAAGGCGTCGGCACCGTCGAGGCGATCGACACGGCGATGCGACTCGGCGCCAACCATCCCATGGGTCCGCTGCAGCTCGCCGATTTCATCGGCCTCGACACCTGCCTGTCGATCATGCAGGTGCTGCATGACGGCCTGTCGGACTCCAAGTACCGCCCCTGCCCGCTGCTCGTGAAATATGTCGAGGCCGGCTGGCTCGGCCGCAAGACCGGTCGCGGCTTCTACGACTACCGCGGCGAACACCCGGTGCCGACCCGCTGAACGGTGGCGGCGCTCTCGATCAGCCCGCGGCTGACTGCGCCGCCGGCTGCCGGTCGTGCTCGCCCGCCCGGATCATCTCGACCCGATTGCGGCCGGTCATCTTGGCGCGATAGAGCCGCTGGTCGGCTATGCGGAACAACTCGCTGAATTCTATCGGCTGGTCGAAGACCGCACCGCCGACGCTGGCCGAAAGCCGCCAATGGACGCCGTCCGGCGCGAAGCGGCGGCCATGGATCGTCCGCCGGATTCGTTCGGCGACCTCGGCAGCATCCGCGTCGCTCGCGTCCGGCAGGAATACGCCGAATTCCTCGCCGCCGAGACGCCCGACGAGATCGCCGGCGCGCGTCGCCTCGCGGATGGCTGCGGCAATTTCCAGCAGGGCCTCGTCGCCGGCGTCGTGGCCGAAGCGGTCATTGATCTGCTTGAACTGGTCGGCATCGATGACGAGCAGAGCGCCCCGCGGGTGCGACGTGCCGCGGCCGCGGAGATGCGCCTCGACGGCAGCCGTGAAGGCTCCCCGGTTGAGACACTCGGTCAGGCTGTCCGTGGAAGCCGCCCGGCTGAGCCGGTGATTGGCGATCGCCAGTTCGCGCAGCTTCAGGGTCAGGTAGAAGAACAGGGGGCCGGCGAGAACGATCGGCAGGATGGTCGCGCTGACCATGCCCTGGAACAGCGCCTCGCCGCCCAGATGGCGAAACGCGAAATAGTTGTAGGACAGCGATACGGCAAGACAGCCGGCCGTGCCGAAGACCGTCCAGCGAGCGAGGCGCAGGAGTCCGCGTCGCGAAATCGGTTTTCCGGTCTTCGCCAAGAGCTGCACTCCCACACAGACGGAAGGTGCATCGTAGCCCGGCAGAAATAAACAAGCTGTTATGGGAGGCCGACAGTCGCGGATCGCTTCAGCGTGTGCCGGAAACCGCCCGCTGCAGTGGCACGGGGGAAGTACCCGGTCCCCCGATGACGACGGAACCGCCGCCTGCCGCCTTGGCTTCATAGCAGGCGTGGTCCGCTGCCGCGAGCACCTCGTCGAGCGACCCGCAGCCTTCGACGAGGCTGGCAAGGCCTGCGCTGGCACCGACGGAATGGGTACGGTCGTTCCATTCGAAGCGTAGTGCAGCGATCGCCGAGACGATTGCGCGGGTCAGCGAAAGCGCCTCCTCTTCGCGACAGGCCGGGAAGAGAACCGCGAATTCGTCGCCGCCGAGCCGCGCCGCCTTGCCGTGGGATCGCACGACGTTGCGGATCGTGGCTGCGACCTTGCGCAGGAGCGCATCGCCCGCCCCGTGGCCGGACGTGTCGTTGACCGCCTTGAAGCGGTCGAGGTCGATGAAGGCGAGGTATGGACCGATGCCGTCCTGTCGGATTTCACGCGGAAGTGCTTCGGCCGCGGCCATGAAGCTCGCGCGGTTTTCGAGCCCGGTCAGGGCGTCGTGGTTGGCGGCATAGGCAAGCTGGCGCTGCAGGGCCCGGGCGTCGCTGAAATCCTGGAACACCAGTACCTGGCCGGCCGGGGTGCCGTTGCCCGAACGAATCGGCGACACGATCTCGCGGACGCTGCAACGGCTGCCGTCGTGGCGCACGAGGACCGCACGGCTGCTGTTGCGGGGGTGCACTTCCGTCGTCGCAGCCGCCGGCGTCAGGGTTTCGCCGGTCTCCTCGTCGACGGAATGGTACACCGACCCGAGCGGCCGGCCGAGCGCCTCGGCCGCCGGCGTCCGGGTCAGCTTTTCGGCAACGGGATTGAGGAAGGTGATGCGGCCTTCTCCGTCGGTGCAGATCACCGCGTCGCCAATCGATTCCAGGGTGACGCGCAGGCGCTCCTTCTCCGCCGTCAGGTCCCGCGCCGATTGCTCCAGGCGCCGCTCGGTTTCCTTTCGCGCGGAAATATCGGTCAGCGTGCCGATAGCCCGCAGCATGCGGCCGTTCTCGTCGCGCTCGGTCACCTTGCCGCGGTCCAGGATCCAGATGTAGCTGCCGTCCTTGCGCCGCATGCGGAACTCGGCCTCGAAATACTCGGCGCTGCCCTCCCCGCAGGCCTTATCGGCGGCTATCACGCGATCGAGATCGTCGGGATGGACGAAAGTCAGCCAGCGGGTCGGATCGCCATCGAGTTCGCCCGGCTCGTAACCGAGCATGTCGGTCCACGTCGCGGAATAACTGGTCCGCCCCTTGCGCATGTCGACGTCCCAGATGCCCTGCCCCGCACTCGCCAGGGCGAAGTTCCAACGCGTTTCCGCCTCGGCGATGGCGGCCTCGGATTTCTTGCGCAGGTCGATGTCGACGACCTGCGACACCATGTAGAGCGGCTCGCCGTTTTCCTCGTCGAAGACGACGGAACCCGAAACCCTTGCCCAGACCGGCGTTCCGTCGCCCTTGATGTAACGCTTCTCGAAACTGTAGTTCTGCGATCTGGTTTCGCGCACCCATCTGGCCATGTCGGCACCGATCTCGCGATCAGGGCCGTAGGTGATATCGATCCAGCGCGCCACCCCTTCCAGGTCCTCCCTTTTCCGGCCGAGCATGCGCGCCAGCGCGTCGTTGATACGGACGATCCTGCCGTCCAGCTCCGCGATCGAAACGCCGATCTCCGAATCCATCATCGCGCGGCGGTAGAACTGCTCCTGCTCGGCCGTGCGACGGCGCGCGCGCCGCGCTTCCTCGACCATGAGTCCGGCGACGAAGGGCAGGACGACCGAGATCCCGACGGCGATCTGGAAGTCGTTCGCCGACGCAAGGTTCGGGACCATGCCGGCCATCGCCAGGCCGATCAGCACCCAGCCGGTCGACATGCAAGCGAGCGCCAGTTCGAACGGCCGGGCACGCCATGCGGCGACGAGCAATGGAACCTGAATGAGAACGAAGGGGTACTCGAAGCGAGTCACCGCCAGGTACACCACGAAGGCACTCGCCGCGAACGAGAGTCCCAATCGAAGGACGGTCTCCGGCGGGGCGAGCGCAGAGAGGGCCTGGCGCGAGGCGAGCAGCAGGACGGGAAGGAACAGGCTGAACGCCATCGCGTCGCCCGACCACCATTGGCCGAACGAGAACGACACCGGCCAGCCGGAGAAGACATGGGCCAGCGGCGCAAAGAAGGCGGCGGCGACTGCAGGCGCTGCCAGCCCGGCGAGCGCCAGCGTCTGGATATAGTCGACCGCGTTGCGTGCGAATTCCTTCGTATCGGGAAACCGCCAGCGGACCGCAGCGACGCCGACGCCGACGCCGAGCGCATTGGCGAACGAATAGACCATCGTCATGGCCGGGCTGTTGCCCACGACGGCGTTTGAGGCGAGGGCCGAGGCAAGGACGGTCGCGGCCCCGGCGAGGGTTCCCAGCGCCGGCATGCGCAGGATGAAGGCCACGGCGAACACGTTGGCGAACCACACGGCGGGCATGTGCGCGCCCGGGTCGAAGAGCGCCTTCGACGCCGCCGAGGCGAGAATGTAGCCGATCGACAGTACGACGACCGCGCCGGCGAAACGCGGTTCTGTCCAATTGCGTCGGTTCAAGGCCTTTCCTGACACTGCGAGCTTGCCCCGTCGGGCATGCTGGCAGAGACGGCTTAAGGAAGCGTTGTCGGTTCGCAGGCTGGCTGTGGTTGTCGCGGAGGTTTACCTTGACGGCGGTGCCTAGCGGCCGACCGCGGCCTCGATCAGTTTCCGGGCGTCGTCGCCGGCCCACTCCGCCGGTCCGTTCATGCTCGCGAGCAGACAACCCTCGGCGTCGACCAGCAGCGTCACCGGAAGGCCGAGTGCGAGCGACCGGCGCTTCAGGTCGTTGAAGACGCCCATCGTTGCGTCGCGATAGAAGCGGAGCGCCGTCACGCCGATCTCCGAGAGGAAGGCCCTGGGCTTCGCGTCGTCGCCGGTGTCGATGTTGATGGCGACGACCTCGAAGGCGTCGCCGCCCATCCGGCGCTGCAGCGCGTCGAGGGCCGGCATCTCGGCGCGGCAAGGGGCGCACCAGGTCGCCCACAGGTTGACGAGCAGCGTCTTGCCGGCGTGGTCCGCGATCGTCGACGCCCTGCCGTCGGGATCGTCGAAGGCGAGCGCGGCAAGCGAACGTGGCGGGTCGGCGGGCAGCATCGCCGCCACATCGCCGACCGCAAGCGCCGAAAGACCTTCTGCCCGGCCGGCCTTGGCCGCGCAGGCGCGGTCGGCTTCCGCAGCGGCGTCGGCGACGGCATGGGGATTGTTGCCATCCGGCCCCCAGGTCACGTATACCGCCACCGCGCCGGCCAGGGCGCCGGCCAGCGCGGCGACCAGAATGAGGCGGGGCGCCGTCAGGATCTTTCTGCCGTCAGACATTCTTCACGACTCCATGGGCCCGGGTACCACGATGAGCGACAGCAAGGCCAGCAACCAGATGTGGGGCGGACGTTTTGCCTCGGGTCCCGCGGCGATCATGGAGGCGATCAACGCCTCGATCGGCTTCGACAGGAAGCTCTACGCCCAGGACATCCGCGGCTCGATCGCCCATTCCGAAATGCTGGCGGAAAGAGGCATCATTTCGGCCGAGGATCAAGCCAGCATCGTTCACGGACTGAACACGATCCTGGCAGAGATCGAGGCCGGCACCTTCACCTTCTCGACCCGGCTGGAAGACATCCACATGAACGTCGAGGCGAGGCTGGCGGAACTGATCGGCCCGGCCGCCGGCCGCCTGCACACGGCCCGCTCACGCAACGACCAGGTCGCCGTCGACTTCCGCCTGTGGGTGAAGGAGGAACTCGCCCGCACCGCCGAGGCGCTGAAGGGCCTGATCGCCGCCTTCCTCGACAAGGCCGAAGTCCACGCGGCCACCGTCATGCCGGGCTTCACCCATCTCCAGGCGGCGCAGCCGGTCACTTTCGGCCACCACTGCATGGCCTATGTCGAGATGTTCGGCCGGGATCTCTGGCGGGTGCGGGATGCCGTCGAACGACTCGACGAATGCCCGCTCGGCGCCGCGGCGCTCGCCGGCACGTCGTTCCCGATCGACCGCAAGGCGACGGCGAAGGCGCTCGGCTTCGAGCGGCCGATGGCCAATTCGCTCGACGCTGTCTCGG
>DUSC01000188.1 GCA_012842935.1 Hyphomicrobiales bacterium | reverse complement strand
CCGCCGCTTCGAAGGCCGGAATGGCCTCCTGCGCCTGCCCCGTCGCCTGCAGCGTCATGCCGGTGTCCAGATGAATCGTGCAGTCGGCGGCGAACCTCGATCCGGATCTCTCCATGACGACATGTCCGGAGAAGCCGCCGTCGAAGTACTTGGAGACGATATCACCGACCCGACCGGCGATGCGGGTGCGGAAGGCGTCACCGACCTCCATCTGTTTTCCCGATATGCGCAGGCTCATCTCGTTGCTGACCTTCCTGTTCATATTGCGAACGGCAGCGAGTTTATACTCGTGACCGGCGGGCACAAGGTTTGCGGCGGCGGCGCCGCCGGATTTCAAACCCCGACGTTGCGAAAGATGGCGATCCTGACCGAACTGCAGAGCATGCCCGCCCGTGCCGGCCCCATGGCCAGCCTCATGCGGGCGGGCTTCTAGTCACTTCGCCCGACGATGTCAACGAAAGACCCGCCGCCGCGCGCCGGGGCGCCCGTTCAACGCCCCGCGCCGGCCATCGCCCGCTTCTCGCGTCGACGCTGGACGGACGAAGGAATGTTCATGCCTTCCCGGTACTTGGCCACCGTGCGACGGGCGATGTCCATGCCCTTCTTGCGCAGGATTTCCACAATGGCGTCGTCGGAGAGCACGATCGACTGCTCCTCTTCGATCAGCTGGCGGATATGGTCGCGGACGGCTTCGGAAGAGTGCGCGTCGCCGCCTTCGGCCGAGGCGATCGCCGCGGTGAAGAAGTAGCGCAGCTCGAAGATGCCGCGCGGCGTCTGCATGTACTTGTTCGTGGTGACGCGGCTGACCGTCGATTCGTGCATACCGATGGCCTCGGCGACGGTCTTCAGGTTGAGCGGACGCAGATGGCGCACGCCGTGGACGAGAAAAGCGTCCTGCTGGCGCACGATCTCGGTTGCCACCTTGAGGATCGTCCTGGCGCGCTGGTCGAGGCTGCGGGTCAGCCAGTTGGCGTTCTGCAGGCACTCGCTGATAAAATCGCGGTCGGCCTGGCTCTTCGCGCGGGACGAGACCCGAGCGAGGTAGGCCTGGTCGACCAGCACGCGCGGCAGGGCCTCGGCGTTGAGCTCGACCGCCCAGCTGCCGTCACCGGCCTGGCGGACGACGACGTCGGGAACGATCGTGCCGGCAACGCCGCCGGCGAAGGCTAGACCCGGCCGCGGATCGAGCCTGCGGATCTCGGCCAGCATGTCGACGAGATCCTCCTCGTCGACGCGGCAGATCTTCTTCAAGGCGGCGAAATCGCGCCGCGCCAGGAGGTCCAGGTTGGCGACGAGAGCCTTCATCGCCGGGTCGAGCCGGTCGCGCGCCTGAAGCTGCAGCGCCAGGCATTCGGCGAGGTCGCGGGCGAACAGTCCCGGCGGATCGAACGCCTGGCAGATCCTCAGGACCCCGTGGACGGCCTCGAGATCGACGCCAAGGCGCTGGGCAAGCTCGGACAGATCGGCGCGCAGATAGCCGGCCTCGTCGAGCGCTTCGGCAAGCTCGCGCGCGACGATCCGATCGGCGGGATCGCGAATGTTGAAGGCGATCTGCTCGGCGACGTGCTCGCGCAAGGTCACGGCCGCAGCGGCGATGTCCTCGTAGTCGAACCCTTCGGGGAGGTGGCCGGCGCCGCCCGGGCCGCCCGCCGATTTCCACTGCAGCCCGAGGTCGGGCCCGGTACGCTCCACGGAACCCGGGTCGTCCGGGAACACGTTCTCCAGCGACGCGTCGAGTTTCGAGGCCATCGCCTCGGAGCTCCACGCCGTCGAGGTCTCGGCGAACCAGTCTTCCTCGACCGGGTGCGTCTCCGCCTCGCCGGCCTGTTCGGCGGGCTCGGCCGGACCTTCCGCGTCGGCGCTCGGTTCCGGCCGCTCGAGAAGCGGATTGCGCTCGATTTCCGCGTCGACGAAACGTTCGAGCTCGAGATGAGTGAGCTGCAGCAGTCGGATCGACTGCATGAGCTGCGGCGTCATCACCAGCGACTGCGACTGGCGCAGCTGGAGTTTGGCCCCAAGCGACATTTCGGTACGCGACGCCCCGTAAACGCCCGCCCGTCGCACGCGACGCGCGGATTTCCTTTTGCCGGCGATGAAACTGGCCCGGCTCTTGCTTGTCAAGCGGAGCGATAGCAGAAACGGCTTACCGGACCGTTATGGCCGCAACGGGGGGGCGCCGCTGGGCCGGCACGCCCTCGTCAGAGGGTGAACCCCTCGCCGAGATAGAGGCGGCGCACGTCGGGATTGGCGACGATCTCGGACGGGTGACCATGGGTCAGCACTTCGCCCGCATGGATGATGTAGGCGCGGTCGATCAGGCCGAGCGTCTCGCGCACGTTGTGGTCGGTGATCAGGACGCCGATGCCGCGGGCCGTGAGATGGCGGACGAGCTGCTGGATGTCGGCGACCGCGATCGGGTCGATTCCGGCGAAAGGCTCGTCGAGGAGCATGTAGTGGGGCTTGCTCGCCAGCGCCCGGGCGATCTCGAGCCGCCGTCGCTCGCCGCCGGACAGCGAGATCGCCGGCGCCTTGCGCAGGTGGGCGATGTGGAATTCGTCGAGGAGCGCGTCGAGATTCCTCTCGCGCTCAGAGCGGGTCCTGTGCACGACCTCGAGCACGGCGCGGATGTTGTTCTCGACGGTCAGGCCGCGGAAGATCGACGCCTCCTGGGGAAGGTATCCGATACCCAGGCGGGCGCGACGGTACATGGGCATCGATGTGACGTCGAAGCCGTCGATCTCGATCGTGCCCGCGTCGACCGGCACGAGTCCGGTGACCATGTAGAAGCAGGTCGTCTTGCCGGCGCCGTTCGGGCCGAGCAGACCGACCGCCTCGCCGGCGCGAACGCCGATCGAAACGCCGCGAACGACCTGACGGCCCTTGTAGCTCTTGGACAGGCCGCGCGCGATGAGCGTGCCCTTCAGCGGCTCCGCGGCGGCGTGACGGCGATGGTCGCCGGCAAGATCCTGCATGCCTGCGGATGCGGTCGGCGAATCCATCGTCACTGGCTCTGCGAGCCCGGGGTGATGGACATGATCACGCGGCCGCTGCCGGAATCACCCTTCTTGCAACCGTCGACCTGGGCCTGGCCGGTCTTCATCTGCACGGTCAGCTTGCAGCCGACCAGCACGTTGGGGCCTTCGGAGAGGACAACCTCCGTGCCCGACAGGACCAGGACCTCGGACTTCATGTCGAAGACGCCGCGGTCGCCCGTGGCGACCTGGGTATCCGACCTGACGTAGACCTTGCCGTCGACCTCGAGGCGATCGATGTTGGCCGAGCCGGTGGTGGCCGACCCCCCACCCTTGGCGTAATAGACCGTCATCCTGCCGGCCTTGAGCAGCGTCTTGCCCTGTGAAACGCTGACATTGCCGCTGAAGACGGCGAGATTGTCGGCCTCACGGACCTCGAGCTTGTCGCTCTCGATCTGGATCGGCTCGTTGCCGGAGAGCTTGAGCCCGGTCAAGCGGTCCTGCGCCGGCGCTCCCGTCGCCGCAAGCGCGACAAAAGCGACGCCGACGGCGTACGACAACAGTGAAGCTCTAGCCGCCATTCGCGCCTCCGCCTTCTTCGCCGCCCCGGAGTTGTCCGGGCGCGATGTCCATCCTGACGCGGTTCTCGAAGATGAGAACCTTGCCGTTTTCCAGCACGGTCATGCCATCTGCGGCAATCTGCGTCCCGTTCATGTTGATTTCCACCGGATCCGAGGTCTTCAATTCGCCTTTTCCGATGTCGTAGAAGGCACTGGCAAAGGTCGCCGCCATGCCGTCGGTCGTCGAGACGCCGACTTCCGACTTGAAGTCGATCGTGTTCCTGTCGCGGTCGTAGACGCCCTTCTTCGCCTTGACGACCGCCCACGTGTTCGCGTCGACGGGCAGGCGCGCGTCGATGCCTTCCAGCTCGAAGACATTCGCCTTCCCGATGGCCTGGACGGCCCGCTCGGCGGAAAGCGAATAGGCGAGATTGTCCTTGGTGAAGCCCTCGAGCTTCGGTGCCGCCATGACCAGCTTGCCGCTGACGATCTTCGTCTCCCGCACGTCGACCGCCGCGACGACCGGCGCCGCCATCCACGAATGGACGGCGAAACCGCCGATCATGGTCACGGCAGCCGCGGGAAGGGCGATCTTCAGGAAGCGGACGATGCGCGAATGGATGCGCGCGTCGGCGAAAGCCCGGCGCCGCTCGGGATCGATCTGAGACTTGCGGTGGCTTGCCTGCCGCGCCTCCAAGGTGGCCGCACTTTCCGTCGTCATCGCCGACCTGTTTCCGATCCGGTCCGGCCCGGCCATCGCGGCGCGCCCATCCGGGTTCCGCAGGGAGCGCACGCAGCTTCCCCTGCCACCGCCCGACCTGAAGGCCCAATATGGTATTTTTGGGAAGGATTGAAAGCCTCCGTGTTCCCTGCGGCCGGATTTCGCCTGCCGCCGCGACGGCAAAAACGGTGGAAGACCGCGGCGACATGCTCTAGACCCTCTTTCAGGAGACCCACCAGCCCGAGACGCATACCATGGCCACAAGTGCCGATGACCTGATCGATCGCCGCCGGCTGCGGCGGAAACTGACCTTCTGGCGGATCGCCGCACTGATCGTCGCGGCGCTGGCCATCTTCGCCGGGACGATGTGGCTGGGGGGTGACCAGCTGGCCGGCACCGCAACCGACCATATCGCCAGGATCCGCGTCGAGGGCACGATCACGGAAGACGACGAACTGCTCGAGCGGCTGGAGGCGGTGCGCAAGGCGAAGTCGGTCAAGGGCGTGATCCTGTCGATCGATTCGCCGGGCGGTACGACCGCCGGCGGCGAGGCGATCTTCGATGCCGTGCGCCGCCTTGCGGCCGACAAGCCGGTCGCGGCGCAGGTCGGCACGCTGGCCGCCTCGGCCGGCTACATGATTGCCAGCGCCAGCGATCACATCGTCGCCCGGAAATCCTCGATCGTGGGCTCGATCGGCGTGCTGGTGCAGTTTCCCAACTTCACCGGCGCCATGGAGAAGCTCGGCATCCAGCTCGACGAGGTGAAATCCTCGCCTCTGAAGGCCGAGCCGTCGCCCTTCAACCCCACGACGGAGGAGGAGAAGGCGATGATCCGCTCGATGATCCTCGACAGCTACGACTGGTTCGTCGGCCTGGTCGACGACCGCCGGCCGCTCAGCCGCGCGGAAGTGCTGGCACTGGCGGACGGCTCGGTTTTCACCGGCCGTCAGGCGCTCGACAACAAGCTCGTCGATGCGCTCGGCGGCGAGCAGGAAGCGATCGACTGGCTGGGGACGAAGGGCGTCGACAAGACGCTGAAGGTGATCGAATGGAAGCCGAAGTCCGAAAGCGCCAGCCTGCTGTTTTCCGAAGCCGCGGTGCGACAGTTCGCACGCCTGCTGGGCCTTCCCGAACAGGGATCCGATGTTCTACGGGAGATTGTCGGCGACCGCATCTTCCTTGACGGACTCCTGTCGGTCTGGCACGGTGGCAATGTCGTCGCGGGCGACTGAAAAATCCTGAAAAATCATTCGCATATAGTGTTCTTGTCTGATCCGAGGGAGAAGTGCGCATGATCAAGTCGGAACTCGTGCAAATCATTGCGAACCGCAACCCCCATCTTTTCCTGCGTGACGTCGAGAACATCGTAAATGCGATTTTCGAGGAAATCACAGAAGCACTGGCCGAAGGCAACCGCGTCGAACTCCGCGGCTTCGGCGCGTTCTCGGTGAAGAACCGCCCGGCGCGGACGGGACGGAACCCGCGCACCGGCGAGGCCGTCGAGGTCGAGGAGAAGTGGGTGCCATTCTTCAAGACCGGCAAGGAACTGCGCGAGCGGCTGAACGCCGCCGACTGAGCGCACGGCCGGCCCCGGCAGCCCGGGCAACGGCCGGCAGGATGGGTGAAGCATGTTGAACCGCATCGTCGTCGTCGCCGTCTTCGTGCCGCTCGCGATCATCCTGATCGCGCTCGCCGTGGCCAACCGCGGCATGGTTTCGTTCACGGTCGATCCGTTCAACCCCGGCAACCCGGCGCTGACGGTCCAGCTGCCGCTGTTCGTGCTGCTGTTCGCCGTCGCGGGGCTCGGCCT
>DUSC01000187.1 GCA_012842935.1 Hyphomicrobiales bacterium | reverse complement strand
TCCTGGCAAATCACCAGGACCAGTGAATCAGACAAGGCCGCCCGCGTGAATCCTCAAACCGACTCTGCGTTCATCGAAGTCGCTCTAGTTGATGAACTGGACGATCACGCCGGGCTTCACCAGCTTCGCCAGTTCCTCCGCGTCCCAGTTGGTCAGACGCACGCAGCCATGGCTCTCCGTCTTGCCGATCTTGGCAGGATCCGGCGTGCCGTGGATGCCGTAGGTCGGCTTGTCCAGCGCGATCCAGATCGACCCGACGGGTCCGTTCGGCCCCGGCGGGATGGTCAGCACCTTGTCGTTGTTGCCCTGCTTGAAGTTGAGGTTGGGGTTGTAGGTGTATTCGGGATTGAAGGCGACGCGCGACACCATGTGCGTGCCGCTCGGCGACGGCGTGTCGGCCGAGCCGATGGTCGCCGGATAGGCGGCGACGAGGTTGCCGTCGCGCCCGTAGGCGCGCACCTGCTTGCGCCCCTTGTCGGCGACGATGCGGGCGACTTCGGTGGATGCCGGCGCGCCGACCTTCGCCACCTTGATGATCGTCCCGGGACGGTTGAAGTTGGCGTCCGGGTTGAGCTGCTCGAGATAGGCTTCGTCCATGTGGAAGCGCTCGGCGAGCATTTCGAGGACTGAGGTGTAGCTCAGCCGCTCGAGCTTCGCCTTCTGTCCGTAGTCGGCGGGCACCGAGGCGACGTAGGGGCCGGCGGCATCCTCGGGCGTGATCGTGTAGGTGGTGAACGGGTCGCCGCCGGACGCCTCGAGCGCCTTGCGGATGCCTTCGGAGTCGGTCGATTTCAGGTTCTCGCCGGTCAGTTCGCGATAGGCGACCAGCGCCTTGTCGACATTGGAGCCGAAGCGCCCGTCGATGACGCCCGGCGAGGCGCCGGCGCGGTCGAGAAGCACCTGCAGCGCGGCGACGTCGTCACGCGCCGTGAACTGGGTGGAGGGCGGCGTGGCCGGCTCGACCGGCTCGACGGCGACCGGCTCCTGCCCGCCTGGCCTCGGTCCGACGTTGGGCAGCGGCTCGCGCCGGATCGGGGCGCGGGTGGCGATCTCGGGCTCCTCTTGGATCTCCGGGCGGCCGTAGGCACCGTCCCGGTACGGATCGCGCTCGTAGGGTTCGGGATAGGAATAGCGCGGCAGGCCGTCGCGCGGCGGTTCCGGATAGACGCGGAAGCCGAATTCCTCACCGGGCAGGGCATAGCCACGCTCCCGCGCCATGTCGCGGCGCAGCCGCGCCATGTCTTCGGGATCGTCGAGGTAATAGCGTTCCTGCTCCTGCAGCCGTGCCGTCCGCTCGCGCAGGATTTGCTCGCGCTTGAGGCGGCGCAGTTCGCGCTGGCGGGCGCCGCGGTCGGCCGGCTCGATGGCGAGGATCTCGCCGGTCCAGGCGTCGACGATCACGCGCCGGCCGCGGCCATCGTAATAGACCTCGACATCGCCGACCTGGGCGAGACGCAGTTCCCGCGCCGCGGGCCGACTTTCGCCGGCGGCACCGGCGGCGGGGTCGGCCTGCGGAACGACCGCGGCCGTCGCCGCGACCGGCGGCATGGCGAGTGAAAGCGAGAATACGAGAATGCGTGCAAGCATCGTCAACACCGTCTCCCTTGTCGCCCGACCCGTATCGCGGCGGGTCGGCTGCGACTCGACCCCCTTGCCTTGTCCAGCATGGAAGGTCGGACATGAACGGGGCATGAAGATGACGGATGGTGCGGATACGGTCGATCCGCGGCGGCGGCGGACTAGGCGAGCGTCACCCTGGCGCCCGCCGGAATGATCGGCGGCGCCGCGTTGAGCGTCTCGATGGCGAAACCGGCCGCCGTCTTGTAGCCGGCCATGAAGGCGGCGCGTTCCTCGGGCGGGATGACGGCGTCGATGTCGTCGAAGGTGCCGCCGCAGCGTTCGTCGACGAGGTTGAGCAGGCCGAAGGGGCCGGCGCCGCGGTTGCGCAGGACGAGCTGGCCGACCGGTCCGCACAGCTTCTCGTCATAGGCGGCGAGCGCTTCCGGGGAAAGCCCGTGCGCCACGAGGGCCGCGCCCAGCACGCGGCCGTCGACGATCGCCTGGCTCGCCCCGTTCGAACCCGTCGGGTACATCGGATGCGCGGCGTCGCCGAGGAGCGCGACGCGGCCGTCCCGCCAGGTGGGGATCGGATCGCGGTCGATCATCGGGTTCTCGTAGGCCGCGTCGGCGCGGCGGATCAGCGCCGGCAGGTCGAGCCAGTCCCAGGTCCAGCCGTCGAAGTGGTGGACGAAGTCGTCGATCTCGACCGGCTTGAACCAGCCGCTGCTCTTCCAGCCCTGCGAGGCGTCGACCGTCACCTCGGCGATCCAGTTGATCGTGGCGAGCCCGGTCGCCGGATCGGGCGCCTAGATCGGGTAGAAGACGACGCGGTGGCGGTGCGTGCCGAGGCCGACGAAGGAGGCGCCGGTGCGGATCGGCACGCCGGGGCTGGTGCCGCGCCACATGATGGCGCCGCCCCAGTGGATCGGCGGCTGGCCGGGGTGCATCTGCGCACGTACGGCCGAGTGCAGCCCGTCGGCACCGATCAGCAGGCTGCCCCTCTCCTCGGAGCGCGTTCCGTCGGCCGCCTCGACGAGGACCGTTACGGCGCCGTCGGCCTCGTTGCGGTAGCCGGCGACGCGATGGCCCATGCGCACCGCGCCGGCGCCCATGCGCTCGACGACCTTGGCGTAGAGCAGCATCTGGAAGAGGCCGCGATGCACCGCGTATTGCGGCCAGCGGTAGCCGGCCTCGAGCCCGCGCGGTTCGGCGTAGATGTCGTTGCCGTTCAGTCCCACCAGCGCCCATTCGCGCGCCGGCAGGCCGACTTCGTCGAGATCCGCCGCCGTGATGTCGAGGTCGAACAGCTCGCGGATGGCGTTGGGCTGGATGTTGATGCCGACGCCGAGCGGCTTCATCTCGCGAACCTGCTCGAAGACGGTGCAGGGCACGCCGATCTGGTTGAGCGTCAGCGCCAGCGCGAGGCCGCCGATGCCGCCGCCGGCGATCAGGACAGGAAGTCCGGTCATGTCGAGTAGTCCCTCCCCAGTTCGGCTTCCTAGCCGATCGCGCGGGCTGAGGGAACCGAGAGCGTCGCCGCACCCGGCGACGGGAGCGGGCGGAAGGCGTCCGGCGCCGTCGCCGGTCGCGTTGTTCAGCCGACGGATCCGGCAGCCGGCCGCGGGGCGGCGATCGCGTCCTGCTCTCAGACGTCCGGAAGGCGCGCCAGCGCCTTCACGGAAAGCGCCGCGCTGATGGCGTTGACGCCGCGCGCCCGGTGGCGCGGCAACGTCCGGACGTCCCTGCGCCGTTGCCGGAGCGCGAGTCGGGCCGTCACGTCTGGCCGTCCCGGTTCCGGTTGGTCGACGTCGCGGTCATGCCGCCTTCGGGGCCTGGCCCTTGCGGCCGGCATCGAACGGGATCTCGATGTCGACGGCGAGCGTCGACACCTTGGCGCCGCGTTCCATCTTGACGCTGACCTTGTCGTCGTCGATCTGCATGTGCTTCGAGATGACCTGCAGGATCTCGTCGCGCAGCTTGGTGACCAGGTCCGAATCGCCGACCGCGGCGCGCTCGTGGGCAAGCAGCACCTGCAGCCGTTCGCGCGCGGCGGGCGCCGAAGGCGGGCGGGAGAAGAGCCGGAGCAGGTTCATGCCGCCTTCCTTCCGAAGATCTTGCCGAAGAAGCCCCTGCTCTCGCCGGGCACGGCGACCGGCAGCGCCTCGCCGGCAAGCCGGCGGGCGGCGTCGAAATAGGCCTTCGCCGGCGCGCTCTTGCCGTCGGCCAGCGTCACCGGGGCGCCGAGGTTGGAGGCGCGCAGCACGTCCATGCTCTCGGGGATGATGCCGAGCAGCGGGATCGACAGGATTTCAAGCACGTCGTCGACCTTGAGCATGTCGCCGCGCTCGGCGCGCGTCGGGTCGTAGCGGGTGAGCAGGAGGTGCTTCTCCATGCGCTCGCCCCTCTCGGCCTTCAGCGTCTTCGAATCGAGCAGGCCGATGATGCGGTCCGAATCGCGCACCGAGGACACTTCCGGGTTGGTCACCACCACGGCGACGTCGGCATGTCGCATGGCCAGCGTCGCGCCGCGCTCGATGCCGGCGGGGCTGTCGCAGATCACCCAGTCGAAGGCCCGCGCCAGCGCACCGATCACCTTCTCGACGCCTTCGGCGGTCAAATTGTCCTTGTCGCGCGTCTGCGAGGCCGGCAGCAGGTAGAGCGTCTCGACGCGCTTGTCGCGGATCAGCGCCTGGGTCAGCTTGGCCTCGCCCTGGATGACGTTGACGAGGTCGTAGACGACGCGGCGCTCGGCACCCATCACCAGGTCGAGGTTGCGCAGGCCGACGTCGAAGTCGACGACGACGACCTTGTCGCCCTTCTGCGCCAGCGCAGCGCCCAGCGCCGCCGAAGAGGTCGTCTTGCCGACGCCTCCCTTGCCGGATGTAACCACGACGACCTTGCCCATTGATCTCTCCTTCCGGTGATTTGTCTTCGGCTCAGCCGAGTGTTTCCGCCCTGAGGGCGGCGCCGTCGAGCCAGGCTTGAACGGCCTTGCCGCGCAGCGCGGGATCGAGGTCCTCGGCGGTCTTGTAGAAACCGTCGACGGCGATCAGCTCCGCCTCGAGACGGCGGCAGAAGATGCGTGCGGCGGCGTTGCCCATCGTGCCGGCGAGCGCGCGGCCGCGCAGCGCGCCGTAGACGTGGATCGAGCCGCCGGCGACCACTTCGGCGCCCGACGCCACCGAGCCGACGACGGTGACGTCGCCTTCGGGGAAGAAGATCGACTGGCCGGAGCGGACCGGCGCGGTGATGACCAGCGACGGCGCCGCGGCGGCCGGCCGGCGCATGG
>DUSC01000186.1 GCA_012842935.1 Hyphomicrobiales bacterium | reverse complement strand
GTGAGCGACGGACCGGCGGGATCGCGGGCGGGAGCAACCGGGGTGGATCCGGCGCCCGTCATTCGTTTTCGCTTCGCCCGACGGCCTCCCCGGCAACGCGGGGAGGACGACGGACGTCGAAGAGGCAATTTGAATCCAACGGGAGGAAGTTCACCATGTATCGTCGTCAGTTCCTGATTTCGGCCGCAGCCGCCGCGCTGCTCGCCGCAACGCCGTCATTCGCAGCCGATGGCGCGCAGGCGGTGGTCGAAGCCTATGTCGCCGCCTGGAACGCACATGATTCGGCGAAGGCCGCAGGCTACTTCGCCGACAACGTGATCTATTACGACTCGTCGGTCGGCACGCCGGTCGAGGGCAGGGAAGCGGCCAAGACCGGGGTCATCGACAATTTTCTCAACGCCGCGCCGGACGCCGTTTGGAAGATGAAAGGCGCGCCCGTCGTGCAGGACGACCGCGTTTCGTTCGAATGGGAATTCTCGGGCACCAACACCGGAGCCTGGGCCGACGGTACCCAGGCGACCGGAAAGGCGTTCTCCTTCACGGGTGCCTCGATGTTCACGGTCAAGGACGGCAGGATCGTCTCGCAGAGCGATTATTACGACGCTCTCGGTTTCTACAAGCAGCTCGGATTGATGTAGTCTGCACGCCGCCGCCGCGCCTGTCCCGCCGGAACCGAGGCTCCGGCGGGAAGGCCGCGAGGAGTGCAGCGGCCGGCCGGTCGGGTCGGTCGCGTACTGCGGCCATCGTCCGCATTGCCTTGTGCGTGGCTCTCTCGTAGGCCCGGGGGAGGCCCTAACGGCGGCAGCCGCCGCGCACTAGACATCGCGCTGTTCCAGGAACCTGCACCGCCTCTTTCGGAGTGTCTGTCATGAATGCCAATGCACCGCTTCAGTCCCGCCGCGTCGCCGCTGTTCCGCGTGGCGTCGGCAACGCCTTCGCCGTCTATGCCGACCGTGCGGAGAATTCGGAAGTCTGGGACGTCGAGGGCAAGCGCTACATCGACTTCGCCGGCGGCATCGCCGTGCTCAACACCGGCCACCGCCATCCGAAGGTTATCGCCGCGGTCAAGGACCAGCTCGACCGTTTCACCCACACCTGCTTTCAGGTCCTGCCCTACGAGCAGTACGTTCTGCTGGCCGAGCGCCTGAACGCACTCGCCCCGTTCAAGGGCGAGGCCAAGACGATCTTCTTCTCGACCGGCGCCGAGGCCGTCGAGAACGCGGTCAAGATCGCTCGCGCTTCGACCGGCCGGCCGGGCGTGATCGCCTTCACCGGCGCCTTCCATGGACGCACCGCGCTGACCATGTCGCTGACCGGAAAGGTTGCGCCTTACCGCAAGAAGTTCGGCCTCGGCGTTCCCGGCATCTATCACCTGCCGTTCCCGACACCGGACAACGGCATCACCGTAGCCGACACGCTGCGCGCGCTCGAATTCCTGTTCCGCGCCGACATCGAGCCGACACAGGTCGCGGCGATGATCATCGAGCCGGTCCAGGGCGAAGGCGGTTTCCATCCGGCCCCGGTCGAACTGCTCGAGGCGATCCGCCAGACCTGCGACACGCACGGCATCGTCATGATCGCCGACGAGATCCAGACCGGCTTCGCCCGCACCGGCAAGATGTTCGGAATCGAAGTATCCGGCGTCGAGCCGGACCTGATCACCATTGCCAAGTCGCTCGCCGGCGGTTTTCCGCTGTCGGGCGTCATCGGCAGGGCGGCGATCATGGAAGCGGCCGAGCCGGGCGGCCTCGGCGGCACCTATGCCGGCAGCCCGATCGCCTGCGCGGCAGCGCTCGCCGTTCTCGACGTCATCGAGGAGGAGAAGCTGCTCGAGCGGGCCGAGAAGATCGGCGGCAGGGTGAAGGCCGCGATCACCAGGGCGGCACAGCGCAACGACACGGTCCCGATCGCCGCGGTACGCGGGCCGGGTGCCATGGTTGCCTTCGATATCGTCCGGAAACGCGGTTCCGCCGAGCCCGATGCCGACGCGACCAGGCGGGTCACCCAGGCGGCCATCGCCGACGGGCTGGTTCTGCTCTCCTGCGGCGTCCACGGCAACACGATCCGCATCCTGGTGCCGCTCACGGTGCAGGACGACGTCCTCGACGAAGGCCTCGCAAAGCTGGAAAAGGCTCTGATCGCGGCCAACGCCTGACGCGCCCGCCGGTCAGCCGAAGGAAGGCCCTGCGGCGGCGGGGCCTTGACCGTCTGCGTATCCGCTCCTGCGCCGGGCCGTCAGGCGCCGGCAGTTGCGGGCGCGCCGCCCGCCGCAGCCGCCGGGCGGGGCTCGTCCACGGGCCGGCGGATGCTTGCCGCCGCGGCGAGCACCAGTTCGTGCAGGCCCTCGCCGCCGCCGTCGACGATCTCGAACAGGTGGCGACGCATGCGCGGTTCCCAGAACTTGTTGATGTGCTCTGCAACCCCGGCGATGCCTTCCTCGCGCGGCTTGGAGGCGAAGAAGGTCGCGATCTGGTTGGCCATGCGGGCGTGTTTGGCCAGGATCGCGGCGCGGCGCTGGTCGGCGGCTTCAGGCGACATGGCGGCTTACTCCGGTGGCGACGCGGTCGGTTCGCGTGAAGATATCGAATTCCTCGCCGCGCGCCAGCGCGACGACTGTCATCCCGGCCTCCTCGGCCGTGCGGATGGCGAGCGCCGTCGGGGCCGAGACGGCAATCAGGACGGGCGCGCCGATCGCGGCGGTCTTCTGCACCATCTCCACCGAGACGCGCGAGGTGACGACGACGGCGCCCGTCGACCCGTCGATGCCTGCCTTCGCCAGCGCACCCGCCAGCTTGTCCAGCGCATTGTGCCGGCCGATGTCCTCGCGCGCCGCCACGATACCCTTGCCGGGGACGTAGAAGCCGGCGGCGTGAACGGCGCCGGTTTCCGCATGCAGCGGCTGCGCCCTGGCTAGCAGGCGTACGGCGCTCGCGATGTCGGCGGCATCGAGGGTGAGCGACGAAGCGGCGACGGAATCGACCGGGCGCATCGCCTCCTCGATCGACTCGATGCCGCACAGCCCGCAACCGACCGGACCGGCGAGCCGGCGCCGGCGCGCCTCGAAGCGCTTGTCGGCGGCGCCTTTGAGCCTGATCTGCACGTCGATGCCGGGTCCGTGGTCCTCGACCGCCATCGACGCGATGTCGTCGGCGGCATCGACGATGCCCTCGGTCAGGCAGAAGCCGAGCGCGAAATCCTCGATGTCGGCCGGCGTCGCCATCATCACCGCATGGGTCGTCCCGGCAAGGGACAATGCGACCGGCGTCTCCTCCGGCACGGTCCGCGCCGCAGCACTCGTGCCGCCGATGCGGCGAGCGATGCGCGTGGTCGAGGTGAGGGGAGCGCGGGTCGACATCTCCGGAAGCTACTCCGCCGCCATATGCCCTTCGATGCGCCGCGCGCGCTTCGACAGCGCCTCGTACTCCTCCTGCCATTCGCTCGGGCCGTTGGAGGGCGACACCTGCACGGCGGTGACCTTGTATTCGGGACAGTTTGTCGCCCAGTCGGAGAGGTCGGTGGTCACCACGTTCGCCTGCGTGTCGGGGTGGTGGAAAGTCGTGTAGACCACGCCCGGTGACACCCGGTCGGTGATCTGGGCGCGCAGCGTCGTCTCGCCGGAGCGGCTCTTCAGCCTGACCCAGTCGCCGTCGCGCACGCCGCGCTGCTCGGCGTCGTGCGGATGGATCTCCAGCACGTCCTCGGCATGCCAGATCACGTTGTCGGTGCGCCGAGTCTGAGCGCCCACATTGTACTGCGACAGGATGCGGCCGGTCGTCAGGAGCAGCGGGAAGCGCGGTCCCGTCTTCTCGTCGGTCGCGACATATTCGGTGCGGATGAACTTGCCCTTGCCGCGGACAAAGCCGCCGATGTGCATGATCGGCGTGCCCTCGGGTGCCTTCTCGTTGCACGGCCACTGCACGGAGCCCAGCCTGTCCAGCAGTTCGTAGGAAACCTTCTGGAAGGACGGCGTCGTCATTGCGATCTCGTCCATCACCTGCGAGGGATGCGTGTAGTTCCACGCGAGTCCCATCGCCTGGGCGAGCTTCTGCGTCACCTCCCAGTCGGCGAGGCCGTTCTTCGGCGCCATCACCTTGCGTACGCGGTTGATGCGACGCTCGGCGTTGGTGAAGGTGCCGTCCTTCTCCAGGAATGTCGATCCCGGCAGGAAGACATGGGCATAGTTGGCCGTCTCGTTGAGGAAGAGGTCGTGGACGACCACGCACTCCATCGCCGCGAGTCCCGCCGACACGTGATGGGTGTCGGGATCGGACTGCAGGATGTCCTCGCCCTGGATATAGATGCCCTTGAACGAGCCTTCGACGGCCGCGTCGAGCATGTTGGGAATGCGCAGGCCAGGCTCGCTGTCGAGCGTCACGCCCCACAGCTTTTCGAAGATGTCGCGCACGGCGTCGGTCGCGACGTGACGATAGCCGGGGAATTCGTGCGGGAACGAGCCCATGTCGCACGAGCCCTGCACGTTGTTCTGGCCGCGCAGCGGGTTCACGCCGACGCCCGGCCGGCCGATGTTGCCGGTGGCCATGGCGAGGTTGGCGATCGCCATGACGGTCGTCGAACCCTGGCTGTGCTCGGTGACGCCGAGGCCGTAGTAGATGGCGCCGTTGCCGCCGGTCGCGTAGAGCCGCGCGGCGCCGCGGATCGTCTCCGCCGGCACGCCGGAGATCTTCTCCACCGCCTCGGGGCTGTGGTGGGGCTGGGCCACGAAGGCGGCCCAGTCCTCGAATTCGGACCAGTCGCAGCGCTCGCGGATGAAGGCTTCGTCGAACAGGCCCTCGGTGACGATGACATGCGCCAGCGCGGTGACCACGGCGACGTTGGTTCCGGGCTTCAGCGCCAGATGGTAGTCGGCCTTGGCGTGCACCGAGGTCACCGTCTCCGTGCGCCTCGGGTCGAGAACGATCAGCTTGGCACCCTGGCGGATGCGCTTCTTCATGCGCGAGGCGAACACCGGGTGCGCGGCGGAAGGGTTGGCGCCGATCACCATGATGACGTCCGCGTCCTCGACCGAATCGAAGTCCTGCGTGCCGGCCGAGGTACCGTAGGTCTGGCCGAGCCCGTAGCCGGTCGGCGAGTGGCAGACGCGCGCGCAGGTGTCGACATTGTTGTTGCCAAAGCCCTGGCGGATCAGCTTCTGCACGAGGTAGGTCTCCTCGTTGGTGCAGCGCGACGAGGTGATGCCGCCGATCGAGCCCCTGCCGTACTGGTACTGGATGCGGCGGAACTCCTTCGCCACGTGGGCGAACGCCTCGTCCCAGGTGACCTCGCGCCACGGGTCGGTGATCTTCTCGCGGATCATCGGATTGAGGATGCGCTCCTTGTGTGTGGCGTAGCCGTAGGCGAAGCGGCCCTTGACGCAGGAGTGACCGCGATTGGCCTTCCCGTCCTTCCACGGCACCATGCGCACCAGTTCGTCGCCGCGCATCTCGGCCTTGAACGAGCAGCCGACCCCGCAATAGGCACAGGTCGTCACCACCGAATGCTCCGGCTGGCCGATCTGGATCACGCTCTTCTCGGTCAGCGTCGCCGTCGGGCACGCCTGGACGCAGGCGCCGCAGGAGACGCATTCCGAATCGAGGAACGGCTGGTGCATGCCGGGAGACACGCGGCTGTCGAAGCCGCGGCCTTCGATGGTCAGCGCGAATGTGCCCTGCACTTCCTCGCAGGCGCGCACGCAGCGCGAGCAGACGATGCATTTCGAAGGGTCGTAGGTGAAATAGGGGTTCGACTCGTCCTTCGCCATCCAGCGGAAATTCTCCGCCCCGTCGGCGCGGTTCCTGGTAAAGACGTGATTGTCGCCGTCGTATCCGTAGCGCACGTCGCGCAGGCCGACCGCACCGGCCATGTCCTGCAGCTCGCAGTCTCCGTTGGCCGCGCAGGTCAGGCAGTCGAGCGGATGGTCGGAAATATAGAGCTCCATGACGCCCCTGCGGATCTGCTTGAGCCGCTCCGTCTGCGTCTTCACCACCATCCCCGGCGCCACCGGCGTCGTGCACGACGACGGCGTGCCCGGACGCCCCTCGATCTCCACCAGGCACAGCCGGCACGAGCCGAAGGCGTCGACCATGTCGGTGGCGCAGAGCTTCGGTATCTGGATGCCCGCCTCCATCGAGGCGCGCATGATCGAGGTACCTTCCGGCACCGTGACGGTGAAGCCGTCGACGGTCAGCGTCACTTGGCGTTCGGCCTTGGAGGCCGGGGTGCCGTAGTCGATTTCGTGAATGAGACCCATGGGATTGTTCCTAGCGGTCCTGTTTCTCTGCGAGCGTGTGCGCCACCAGCGCATTGGCGTGGCCGTGGCCGAGCCCGTGCTCGGCCTTCAGCCAGTTGACGATTTCCATGTGCTTCATGCCGGTACGGCTGCGGACGAGCGACTTCCAGTGCTCGATCGGCCTGCCGTAGGTCTTCTCGATCGAGGGGAAGTAGGAGGCGGGGCCTTTGACTTCTTCGCTCATCACTCCGCGGCCTCCAGCTTCGGCTTCGCCGCGAAATCCTGCGGAAAATGGTTGATGGCGCTCATGACGGGATAGGGCGTGAAGCCGCCCAGCGCGCAGAGCGAGCCGAACTTCATCGTGTTGCAGAGGTCGGCGACCAGGGCCAGGTTCTTTTCCGGCTCGATGCCGGCGCCGATCCTGTCGATCGTCTCCACCCCGCGTATCGAGCCGATCCGGCAGGGCGTGCACTTGCCGCAGCTCTCGATGGCGCAGAACTCGAATGCGAAACGCGCCTGCTTGAGCAGGTCGGCCGTATCGTCGAACACCGTGATGCCGGCGTGGCCGATCAGCCCGTCCTTGGCCGCGAAAGCCTCGTAGTCGAACGGGGTGTCGAACAGCGACGGCGGGAAGTAGGCGCCGAGCGGCCCGCCCACCTGGACCGCCTTCACCGGCCGGCCGGAAGCCGTGCCGCCGCCGACGCCCTCGACGATCTCGCCGAGCGTCATGCCGAAAGCCGTCTCGAACAGGCCGCCGTGGCGCACGTTTCCGGCGATCTGGATGGGGATCGTGCCGCGCGAACGGCCCACGCCGAATTCCTTGTAGAACTTCGCGCCCTTGTCGAGGATGACCGGCACCGAGGCGAGGCTGATCACGTTGTTGACCACGGTCGGCTTGCCGAACAGTCCCTTGATCGCAGGCAGCGGCGGTTTGGCGCGCACCACGCCGCGCTTGCCTTCGAGCGAGTTCAGCAGCGACGTCTCCTCGCCGCAGACATAGGCGCCGGCGCCGACCCGCACCTCGATGTCGAACGCGTTGGGCGAGCCGAGCACGCTGACGCCGAGGATGCCGGCATGCCGTGCGATCTCGATCGCCGCAGTCATCGTCGCCACGGCGTGCGGGTATTCCGAGCGGATGTAGATGAAGCCCTTGGTGGCGCCCACCGCGATACCGGCGATCGCCATGCCCTCGATCAGCACGAAGGGGTCGCCCTCCATGATCATGCGGTCGGCGAAGGTGGCCGAATCGCCCTCGTCGGCGTTGCAGACGATGTACTTGCGGTCGTCGACAGCCTCCATCACCGTCTTCCACTTGATGCCGGTCGGGAAGCCGGCGCCGCCGCGGCCGCGCAGGCCCGATTCCGTCACCTTGTCGACAATGTAGGATGGCGGCATGGACACCGCGCGCTTCAGGCCGGCCAGCCCGCCATGGGTCGTGTAGTCGTCGATCGACAGCGGGTCGATGACGCCGCAGCGGGCGAAGGTCAGGCGGGTTTGCCGGGCGAGGAAGGGGATCTTCTCCGGCTTGCCCAGCCACAGCCTGTGCTGGTCGCCGCGCAGGAAGCCGGCATCGAACAGGGACCGCACGTCGGAAGGCTTCACCGGTCCGTAGGCGATGCGGCCCTTGTCGGTCATGACTTCGATCATCGGCTCCAGCCAGTAGAGGCCGCGCGAGCCGGTGCGCACGATACGCGCGCCGAGCCGGCGGCGGGCAAGCTCCTCGCCGATCGCGGCCGCGACCTTCTCCGCGCCCAGCGCCAGCGCGCCGGAATCCTTCGGGATGTAGATCGTGACGGTCATGACCGCACCTCCGCCGCGATCGCTTCCAGCGTTTCCTCGTCGAGCCGGCCGACAGGATCGCCGTCGACCAGTGCCGCCGGCGCGCAGGCGCACAGGCCGAGGCAGTAGACCGCATCCAGCGTCACCGAGCCGTCCTTCGCCGTCTCGTGGAAGCCGATGCCGAGCAGCGCCTGCAGGCGCGCTGCCAGCGCATCGCCGCCCATCGACTGGCAGGCCTCGGCGCGGCAGAGCTTGATGACGTGCCGGCCCGCCGGTTCCTTGCGGAAGTCGTGGTAGAAGGTGACGACGCCGTGAACCTCGGCCTTCGACAGGTTGAGCGCCTCGGCGATGACGGGGAGCGCCTCCTGCGGCACATGGCCGAATTCTGCCTGCAGTTCGTGCAGGATCGGCAGCAGCGGCCCTTCGAGGTTGCGTCTCTCTGCGACGACCGCGGCTGTGCGGGCGGCGATGTCGGTACTTGCAGGCTGCATCGTCAAGCAGCGCCCTCCCTGGAACGGCGCCCGCTCGGACGCCAGACTGCCGATAGAATCCGGAAAAACCCGGAAGAAATCAATAATGGCGTCTCGTTGCTCGATAGAAGTTTTCTATCGAGAGGCCTTCTCCGGCCTTCTATCTCAGCGGCGCTGACCGAAATCGTGCGCCAGCGCCATCGCCTCGTCCAAAAGCGCCGAGACCAGCGGCGTGCGCGGCTCGCGCGGCGCCGCCACCAGCCCGACCACGTGGCTTGCGTCCGGCTCGACGATGGGAATGGCGCGGATCGGTTCGGCGAAGCCGAACGTCTCGGCGAGATTGAGCGGCATGATCGACGACCATTTGCCCGTGCGGATATGCGAGAACAGCACGATCATCGAGTTCGATTCGAGCGTCGGCCGCACCTGTACGCCGGCTTCGGCGAGGTGCTGGTCGATGATGCGCCGGTTCTGCATGTCGCGCGTCAGCAGGCACAGAGACAGGCGGCTGACCTCAGCCCAGGTCACCGATGCGCGGTCGGCGAGCGGGTTTCCCGCCGCCGTGATGAGCTGATAGCGTTCCGCATAGAGCGGCACCGAGACGACACGCCCGAGCGGCTCGTTGTCGAGGTAGGTGACGCCGGCGTCGATGTCGAGGTTGCCGAGCAGCGACAGCACCTCGATCGATGTGCGCGACAGCACCGAAAACGAGACGCCGGGATGCTTCTCCCGAAACGGTGTCGTCAGGCGGGCCACCATGGCCAGCGCCGTCGGGATCGCCGCGATGCGGATGCGCCCCGACAGGCCGCGTTTCGCCGCACGCATCTCCTCGCGCATGGCGCGCGCGTCGCCGACGATCCGCAGCGCCCAGCCGAGCACCTGTTCGCCTTCCGCCGTCAGTCCCTGGAAGCGCGAGCCGCGATGGACCAGCATGACGCCGAGCTGGTCCTCGAGCTGCTTTATGCCGGCCGACAGCGTCGGCTGGGTGATGCCGAGCTCTCCGGCGGCGCGGCCGAAATGCCGGGCCTTGGCCAGCGTGATGAAGTACTCCAGCTTGTCGATCATCGCGCAACGCTAGTTCGATATTCCCGCTCGCGCCAGCCGGGCTCCGATCGTCGCCCTCCACGTGTCTTGTCGGCGCGTACGTCCCCCTGCTATCCCTCCTGCGGTCTTTCCGAAAGGTTTCCCGAATGTCGGCAGCAAGACACATCGTCGTCGTCGGCGCCGGCATCGTCGGCGCCTCGATCGCCTGGCATCTCGCACGTGCCGGGGCGCGCGTGACGGTCGTCGCGGCGGGCGGAGCGGGCGGCATCGCCACACCCGCCACCTTCGCTTGGATCAACGCCAGCTGGGGAAATCCGCAGCCCTACTTTCGCCTGCGCTCCCGCTCGATGCGCGAATGGGTGCGGCTCGCTGCCGAGCTGCCGCCGGTCGGCCTGTCGTGGTGCGGCGGCCTGTGCTGGGACATGCCGCGTGCCGACCTCGAGGCCTATGCGGCGCAGTACGGCGCCTGGGGCTACGACATCCGTCTCGTCGACGGCGCAGAGGCACTGCAAATCGAACCGGCACTCGCCGCGCCGCCGACGCTCGCTGCATATGTCGCTTCCGAAGGTGTCGTCGAGCCCCGGGCAGCGGTGAGCGCGCTGCTGGGCGACGCGGTGGGGCGCGGCGCCGTGCTGCATGCGGATCTTGCAGTCCACCGCCTGGCCGCTACGGGCGGCCACGTGACCGGCATCGAGACGGACGCCGGCACGATCGCCGCCGACGATGTGGTGCTCGCCGCCGGCATCGCCGTGCCCGCACTCGCCGCTACCGCGGGCGTCGAGGTGGCGATCACGACGCCGCCAGGTCTGCTCGTCCATTCCAAACCGCATCCGCGCCTGCTCAACGGCGTCGTGCTGGCCGAGGCGGCACACCTTCGCCAGACCGCCGAGGGGCGCATCGTCGCCGGCGCCGATTTCACCGGCACCGACCCCGGGGCCGATCCGGGCGCGACCGCGCGCGCGCTCTTCGACCGGGCGAAGGCGATGCTGAGGGGCGCCGATGATCTCGAACTCGACCATTTCACCATCGGCCTTCGTCCAACCCCCTTCGACGGCTTCCCGATCGTCGGCCGGCCCCGGCAGGTCCAGGGTCTATACGTGGCCGTCATGCATTCCGGCGTGACGTTGGCTGCCGCGGTCGGCGCATTTGCAGCCGAAGAGCTCCTCGCAGGACGTCGCGACCCCCTGATCGAACCCTACGGGCACGGCCGCGCGCCGCTCTGACGTCCCGTCGGCCCCGGCTGGAGAGGGCGCGAAAAATTTTCGCCCGGCGGTCTTGAAACCGGATTTCCGAGAAACCAGATCGCTCAGCGCGCGATGCCCGGACGGGGTCGCGCGCCCCGTTCCGGTCCGGCCGGTCCGGAGCGGAGGAACCTCACGAAATCCTGTTTGTCCTTAGAGGAGAACACCATGAAGTTCCGTCCCCTGCACGACCGTATCCTGGTCCGCCGCATCGAGGCCGAGGAGAAGACGGCCGGCGGCATCATCATCCCCGACACCGCCAAGGAGAAGCCGCAGGAAGGCGAGGTCATCGCCGTCGGACCGGGTGCGCGCGACGAGAGCGGCAAGCTGGTCGAGCTCGACGTCAAGGTCGGCGACCGCATCCTGTTCGGCAAGTGGTCCGGCACGGAGATCAAGCTCGAGGGCGAGGACCTGCTCATCATGAAGGAGAGCGACGTCATGGGCGTGATCGAGGCGCCCGTCGCCGTGAAGAAGGCCGCCTGAGGCTTCTTCGCCCGAATCGTCCAGTCAACGAAAGCTGCCTATTGAAGGAGTGATCCAATGGCTGCCAAGGAAGTCCGTTTCCATTCCGACGCCCGCGAGCGCATGCTGCGCGGCGTCAACATCCTCGCCGACGCGGTGAAGGTCACGCTCGGCCCCAAGGGTCGCAACGTCGTCATCGACAAGTCGTTCGGCGCGCCGCGCATCACCAAGGACGGCGTCACCGTCGCCAAG
>DUSC01000015.1 GCA_012842935.1 Hyphomicrobiales bacterium | reverse complement strand
GGTGCGGCGGGCGGGGCGGGCGGCGGCGCCGGGGGCGCAGGCGTCTCCCACGAGGCGGCGGGCCGCTGCGGCGGCTGCTCCCACGACGGCGCCGGGCGCTGCTGCGGAGTCGCCGCGGCCTGCGCCGGCTTCGCGGCGAAATCCGGCTCCTTGCGCTTGGCGGCGCGGGCATAGCCGCCGGTGCGGCCGCCGGAACGAGCCCTTTCTGATCGGTGGCGGTGTGCGGCGGCAGTTGCGCACGTTCGCCGCCGCCGCCGGTGAGCGAGGAGGCCTGGCGGGCGGCTGGCGAAATCTGCCAGCGCGCCTTTTCCGCCGCGACCTGGCAGCATTCGACGAGCGCGGTGTTCTTCGCCAGGCGGCGATGCGCCTTCATGTCGCCGTCGCGGTAGGCGTTGAGGATGCGCAGCTCGATCGGGTCCATGCCGACCGCCTCCGCCACCTTGTCCATGTGCGTCTCGATGGCGAAGTCGACGCCGGTGATGCCGAAGCCGCGCATGGCCGTCGCCGGCGTGCGGTTGGTGAAGACGCAGTAGACGTCGGCGTAGACATTGGGGATCGTGTAGGGACCCGGCAGGTGGCCGACCGCCTTGATGATGGCGTAGCTGGAGAGCCGCGTGTAGGCGCCGGAATCGAAGTAGCCGGTGAACTTTCGCGCCACGATGCGGCCGTCGCGGGTGACGCCGTCCTTCAGATACCAGCGCTCGCCGCCGCGCGGTGCGCCGACCTGCATCTCCTCCTCGCGGTCGAACATGTACTTGCAGGGGCGGCCGGTGAGCATGGCGCCGAGGATGGCCATCGGCTCATGCAGGCTGTCGACCTTGCCGCCGAAGCCGCCACCGACCGTGCCGCCGATGAAGTGGAGCCGCGCCGAGGAGACGTCGAGCAGCTTTGCCGCCGTGCCGAGCGAGAAGAACAGCGCCTGGGTGGAGGTGTAGCAGACGTAGCGATCATTGGTCTCGGGCGCGGCTATGGCGCCGCAGGTCTCGATCGGCGCCTGCTCGATGGGCGACATCTGGTAGCGGCCCTCGACGATGTGGTCGGCGCGGGCGAAGGCCGCCTCGACGTCACCGTAGCGCAGCTTCTGGTGGTCGTAGCGGTCGTGGTAGACGAAGAGGTTGGTCGGATAGGTCTCGTTGACCGTCGGCGCGCCGGGTCTGATGGCTTCCTCCACGTCGAACACCGCCGGCAGCGGTTCCCAGTCGACGCGGACCCTGGTGCACGCCTCGCGGGCGACCCGCTCGCTCTCGGCGACGATGGCGCATACCGGCTCGCCCTTGTAGGAAACCTTCTTCTCCGAGATCAGCGGCTCGTCGTCGAGACCGAAGTCGAGGAGCGAGAGCAGCGTGTTCAGATTGTGGGGCACGTCGCGGCCGAGGATGACGCGCTTGACGCCGGGCATGCGTTCGGCCTGCGAAACGTCGATCGAACGGATGCGGGCGTGGTGATGCGGGCTGCGCACGCAGCGTATGTGCAGGAGACCCTCGAACAGATGGTCGTCGTAGAACGGCGAGCGGCCGGTGACGTGTCCAAGAATGTCCTGGCGCTGCGTCGGCTTGCCGATCTCGTTCAGATTGTCGTCGCGCTCGTCGGCTAAGAATTCCTTGCGCAGTTCGACCGGCATGTCATACCCGCCTTGCGTTGTGGGAGCCGCCGGCGGCGACGTCCAGGATGGCGTTGATGATGGCCTCGTAGCCCGTGCAGCGGCAGAGATTGCCGGAAATGGCGTCGACGACGTCGTCGCGGCTCGGCCGCGGGTTGCGGTCGAGCAGCGCCTTGGCGGCCATCAGCATGCCGGGCGTACAATAGCCGCACTGGGCGGCGAAGTGGCGCATGAAGGCGTCCTGCAGGGGATGCAGCCGGGCGCCGTCGGCGAGGCCGGCGACGGTGGAGATCGCCTTGCCTTCGACCGTTTCGGCAAGGGTGATGCAGGAGAGCCGCGGCTCGCCGTCGACGATCACCGTGCAGGCGCCGCAGGTGCCCTGCCCGCAGCCGTATTTCGGCGTCAGGTCGCCGACGCCGCGACGCAGCACGTCGAGAAGGTTCTCGCCCTCGGCGGAAAATACCGCCTTGTCGTCGCCGTTGAGACGAAACTGGATCGGTTTCTTCGCCATTTCGGTCCTACCTTCCGTCGTTCGGATGGAGCAGCCGCCGCAGATGCACCGGCGCGACCTCGCGGCGGTACCACTCGGAGGCGAGCTCGTCGGTGATCGGCGAAAGCCCCTCCATCATCGCGCCGGCGGCGCGCCGGGCGGTGTCGTCATTGAGCGGCTGGCCCTCGAGCGCACGCTCGGCGGCGACGGCGCGCAGCGGCGTCGGCCCCATGTTGGAAACGGCGATGCGGGCGCCGGAGACCCGACCGCCCTGGACCGGCACATGGGCCGCGATCGACAGGATGGCGGCGCCCTTCGGCGCCACCCGCGTCACCTTGACGAAGCGGAAGGCCGACGGATCGCCGATGCGCGGCACCGAAACGGCGGCGACGATACGCGTGCGGTCGCGACCGCGGTCGCGCAGGAAGTCCTCGATCGGCTGCGGCGAGCCGTGGCCGACATAGTGGATCTGGGCACCGAGCGCGAGCAGCGCGGTCGTCAGCTCGCCGAAGGGCGGCCGGGCGAAGAGGTTGCCGCCGACGGTCGCCGCCGCGCGCACCGCCGGACCGCCGACGACGCGCGCCGCAGGCGCGAGGAAGGAAAGATCCGGACTGGCGGAGATCGCCGCCATGGTGACGCCGGCGCCGATCTCCAGGCGCGTGTCGTCGGAGCGGATCTCGCGGCTCTGGCCGCCGCGCACGACGATGACCGTGTCGAAGCCGTGAACGCCGGTGTTGACACTGCGCATGAGCAGCGTGCCGCCGCCGATGACGCGGGCGTTGCGGTTCCCCTGGAGGGCGCGGGCGGCGTCCTCGATCCTGTCATAGGTCTCGACGCGCAACGGCATCAGCGTGCTCCCTGCCCTGCCTGTGCCGAGGCGAGCTCGGCGCGGATCGCGGCGAAGCCGCCCTCGTAGATGTCGCTGCCGACCATGCGGGCGAGTTCCTCCTCGCGGCCGGCCGGCGTGTCGAAGCGCGATTCCCAGTGCCAGAAGGTGCGGTCGCCGTCGGTGACGGGCAGCAGCCGGACATGGGCGACATAGTTGAAGAGCGGCACCGGCGTGTCGAGCAGGCAGTAGCTGAACGCCATGTCGAGGTCGGACAGCGTCAAGAGCTGCTCACGCAGCTCGGAACCGTCGACCAGGTGAAAACGGCGCACGCAGCCGACCTTGTCGGACGGCAGGCTCCGCTCGACGACGCTGTCGGCGACCGCCGGATGCCAGCGGTCGTGGCCGTTGAAGTCGCGCAGGATCTCCCACACCGCCTCGACGGGTGCATCGATGATCGTGCTCTTGACCACCCTGACCATGCTCAGCCGCCGAAGTGCCGCTTGAGCGAGTCGAAACCCGCCTGGAAGACGTTCGTGCCGATGTTATTGACCAGGTCGTTGGCCACGTCGGCCGCGCAATCGAACTCAGCACTCCACTCGGCGAAGGTCCGGTCACCGTCGGTGACGGGCGTCAGCCGCAACGTCGCCACATAGTTGGTGAGCGGCATTGGGCTTTCGAGGATCGAGTAGGTGCAGAAGAAGTCGTAGTCGGAGAGGCCGAGCAGCCGCTCGCGGATGCGGTCGCCGTTCTGCAGGCGGAAGTCGCGCACGCAGCCGACCTTGTCGGAGGGCTCGGCGTTCTCGATGCGGCTCTCGCGGATCGCCGGATGCCAGCGCGGCAGCGCGTTGAAGTCGCGCACGCGCTCCCAGACCTTGGCCGCCGGCGCCGCAACGACGCTCGAAACATAGACGCGCGGCATGGATCAGTCCCCCTTCCCTTCCGAACCGCCCGAAGGCTTGGGCTTCGCCGCCTTGGCGGCGTCGGTGGCGATGCGCTGCATGTCCGCCGCCTCGCGGATCAGGCCGCCCTGCCTGGCGAGGTTGGAGCCGTCGATGCCGATGTCGGAGAGCAGGCTGTCGATCAGCGGCGCCTGGACGCGGTAGCGCAGCGCCGAGTTGATGACCTCGTCGGTCGGGCTGCCGGCGCCGGCGCCGTTGCCCTGGGTGAGGCCGTCCATCTGCACGATGCGGATGTCGTTGATCTTCTCCAGCGGCTTGACCGAGGCGGCGACGATGCCCTCGACATGCTCGAGCAGCTTGCGGCGGAACAGCGAGAAGCGCGCGGCGTCGGTGAGAACGTTCTCCGCCTCGTTGAGCAGCTTCTGCGCCTCGGCCTCGACCGACTTGCGGATGCGCTCGGCCTCGGCCGCGATCTTCTTCTCCTCGGCCTCCTTCTCGGCCATCAGCACGTCCACCGAACGGCGACGCTTGGCCTCCTCGGTGGCACGGGTGGTCTTGACCCGCTCCTCGGCCTCGGCGGCGCGGACACGCGCCGCGTCGGCCTCGACGCGGGCGGCCGATTCCTCCAGCGACTTGCGGTAGAGCGAGATCGCCTTGTCCATCTGCGCGGCCTCGACATCGTGCTCGCGGCGGACTTCCAGCCGGCGGCGCTCGGTCTCCTGGCCGATGCGGGCCTCGTCGAGGCCGCGGTCGGAGGCGATGCGGGCGCGCTCGATCTCCTCGCGCGAGGCGATCTCGGCTTCGCGCAGGGCCTGGACGCGGGCGATCTCCAGCTGCTCCAGCGACCGCCGGCGCTCCAGCCGGGCCGCCTCGATGGCGCGCTCGCGCTCGACGTCCGCCGTCTCGACGTCGCGCTGCGCCTGGATCTCGGCGACGCGCACCTTGGCGTCGGCGCCGGCGCGCTCGGACTTCTTGGCGGCGATCTCGATGACGCGCTGCTGGTCGGCGACCTCGACCGACTTCTTGCGGTCGATGTCGATGACCTCGCGGGTCTTCTGCGAGGCGATGCGTTCGCGCTCGAGCTCCAGTTCGGCGGCGATGCGCTGCCGCTCGATGGCCTCGCGGCGCTGGATCTCCTTGGCCTCGACGACCTCCTCGCGGACGATGGCGCGTTCGCGCACGGCCTGCTCGGCGGCGATGCGCTCGGCGTCGAGGGTGCGCTTCTGCGCGATGCGGGCCGCCTCGACCGCCTCTTCGGCGGCGACCTGGGCTTCGTCGAGCGCCTTGTTGCGGGCGATCTCCAGCGCGCGGATTCTCTCGTCGCGGGCGATCCGCTCGGCGGCCGTCTCCGCCTCCTTCTCGATGCGCACCTGGTCGACGCCGCGGCGCAAGGCGACCTCGGCGCTCTCGACGGCCGCGTTGCGCTCGATCTCGCGCGACCTGATCTCGGCGTCGGCGGCGATGCGGGCGGCTTCCAGCGCCCGGCGCTGGGCGATGCGGGCGGCCTCGACGGCCTCTTCCGCGGTGACCTGGGCCTCCTCGACGGCACGGTTGCGGGCGATCTCGAGGGCGCGGGTCCGCTCCTCGCGGGCGATGCGCTCCTTCGCCGTCTCGGCCTCGTTCTCGATGCGCACGCGGTCGACGCTGTGGCGCGAGGCGACCTCGACGGTCTCGATCCGGGTGTTGCGCTCGATCTCGCGCGAACGGGTCTCCATCTCGGCGGCGATACGCTCGCTGTCGATGCGGCGCATCTGGGCGATACGTGCGGTCTCGGTCGCTTCCAGCGCCGCGGTCTCGCGCAGCTGGGTCTCCTCGCGTTTCGCGATGCGCTCCCGGTCGATGCGCGCCTCGACCTCGATGCGCGCCGCCTCGACGACCTCGCGGGACGCCACCTCGGCCTGCTCGAGCGCGCGGTTCCGGGCGATCTCGCGCTCGCGCATGTCCTGCTCGTAGGCGATGCGTTCGGCGGCGAGACGCTTCTCGCGGGCGATCCGGGCGGCCTCGGTCGCCTGGCGGGCCGCAATCTCGGCCTCCTCGACCGCCTTCTGCCGCTCGATCTCCAGCTCGCGGATGAGCCTGTCGGTGGCAATCCGTTCCTGGCTGACGGTGGCGGCCTCGGCGATGCGCAGCCTCTCGGTCGCCTCGCGCGCGGCGATCTCGGCCTCCTCGACGGCCCGGTTGCGCTGGATCTCGCGGCGCCGCGTCTCTTCCTCGTTGGCGATCCTCGCCTCGGTGACGGCGCGTTCCTGGAGGATACGGGCCTTCTCGATTTCCTCGCGGGCGGCGATCTCGGCGGCCTCGACGGCCTTCTGCCGCTCGATCTCGCGGCGCCTGGTCTCCTCCTCGTTGGCGATGCGCGTCTCGGTAACGGCGCGCTCCTGCCCGATGCGCGCCTTCTCGACCTCCTCGCGGGCGGCGATCTGCGCCTGGTCGATCTGCCGCTGGCGCTCGATCTCGCGCGTCTGGGTCTCGCGGTCGCGGGCAATGCGGGCCTCCGTGACCGCCTGCTCCTGGGCGATCCGGGCGCGCTCGGTCGACTCCCTGGCCGCGATCTCGGCCTCCTCGATGGCGCGCCGGCGGGCGATCTCGAGGGCTTCGGTCTCCTTCTCGTTGGCGATCCTCGCCTCGGTGACGGCGCGCTCCTGGAGGATGCGCGCCTTCTCGATCTCCTCGCGCGAGCTGATCTCGGCCGCCTCGATGGCCTTCTGCCGGTCGATCTCGCGCTGGCGCACCTCGCGCTCGGTCGCGATGCGAGTCTCGGCGATCGCCATCTCGTTGGTCAGCCGCGCCCGCTCGATCGCCTCGCGGGCGAGGAGCTGGGCGCGCTCGGCGTCGGTGTCGCGCTCGGCGCGCTCGCGGGCGAGTTCGGCGCGCTGCTGGGCGCGGCGGAACTCGATCTCGCGTTCCTGGATCAGGCGGGCTTCCTCGGCCTCCTGCTCGATCTGCAGCGCCTGCTTCTCGGCCTCGAGGTTGCGGGCGCGGATCCTGATCATCGAGTCCTGCTCGATGTCGTTCCGCAGCTTGCGGCGCTCCTCGATGTCGCGGATCAGCGCGGTCAGGCCTTCGGCGTCGAAGCGGTTCGACGGATTGAAGTATTCGAGCGCGGTCTGGTCGATGTCGATGATGGCGACCGATTCGAGCTCGAGGCCGTTGCGCGACAGGTCCTCCTGGGCGAACTCGCGGACGCGGGCCACATAGGCGGCGCGCTGCTCGTGCATCTCGGCGATCGTCATGTCGCCGGCGATGGCACGCAGCGCGGATTCGAACTTGCCGGACAGGAGGCCGTGGATGTTCTCCGCGTTGAGCGTGCGCCGGCCGAGGGTCGAGGCGGCGATGGAGACGGCCTCGCGCGTCGGGCGGACGCGGACGTAGAACTCGGCCTCGACGTCGACGCGGATGCGGTCGCGGGTGATCAGCGCATTGTCCTTGTTGCGCACCACCGACACCGGGATGGAGTTCATGTTGACCGGCGTGATGTCGTGGATGATCGGCCAGACGAAGGCGCCGCCGTCGATGACGACCTTCTCGCCGAGGAAGCCGGTGCGGACGAAGGCCACTTCCTTGGTCGACCTTCGGTAGAGCCAGTTCATCACCCAGTAGACGATGGCGATGACGATGACCGCCAGAATGAACCACAGGATGAGCTGGCCGATCAGCTGCCCGGTCACTGTCATGGTCATTCCTCCCTTACCCGTCCGTCCGCCGCGGAGCGCCCCGCCCCTTCGGCACGATGCGTTGAAATGCGCTTGAAGCGGCGCGTCTGCTCGGTCAGCGCCGTCTCGACCGGCAGCCGTTCCATCGAGGAGGCGCCGTAGAATCCGTGGCAGTTCCTGGTCTCGCGCAGGATGAATTCGGCGTCGGCCGGTTCGGCGACCGGGCCGCCGTGGACGAGCACGAGCACGTCCGGATTGACCTTCAGCGCAGCCTCCGCCCATTCGTCGACCAGCGCCGGACAGTCGGCTAGCTTCAGCGCCGTGTGCGCGCCGATCGAGCCGCCGGTGGTGAGGCCGAGATGGCAAACGACGATGTCGGCGCCGGCTTTCGCCATCGCCGCCGCCTCGCCCGCGTTGAAGACGTAGGGCGTGGTCAGCATGTCGCGGGCATGCGCCTTCGCGATCATGTCGACCTCGAGCCCGTAGGACATGCCGGTCTCCTCGAGGTTGGCGCGGAAGACGCCGTCGATGAGGCCGACCGTCGGGAAGTTCTGCACGCCGGAGAAGCCGATGCGCGTCAGCTCGTCGAGGAAGACGTCCATGAGGCGGAAGGGATCGGTAGCGTTGACGCCGGCAAGAACCGGCGTGCGCTTCACCACCGGCAGCACCTCGGCGGCCATCTCGACGACGATGGCGTTGGCATCGCCGTAGGCGAGCAGCCCGGCGAGCGAGCCGCGGCCCGCCATGCGGTAGCGGCCGGAATTGTAGATGACGATCAGGTCGATGCCGCCGGCCTCCTCGCACTTGGCGGAAAGCCCCGTGCCGGCGCCGCCGCCGACGATCGGCTCGCCGCGCGCGACCATGGCGCGGAAGCGTTCGAGGATCTCCTTGCGCTCGTGCCTCATCGGCGGCTCCTGGCGCGTCCGGGCGTGCGCCCCGTACCGTGCAGCGTCCGGAAGACGCGGACGACCTCCTCGGCGAAGGCCGGATCGTTGATGTTGAAGGGGACGCGGATCAGCTGGCGACTGGTTGTCTGCGTCACGGTGCGCTCCAGCGCGTTGAACAGGGCCTGGTCGGCGGCCGGATCGTGGAAGGGCTGACCCGGCCTGTCGATGGCGGACACACCGCCCTCGGGCAGGAAGAAGCGCACCGGCGCGTCCATCTGGTTCAGCCGGTCGCCGATCCAGCGGCCGATGGCGGCGCATTCGTCGGCGGTCGTGCGCATCAGCGTCACCTGGGGGTTGTGGCGGTAGAGAGTGCGGTTCCTGAACTTCTCCGGAACCGTGTCGAAGGGGCCGAAATTGACCATGTCGAGAGCGCCACAGGAGCCGACATAGGGAATGCGCCGGCGGATCACGGCGCCGAAGCGGTCCTCGGTCGCCGGCAGCACGCCGCCGACCAGCATGTCGGCGACCTCGGTCGTGGTGACGTCGATGACGGCGCGGATCAGGCCGGAATCGATCAGCTTCTCCATGGAGCGGCCGCCGATGCCGGTGGCATGGAAGACGAGGCAGTCGTAATCGGCCTTGAGCGCCTCGGAGATCTGCTGGACGCAGGGCGTGGTGACGCCGAACATGGTCAGGCCGAGCGCCGGCAGTTCGCCGGGGGGCGCCGGGCGCCGGGCAGCCTCGCGCCGGGCGAGCACCATGCCGGCGAGCGCGTTGGCGCCGTTGCGCAGCACGGCGCGGGTGATCGAGTTGAGCCCCTGCACGTCGGCGACCGAATGCAGCATCAGGATGTCGGCCGGGCCGACATAGCGCGACACGTCGCCCGAGGCGACGGTGGAGATCATCACCTTGGGCACGCCGACGGCGAGCGCGCGCATCGCCGGCGCGGCCATCGCCGTGCCTCCGGAGCCGCCGGCGGCAATGATGCCGGCAATGCCGGTCTGCCGCTCGATCCAGCGCTCGAAGGCGAGCGTCATGCCGGCGACCGCCTGGCCGCGATCGTTGACGAACACGCCTGCAGCGCCACGCGGATGATAGGCGGCTATCTGGTGGGCGGGCACTTCGGCGCCCGAATGGCGGCCGGAGGTGGAGAGATCGACCATGCGTACCGGAAGGCCGTGGCCGCGGATCACATCGCGGATGAAACGCAGCTCTTCGCCCTTGGTATCGAGCGTGCCGACGACCAGGACGACCTGCTCGCCCTTGGAGGCGAGCGGGCGCAGGTCGGTGCGCGCAGCGGCGGCCGCTGCGCCGGACCGGGTCCGCGCGGCGTTCTCGATGACCCGGACCGGCGTCGGCTTCGACCAGCGCGTCGGCAGGGTCGGATTGGAAACGTAGACGAGCGCCGGACCGGCCGCGGGCGCGGCCGGCGCCTGGGCGGTCAGCGGCACGCCGGACGAAGGCGCCGCCTCGTGCTCGTGGCGGCCCACGCCCAGCATGCGCTGCTGGAGATCGCGGTCGGCGGCGAGCACGCCGGCCTCGACGATGCGGTTGATCCGGCCGTTGACCATGATGGCGACGTTCTCGGCGACGGCCGTGGCGACGCCGATGTTCTGCTCGATGACGAGCACGTCGATGTCGCCCTCCTCGGCGAGACGCAGCAGCATCTCCTCGACCTGGGCGACGATGACCGGCGCCAAGCCCTCGGTCGGCTCGTCCATGACGAGCAGCCGCGGGTTGGCGAGCAGCGCACGCGAGATCGCCAGCATCTGCTGCTCGCCGCCCGAGAGCTGGCCGCCGCCATTGCCCTTGCGCTCGGCAAGACGCGGGAAGGTCGAATAGATGCGCTCGACGGTCCAGGCTCCCCCCTTGCGCGCCACCAGCTGCAGGTGCTCGTCGACCGTGAGCGAACGCCACAGCCGCCGGCCCTGCGGCACGTAGCCGACGCCGAGCCGGGCGATGTCGGCCGGCGAAAGGCCGACCAGGGAGGTGCCGGCGAAGGTGATCGACCCGGAGGCGACCGGCACGAGGCCCATGATCGCCTTGCACAGCGTCGTCTTGCCCATGCCGTTGCGGCCGACGACAGAGAGCACGCCGCCGTGCAGATGCAGGTCGACGCCCTGGAGCGCGTGGCTGGCGCCATAGAAGACGTTGAGGCCGCGGATGTCGAGGGCGGGCGCGGATGCGCGGCGTTCAGCCATGGCCGCCTCCGAGATAGAGTTCCTGGACCTCGGCATCGCTCTCGATCTCGCGCGGGGTCCCTTCCTTGAAGATGCGGCCGTTGTGCATCATCGACACCGTCTCGGCGACGCGGAGCGCCACGTCCATGTCGTGCTCGATGATGATGAAGCCGATATGCGAAGGCAGTCCGGTGAGGATGGCGACGAGGTCGGCACGCTCGGCCGGCGACAGGCCGGCCGCCGGCTCGTCGAAGAGGATCAGGCGCGGCGCCCCGGCCAAGGCGAGCGCGATCTCGAGCTGCCGCTGCTGTCCGTAGGAGAGTTCGGAAACCTTCGTGTCCTGCGCGGCCGACATGTGCACGGCCTCGATCAGCTCGCGCGCCCGCGCCATGAGGACGTCGCTGCGGCCCGGCCTAAGCAGCGAGAAGCGGCCGCGGCTCACGCCACGGCAGGCGAGATAGACGTTCTCGGTGACGGTCAGACCGGTGAACAGCAGCGAGATCTGGTAGGTGCGGCGCAGGCCGCGGCGGATGCGCTCGTGCGCCGGAAAGCGGGTGACATCCTCGCCGAACAGCCGGATTGCACCCGAGGTGGGCAGGAAGTCCCCGGTGACGCAGTTGAACAGCGTCGTCTTGCCGGCGCCGTTCGAGCCGAGCACGGCGCGCCGCTCTCCGGGCCTGACCGTCAGGGTCACGTCCGTCAGCGCCGCGAGGGCGCCGAACGTCTTGGTGACGCCGCGCAGTTCCAGCGCATTCCCGGAGAAGGCGGCTCCCGACAGGGCGGCTGCGGAAACGGGTGCGTTCATCGCTCCCTCCCCGTCAGCGGATCGACGCCGCGGCGGCGCGAGGCCCGCCAGCGGTCCCACAGTCCGAGCACGCCGTCGGGCGAGAAATAGACCACGGCAAGGAAGCCGAGGCCGACCAGAAGCTTGAAGCGTTCGCCCGACAGGCTGAACGCGGTAAGCACGTCCGGCGTGAAGGCGCGCAGCAGGACGTAGATCAGGGCGCCGACGAACGGGCCGATCGGCCGCGCTATGCCGCCGACGACGGCGATGACGAGGATGTCGATCGCGGCCGGGATGCCGGCGGTGCCGGGCGAGATCTGCGCGTTCTGCCAGACCAGCAGGATGCCGCCGACCGCAGCGATGACCGAAGCGAAGGTATAGGCGAAGATGCGGTGCGCGGTGACGTTGAAGCCGAGCGCGGCCATGCGCCGGGGATTGTCGCGCACGCCCTGCAGCGCCAGGCCGAACGGCGAGCGAGCGGCATAGCGCACCGCGAGATAGGAAAGGGCCGCGCAGCCGAGGGAGAGGTAGTAGAAGGGCACCGGCTGGCGCCAGTCAATGCCGAAGAGACGCGGCGGCACGACCAGGTTGAACCCGGAATAGCCGTTGAAGATCACGTAGTTCTGGCGGGTGAAGTAGAAGAAGGCGCTGGCGATCGCCAGTGTGATCATGATCGTGTAGATGCCCTCGGTGCGCACCGCGAGCGCGCCGACGACGGTGGCGAAGACGGCCGCGATGACGATCGCGACGGGGATGTAGATCCACCACGGCAGGCCGAGCGAGATGGCCGTGACGCCGCTGGTCCCGAGGATGGCGACGCCATAGCCGCCGAGCCCGGCGACCGTCATCTGCAGGAGGCTGACCATGCCGCCGTAGCCGGCGAGGAACTGCAGCGACAGCGCGATCATGCCGAGGATGAAGGCCCAGCCGAAGATCTGGAAGAGGATGAAGTCGTTGGCGACGGCGGGCATGAGGACGGCGACCGCGGCGACGACCCACCACGCCGCCGGCACCCGGCTGTACCAGGCCGGACGTCTTTCGATCGGGCTTGCCTGGGCGATGACGGCCACCTAGCGCCCTCCGCCGAGCAGCCCCTGCGGGCGGAACGCCAGCACGAGCGCCATGATGAGGAAGGTGAACACCACCGAATAGGTCGGCGCGTAGACCGAGCCGATCTGCTCGGCCAGGCCGACGATCAGCGCGCCGAGCGCCGCGCCGGGGATCGAGCCCATGCCGCCGACGATGACCACCACCAGCGAGGCGAGCAGGAAGCGCACGTCCTCGCCCGGCGAAAGCGACTGGAAGGTGCCGCCGACGATGCCGCCGATGCCGGCGAGGCCCGCGCCGAAGGCGAAGACGGCGATGAACACGAACTGGATGCGCACCCCCGACGCGGCGAGCATCTCGCGGTCGTCGACGCCGGCCCGGATCAGCATGCCGATGCGCGTGCGGTTCAACGCCAGCCACATCAGCACGCCGATGACGATCGCGGCGACGAGGATGGCGATGCGGACCGTCGGGTAGGACAGATAGACCACCTCGCCGTTCGACTTGATCGAGGAGATGACGGGCAGCCGGGCCGGGCCGGCCAGCCAGTCGGGCGTGAGGATGGTGTAGGACTGGCCGCCCCAGATCCACAGCATGATGTCGGCGAAGACGATCGACAGGCCGATCGTGACCAGCGTCTGGCGCAGGTCCTCGCCTTCCATCCTGCGGAACACCACGTACTGCAGGACGACGCCGATCAGGCCGACCGCGACGAACACGACGACGAAGGAGAGCAGCCAGAGGCCCGTCGCCTCGGAGAACTCGAAGCCGAGATAGCCGCCGATCAGGTAGAGCGAGCCGTGGGCGAGATTGACGTTGCGCATGAGGCCGAAGATCAGGGTGAAGCCGCTCGCCACGAGGAAATAGAGCGCGCCGAGCGTCACGCCGGAAAAGACCGCGTTGAGAAAGATACGCTTCTTGCCGAATGCGTCTTCCAGGCCGTCGGGCCACGGAGCGAAGACGGCCCACAGCAGAACCGCAGCCAGGAAGGTCAGGACGACCGCCCAGACCGGATGGCGCTGCATGAATTCTCCCATCGATCGCTCCTGCCCGAGGCGCCACGCCGCCTCAGGCGACGGATCCCCCCGCGTCGATCCGCAGTCTAGGCGGGCCGTCGCGGAGCCGCATACCTTTCAGTTTCGTCCTGTCGCCCACAGTCCGCCTTTTTCAGTCGAGACCCGCGGCGACCGTCACGCTCCGGCGGTAGTCCGACGGGGCGACCACGCCGTTGGCGATGAAGAAGCGGGAGAAGCTCGCCTGGCTGGAGAAGCCGAGATCGAGGCCGATCGCGGTGACCGCGTCGTGGGAGGCCGAGAGCCTGTGGATCGCCGACTCCATGCGCAGCGCGTTCATGTAGATGTTGGGCGTCACACCGACATGCTGCCGGAAAAGCTTGAAGAAATGCGGCCGCGACAGCCCGGCCTTGCGGGCGATCTCGTCGAGGGTGGTCAACCCGACGCCCTCGCGCATCAGGCGCAGCGAGGTGCGGACGCGGAAATCCCAGACCGGAAGCGGCCTGCCGACGAAAGCCGTGCCCTCGTGCGTCCACTGCCACGACTGGTCGAAACAGGCCTGGGTGAGCGCGCAGAGCACGTCCTCCACATTGCCGCCGCCGTCGCCTTCCTCGAGCATAGCCCGGGCGATGCGGAAGACGTGGCGCGTGATCGACTCGTTGGCGTCGATGGCCACGCGGCCGAAGCGCAGCGAAGAGGTTGCGCGCCGCGACGCTTCGAGGAACCAGCCGGGCTTGATGTAGAGGACGAGCGCCAGCAGCGTACCGCCCGACTTCGGGCGGTAGTAATGCGGCTGCCAGGGGCTGATGGCGACCGCCTGTCCGGGCGAGATCGGAAAGGCCTTGCCCTCGACCACCATCTCGGCGGGGGCACCCTCGACGAAAAAGACCAGGTGGCCTTCGCGATGCGCGTGAAGCACCATCGCCCGGTCCATGTTGTACAGGCAAACACGACCGAAGGAGCCGTGTAGCACCGCTACGGCAGTACTCATCTTCCTCCCCGATGCATTCTGGCGATGCACTCAACCATCAAGATTGACCCAGCGTCATTCGAAAGTCAAAAAACGGCGTCAAAATGCGGCCTCCAGCATCGCCCTGTAATCCCCTGCGGTGGCCAGGCGCGGGTTCGTGCGGTTCGCCGGATCGGCCTCGGCCCGGCGGGAGACGGGATCGAGCGTCGTGCGCCTGACGCCGGCCATGCCGAGGCGTACCGGCAGCGCCAGGCGCTCGCCGAGATCGGCGACCGCCTGGGGCAGGTCGGCGGCGGCGGGCAGGCGCATGGCCTGCTTGATCAGCGTGTAACGGCCGCCGACGGCCGGTGCGTTGAAGGCGAGCACGTGCGGCGCCAGGGCGGCATGAAAGCGCCCGTGGCGGGCCGCTGCCGCCGTCGGCGTCTCCTCGAGGGCATGGGCGAGCGCGTGGATGCCTCCCAGCCCCTTCTCCTCGGCGAGCGCTCCGTTGAGGGCCGCCGCGAGCAGCTCCCGCCGCGCCTCGAGATCCTCGCGATCGGCCACGGCGCGCTCGAGCACCGAGGCGGCCCGACGCAGCCCTTCCAGCGCGATGCCGTCGGCCGGCGGGTTCCAGTCGGCGCAGAGATAGGTCTCGATGCAATGGACGATGACGTCCATGCCCGCCGCCGCGACGGCCTCGCCCGGCTCCTCTCCCATCAGTGTGGGATCGCACAGCGCCGCGGCGGGAAGCATCGGAGCGCCGATCAGCGTCACGCGGCGGCCGTCGCTGCGCACGATACCGGCGCAGCGGCTCAGTCCGGCGCCGCTTGCCGCACTCGTCGGGATGACGATCGCCGGCGAACCGGCGGCCCGCATGCGCACCGGCGCGCCGGCGCCGTCGAGGCGGCGCGTGAGGGCGGCCGGATCGGCGCCGGTCAGCGACAGGATCTTGGCCAGATCGATCGCGGTCGCGCCACCGAAACCGATGATGCCGTCGCAGCGGCCGGTGGCGAACAGCTGTGCCGCCGCAAGCAGGTCCTCCTCGCGGCCGGTCGACGGCGGAACGTCGAGGACCTTCGGGCGGACCTGCTCGGGCAGGGCGGCGAGAAGACGCTCGAACGCCCTGCCCTGCAGCGCCTGGTCGGCGATCACCAACGGGCGCGCGATACGCTGATAATCCAGTTCCGCCTCGATGGCGTCCTCGAGGACGCCATCGGCAAAATGGACGCGCGAAAGGTATGTGATGAGCGACATGACCACCGGGACTCGCCCTGCCGCCGCGTGCGCCGGCAGGGACGTCTGCAGTCGACGAGGGGGCCGGCCGGCGGCCGGCCCGGCAGCGCCCGGCCGATCAGCTGCCGCGCAGCTTGGCGCAGTCGGGCGTATCGCGCGAGGGCAGGCCCATGGCGCGGAACTCCTCCGGCGTCATGCCCAGGGTCTGCGTGACGTTGTCCACCTTGGCGACCATCTTGCTGGTCAGATTGCCGTCGGCACCCTCGACGACCTCGGTGACGAAGACCGTGCCGGAGGCCTGGCGGTTCTCGTTGAGCTTGATCTTGCCGGTCGGACTGTCGAGTTCGAGGTTGGACAGCGCCTCATGGAACTTCTTCTGCCCGTCGCTCAGGTCGCCGCCGATCTGCTCCAGCGCGGTGATGGCGGCGAGCGTCGCGGTGTAGTAGCCGAGACCGAACAGCGACGGGCTGGGGAAACGCTCGCTCTCCGGGAAGCCGTCCTGGTAGAGCTTCACGTAGGTCTGCCATGCCGGGTCCGGGTTGTCGTTGGCGAAAGGACCGGACGTCGGCGTGCCGGCGAGGGCTTCCTTGGCGCGGCCCTTGGATGTCAGCACCGTCTGGTCGGCCATGATGGTGCCGCCGATCAGGTTGGTGTCGGCGCCGGCCTGTTCGTACTGGTTGAGGAAGTTGATGGCGTCCGTGCCGCCCACGCCGAGATAGATGGCGTCGACGTCGTCGGGGAGTGCGGCAATCACGCCGCCGAAGTCGGACGAACCGAGCGGCACCCAGAAGCGCTCGACGATGTCGCCGCCGGCCTTGCAGAAGTCGACGGCGAAGCCGAGGAAATTGGTGTAGCCGAACGAATAGTCGGCCGCGACCGTCGCGATCTTCTTCCAGCCCTTCTCCTTGACCACGTAGCTGCCGAGGCCGTAGCCCCACTGGGCGCCGTCGAGGTTGAAGCGGTAGAAGTTCGGCGCCGGATCGACCCATGTCGTCTCCAGCGCGCCGGAGATGCCGTTGATGACGGTCTTGTCGGGGATCGTCTTGGCGTAGTCGCGCATGGCGATGCCTTCAGAACCCGACAGCGGACCGATGATGAAGTCGACCTTGTCCTGTTCGATCAGCTTGCGCGCCTGGCGGATCGTCGTGTCGGGCGTGGTGTCGGTCGGCGCCACCACGGTCTCGACCTTCTTGCCGGCGATCGTGTTGTTGACCTGGCGGAGGGCCAGCTCGACGTTGCGCACGCCATCCTTGCCCCCTTCCGCGAACGCCCCTTCGAGGGCCACCAGGATGCCGATCTTGATCGTCTCCTGAGCGAACGCCGGGCTTCCGGCGAGTATGGCGCCGATCGCCACCGAAGCCGTGAGAAATCTTTTCATGCATTCCTCCCTGAGCATCCCGACGTCGCTCCTGGCGGCGCGGGAAATGACGGCTTCAGGTTAGGAAATAGCCCGCCCGACGCTGATCCCCAGCGAGATTCAATATATCTTTCAGTATGATTTTCGTCGTCCGGAGGGAAGGAGGGACGTCGGAACCGCCATGCGCGGCGTTCGGCGGCGGCGTTGCACCCCGCCGGCCGCGTGCTACCAATGCGCGGCGGCGGCCCCCTTGCCGCCCGCCCGGGAGGAAAACGACATGAACGCCATCCATGGCAGCGGCGCGGAACCGCCGCTCGACGTCGTCATCATCGGCGCCGGATTGTCGGGCATCGGCGCCGCCTGCTACCTCAGCAGGGAACTGCCAGGCAAGAGCTTCACGATCCTCGAGGCGCGCGGCGACCTCGGCGGCACCTGGGACCTCTTCCGCTATCCGGGCATCCGGTCGGATTCCGACCTCTTCACCTTCGGCTACGAGTTCAAGCCGTGGCGCAGCGAGAAGGCGATCGCGGAAGCACCCGAGATCCTCGCCTACCTGCGCGAGGCGGCCGCCGAATGCGGCGCCGACGGGAAAATCCGCTATCACCACAAGGTGCTGCGCGCCGAATGGGACAGCGCGGCCGCGCTGTGGACGGTGACGGCTCGCCGATCGGACATCGGTGCCGAGACGAAGATCCGCGCCCGCTGGCTGTTCTCGGCGACCGGCTACTACGACTACGACCGGGGCTTCAGCCCGCCCTTCGCCGGAGCCGACGAATACCGCGGCACGCTGATCCACCCGCAGCACTGGCCCGCCGGATTCGACCACGCCGGCAAGCGCATCGCCGTGATCGGCAGCGGCGCCACCGCAGTGACGCTCGTGCCGGCGCTGGCGCGGACGGCGGCGCACGTCACCCAGATCCAGCGCACGCCGACCTATGTGATGGCTCTTCCCTCGCGCGACCGTCTGGCCGATCTGTTCCGCCGCCTCCTTCCCGAGGCGCGCGCCCATGCGGCGGCGCGGAAGGCCAACGTGCTCCGCCAGCGCTGGTTCTGGCTGCTCTGCCGCAACCATCCGCGCCTGGCGCGGCGTCTGATCCGTTGGAGCAACCGGCGCTGGCTTCCGGAGGGCTACCCGGTCGACGTCCATTTCAACCCACCCTACGACCCGTGGGACCAGCGGCTGTGCGTGGTGCCGGACGGCGACCTGTTCAAGGCGATCCGCCGGGGCAGCGTGTCGATCGTCACCGGCGCGATCGACCGCTTCACGGCGGGCGGCGTGCGCATGAAGTCGGGCGAGGAGATCGCGGCGGACGCGATCGTCACCGCGACCGGCCTGCAGATCAAGCTCTTCGGCGGGGCCGAGCTTGTCGTCGACGGCCGGCGCGTCGAGCCGGCCGAACGCATCGTCTTCAAGGGCATGATGCTCGACGGCGTGCCCAATTTCTGCTTCGCCGTCGGCTACACGAACTCATCGTGGACGCTGAAGGTCGGCCTGCTGTGCCGGCAGTTCTGTCGGCTGCTCGCGCTGATGGACGCCGAAGGCCACGCCGTCTGTGTCGCCGAGCGGCCGGAGGGCGAGATGGCGACGCGGCCGCTGCTCGACTTCGACGCCGGCTATGTGAAACGCGCGCTCGACATGCTGCCGCGCCAGGGCGACCGGGCGCCGTGGCAGATGACGTTCAACTATACCGAGGACGCCAGGATGCTGAGGCGCGGCGACATCAGGGACCCGGCGCTGCACTTCCTGCCGCCGCCGGCGGGCCGCGCCGGCGCCAGGCACGATACCGGCATGACCGCCGCCTGAGGGGCGGCGCAACTTCCCCCGGAATTCCGGGCGCGGCGCGAAGGCCGCACGCCGCCTATGCCAGCAACCGGATCGGCCGGCCCGGCGCGATGCGCGAGGCGGCGCGCACGATCGCGTCGGCGTCGATGCCGAAATGGCGATAGAGGTCGGCGATCGTGCCGGTCTGGCCGAAATGCTCGACGCCGAGCGGCACGGTCCGGTGGCCCGCCACCGCGCCCAGCCAGGCGAGAGTCGCCGGGTGGCCGTCGATCACGGTGATCAGCGTACAATGGGACGGCAGCGCCTCAAGCAGGCGCTCGGCATGGCTGG
>DUSC01000185.1 GCA_012842935.1 Hyphomicrobiales bacterium | reverse complement strand
AGGTGATCCTCCTCGACCCGGATGGCGTGCCGATCGCCGGAGCCGGCCGGCTTCCGCCGCCCGATCGCGGCCGCGACGGCCGCCGGTGGCGCGACCGCGAGGACTTTCCGCTGGAAATGCGCCTTCCCGACGGACGCCTGGTCGTGGTGCGCACGCGGATATCGTTCGGCCCCGTCCGCCGCAGCCCGCTCCTCTACATGGCGCTGATCGCGGCGGCGATCGGGCTCGCCGCCTACCCGGTGGTCCGCCACCTGACGCGACGCCTCGAGCGGTTGCGGCGGAGCGTCGAGACATGGGGCGACGGCAAGCTCTCGACCCGGGTCCACGACGGCGGCAGCGACGAGATCGCCGCCGTGGCGCAGGCCTTCGACAAGGCCGCCGCCCGGATCGAGCGCATGCTCGACGCGCACCGCGCCCTGCTCGCCAACGCCAGCCACGAACTGCGGTCGCCGCTGGCGCGCCTGCGCATGGCCATCGACCTGTTCGAGCAGACGGGGAACACACGTACCCGCGACGAGATCGTGCGCAACCTCGCCGAACTCGATTCGCTGGTGGAGGAGATCCTGCTCGCCAGCCGGCTCGACCATGTCGACGGCCTCGATCACGAAGAGACCGTCGACCTGCTTGCCGTCGTCGCCGAGGAAGGCGTCCGCTCCGGCGTCGCCGTCGACGGGACCAGCGCCACCGTCAGGGGCGACCCGCGGCTCTTGCTGCGGCTGGTGCGCAATCTCATGCAGAACGCGCTGCGCCACGGCGCGCCGCCGGTCGAGGCACGCGTCGAGCGCGCCGGCGACAAGGTGCGGCTCAGCGTGCGCGACCATGGCGCCGGCGTCCCCGACGGCGAGGGCGAACGCGTCTTCGAGGCGTTCTACCGACCTTCCGGGCGCAGCGAGTCGGCGGGCGGATGGGGGCTTGGCCTCGCGCTTGTCCGCCAGATCGCGCTGCACCACGGCGCCACCGTCCGCTACGAGAGCCCCGCCGGCGGCGGTGCGCAATTCGTCGTCGAGTTTCCGGCGTCCCCGGCGTGACGGAAACTGGCCTACCAGGTCGTGGCAGCTTTTGACTTGCGACCTGCGCGCGAATTCAGCAATGTTCTCGCTGCCATGAATAACGGCGGCGGGCGATGAGCGGGATGCACAACGACCAACCTTCAGCGCGATGCGGCCGGATCGGGGGATGCGGTTGACTGGCCTTCCCCCGGCTTCCCCAGCATTCATCAGATACGGCCTCCTGATCGCGGTTGCGGGCATCGCGGCGGCGACGGCGTTGTGCCTGGTGATTCCCGGCGTCTTCGGCGGCGATTCGATCATTCTCCTCTTCGCTCTGGTCGTGCTTGGATCGGCCTCGGTCGGCGGACGGCCCGCGGGGCTGCTGGCATCGGCTCTCGGCGCGGCCGTCCTGCTCTACTGCTCCTCGACGCGGGCCCTCGATTTCTCCAGCGGCGAACTGATCGTCGCCGCCCTGCTCGGCCTGTCGCTCACCTATGCGGGCGGCGTGCTCCAGGGAACGAGGGAGCTCGCGCACGCCACGGAGCGCAAGCTCGCAGACCGCGACGCGCATCTGCGTTCCATCCTCGACACGCTCCCCGACGCGACCGTCGTCATCGAGCGGGACGGGACGATCGTCTCCTTCAACAACGCCGCCGTCCGCCAGTTCGGCTATGCGGTGGAGGAGGTCGTCGGCCAGAACGTGCGGCTCCTCATGCCCGAACCGTACCGGGCCGAGCACGACGGCTACATGCAGCGCTATCTCAGGACGGGCGAGCGACGCATCATCGGCGTCGACCGGGTCGTCGTCGGCCGGCGCAAGGACGGCTCGACGTTTCCGATGAAGCTCGCCGTCGGCGAGGTGAAGACCGGCGACCGCATCTTCTTCACGGGCTTCATCCGCGATCTCACCGAACGCGCCGAGACGGAAGCGCGCCTGGAGGAAGTCCAGAGCGAACTGGCCCGGCTCGCCCGCCTGAACGAGCTTGGCGAGATGGCGTCGACACTGGCCCACGAGCTCAACCAGCCGCTTTCGGCGATCGCCAACTATGTCCAGGGCTGCAACCGCCTGCTCCGCGACGTCGACGATGCGGTCGCGGCGCGCATGAAGGACGCGCTCGAGGAAACCGCCCGGCAGACCCTGCGCGCCGGCCAGATCATCCGCCACCTGCGCGAGTTCGTCACACGCGGCGGTACCGAGAAGGGGCCCGAGGACATCCGCAACCTCGTCGAGGAAGCCGGCGCGCTGGCGCTGATGGGTTCGCGCGAAATCGGCGTGCGTACCGTCTTCGATTTCGCCCCGGGCGCCAGGACCGTGATGGTCGACCGCGTCCAGATCCAGCAGGTCTTGACCAACCTGATCCGCAATGCGAGCGAGGCCATGCGCGATTCGCCGCGAAAGGAACTGTTGATCAGGACCGCGCCGGACGGGCCCGACTCCATCGCGCTCGAGGTGGCGGATACCGGAACCGGCGTATCGGACGAGATGGCGGCGCAACTGTTCAAGCCCTTCGTCACGACGAAGCCGGGCGGCATGGGTGTCGGCCTGTCCATCTCGAAGCGAATCGTCGAAGCTCACGGAGGGACGCTTTCCATGCACCGGAACGAGAACGGCGGAGCCACCTTCCGGTTCACCCTGCCGGTGATCGATGCCGAGGAGGCGACCGATGGCTGCTGATTTCGTCGTGCATGTCGTCGACGACGAGGAAGCCGTCCGCAAGTCGCTGGCCTTCCTCCTGTCGATGTCCGGCTATGCGGCCCGCGTGCACGAATCGGCGACCGCCTTCCTCGCCGCGGCCCCGGGTCTCGCCAATTGCTGCCTGGTCACCGACCTGCGCATGCCGGACATGAGCGGCGTCGACCTCCTCAAGCGGTTGCGCAGCCAGAACGCCTTGCTGCCGACGATCGTCATCACCGGGCACGGCGACGTGCCGATGGCGGTCGAGGCGATGAAGGCCGGTGCGATGGACTTCATCGAGAAACCCTTCGAGGACGAGGTGCTGCTCGACGCGATCCGCAGGGCGGAGAGCGAACTGGAGGCGCGTACGCGCCGAGACGACGAAGTGCCCGCGATCAGGATGCGGCTGGAGACGCTGACGGACCGCGAACGCCAGGTTCTCTCCGGCGTCGTCGCGGGCCTCGCCAACAAGACCATCGCCTACGAGCTGGACATCAGCCCGCGCACGGTCGAAGTCTACCGTGCCAACGTCATGGCCAAGATGCAGGCCAAGAGCCTTCCCGAACTCGTGCGCATGATGCTGTCGGCCGGCGCCTGATTCGCCGCGCGACCCACCGTTCCGCCTGCCGCGATTTGATCCAGCGCAAAGCGGGCGACGCGCGACAAAGTAACTCTTGCTTCTTATCGACGCGGGGCAGCATCCGAACAGCAGGTCATGGACGAACCGTCTGGAGGAGCCAGGATACTGGTCGTGGTGCCGGACGCGCCTATCCGGCAATCGCTGCGCTTTGTCCTCGAGGCGGAGGGGTATGGCGTCCTGTCACTCGACCAGCTTCCCTCCCCGACGACGCCCGGTCCCGGAAACGATGCAGGGTTTGACTGCGCCGTCGTCGACGAGGATACGATCGCTTCGCTTCCCGGCGGATGGCAACGACTGCGCAGCAGCGGGCTGCCGCTGATCCTCCTGGTCGACCGGCTCGGGGACGGCGCCGTGGACGGTGTCCGCTCGGTGCAAAAGCCCCTGCTCGGCAGCGCCCTCATCGAGGCCGTCCGCATTTCCCTCCGGGACCGCGATCACCGCCCCAACGGCGCGGCTACGTAGAATCCCGTAGGGACACTACCGAATTTCGCGCTCCGGCGAATTCCGCGATGTTGGCATCGACGCAAGACATCCGGAGACCTCCCATGTCCGCACCCCTCGCCCACCGCCCGGCGCCGCAGAAATCCCAGAAGGATGCCCGTTCCATCCCGGTCCTGCCGGGCTTCGCCGCCACACAGCAGCACCAGCTGGTTCTCTACCCGGCGAATTCCGAAATCTACGGCCAGGGAGAGAAGGCGGTCGCCCTCTACCAGGTGGAGTTCGGCGCCGTGCGGGTCTTCCGGCTGCTCTCCGACGGCCGCCGCCAGATCAGCGGTTTCTACGTCGCCGGCGAGGTTTTCGGCTTCGAGGCGGACGGCTATCACCATTTCTTCGCCGAGGCGATCTGCAGCGCCGGCGTCCGGGCCTACCGCCTGCCGCCCAGCGCCGAGGTGGCCCACGAGATCCTGCCGCTGGCGCTCCAGGCGCTGGTGCGCACCCAGGAACACCTCCTCGTCATCGGCCGGCAGAATGCCGCGGAGCGCGTCGCCGCCTTCCTCGTCGACATGATGGAACGGCAGGGCGGCCTGCGCCAGATCGAACTGGTCATGCAGCGCACCGACATCGGCGACTATCTCGGCCTGACGATCGAAACCGTGTCGCGCACCTTCTCCCGCTTCAGGGAAGCCGGATACATCCGCCTCGTCAGCAGCCGGACCGTCGAACTGGTGAAGGTCGACGCCCTGCGCTCGCTCTGCGGCTAGCCGGCGCAGGCTCGGGTCCGCCGCCCCGCTGCCGCGACGCGCCCGCCGCTCCCGGCCGGCGCGACCCCGGCGCCATTCGTCCGGGCAACCCCGACTTGCCGCGCCCGCCGCTTAGGGCAGCGTGTAGGCGGTCTTCACCGTCGTGTAGAATTCGGCCGCGTAGCGACCCTGCTCGCGCGGCCCGTAGGACGAGCCCTTCCGGCCGCCGAACGGCACGTGGTAGTCGACCCCGGCCGTGGGCAGATTGACCATCACCATGCCGGCCTCCGAGTTGCGGCGAAAGTGCGACGCATGCTTGAGGCTGGTCGTGCAGATGCCGGACGACAGGCCGAACGGCGTGTCGTTGGCCGCAGCCAGCGCCTCCTCGTAGTCCTTCACCCGCATGACGCTGGCGACCGGACCGAAGATCTCCTCGCGGTTGATGCGCATGCCGGCCGAGGTCTCGGTGAACAGCGCCGGCTGCAGGTAGAAGCCCGGCGTCTCGCGGTTGAGCAGCTCGCCGCCCCAGGCGAGGCGCGCGCCCTCCTTGCGGCCGATGTCGATGTAGGAAAGGTCCTGGTCGAGCTGGCTCTGGTCGACAACCGGGCCGACATGGGTGCCGGCCTTCAGCGCGTCGTCGACGACGAGGCCCTTCAGCCGCTCGGTCAGTGCGGCGACGAAGCGGTCGTGGATGCCTTCCGTGACGACGAGGCGCGAGGAGGCCGTGCAGCGCTGGCCGGTCGAGAAGAAGGCGCCGTTGACCGCGCATTCGACGGCGACGCCGAGGTCGGCGTCGTCGAGGACGACCAGCGGGTTCTTGCCGCCCATTTCCAGCTGGAACTTACGCAGGTGGCCGACGGAGGCCTCGGCGACCTTGCGGCCGGTACCGACGGAGCCGGTGAAGGTGATGGCGTCGATGCGCGGATCGTCGAGCATGGCGGCGCCGACGACCGAGCCGCGGCCCATGACCAGGTTGAAGACGCCATCGGGCACGCCGGCGCGCACGATGATGTCGGCGAGCGCCCAGGCCGAGCCGGGCACGAGGTCGGCCGGCTTGAACACCACGCAGTTGCCGTAGGCGAGCGCCGGCGCGATCTTCCAGGCGGGAATGGCGATGGGGAAGTTCCACGGCGTGATGATGCCGACGACGCCGACCGGCTCGCGCGTCACCTCGACCTCGATGCCGGGGCGCGTCGACGGCAGCTTGTCGCCCGACAGCCTGAGCACCTCGCCGGCAAAGAAGTCGAAGATCTGACCGGCGCGCATCACCTCGCCGATCGCCTCCGGCAGCGTCTTGCCCTCCTCGCGGGCGAGCAGGCGGCCGAGCTCGTCCTTGCGCGCCAAGATTTCGGCGGAGACCTTCAGGAGGATGTCGTGCCGCTGCTGGATGCCCGAGCGCGACCACGCCGGGAAGGCCGCACGCGCCGCCGCGATGGCCTCGAGCGTATCCTCGCGCGAGGCGCGGGCGTAGGCGCCGACGATGTCGCCGGTGTTCGACGGGTTGACGTTGTCCTGGGCCTCGGTGCCGCCGATCCAGCGGCCGGCGACGAAATTCTGATGCATTGTCATGGTTCCCGCGTTCTCCGGTTTCGCTGGCCGCTGCCCGGCAGGTCGGGCGGGCCGTCGCCACGGCTGAATATACGGCAATCGCCCGTCTTCATAGGTCCTGCGAGCATCGGGCGGCGGCGCAGGGCATGGGTCGCCGACGGCGCCGCGCGCGCCTCACCGGCCGGTGAAGACCGGCTTGCGCTTCTCCAGGAACGCCCTGGCGCCCTCTTCCTGGTCAGCCGTCGAGTAGCAGAGCGCAAAGGCCTTGATCTCGGCCTGACAGGCGGACTCGATGTCGGCGTCGACGGCGACGGTGAGGGAGGACTTCAACTGCGCCAGCGCGAAGGGCGACAGCGCGGCGAGCTTGTCGGCGAGCGCCCGCGCGGCCGCGGCGAGTTCCTCCGGCTCGTGGACGGAGACGACGAGGCCGAGCTCATAGGCCCGCTGCGCCGGGATCGGGTCGCCGGTCAGCGCCAGCATGCGCGCGACCGAGGAGCCGGCGACCTTGGTCAGGCGCACCGTGCCGCCGCCGCCGGGCAGGATGCCGAGCTTGATCTCGGGCAGGCCGAACAGCGCCTTCGACGAGGCGATGCGGATGTCGCAGGCGAGCGCGAGCTCGAAGCCGCCGCCGAGGCAGAAGCCGTTGACCACGGCGACGACCGGCTTGGGGCAGCCGGTGAGGAGATCCGTGACCTTCTTGATGCGCAGCGCGATCGCCATGGCGTCCGCCGGGGTCGCCCCGACGAACTCGGTGATGTCGGCGCCGGCGACGAAGGCGCGGTCGCCCTCGCCGGTGATCTGGACGACGCGGACGGCGGGATCGTCGACGAGCCCGGATGCGGCCTCGAACAGCTGACCGACCACGGCGGCGTTGAGCGCGTTGAGCGACTTCGGGCGGCGCACGGTGATCGTGCCGATGGCGCCTTCGATCTCGGCGGTGACGAGCTTGTCGGTCATTGCGGTTCCTCCCGTTCGAATGGTGCCGCTTCTCTAGCAGGCGCGCGGCGGCGCTGCCATCGGCTCGCGTCCTTGCCGGGATCTTTTCGCCGCAACTCGGGATGAAGACGCCGGCGCCTTCTTCGCGGACAAACGGGATCGCGCCCTCGAGGGCCTGGGGGATTCGCGGATCTTTCGCTTCTTCGGTCGCAGGCCGCGACGCGTCAGGGCGGCCGGGACGGGCCGAATCGTGCGGGAAGACGCACGATCAGAAGCACCGGCTCCTGCGTTGCGGCGGCCGGGAGCGGCGCTCGGTCGGCAAGGCCTTCGGCGCCCCAGCCGCCAAGACCCTCGGCCGCCCGCCCGGCGGAACGGCTCTCGCGACGTCGGGCGGACGCGGCGCCCCCGTCCGCCAGCGCGGCAAGCACGGCGGCGAGGATGCGCAGCCGCAGCGCGATCAGGGCTGCGT
>DUSC01000184.1 GCA_012842935.1 Hyphomicrobiales bacterium | reverse complement strand
GTTCGACACCGTGCCCGAGCCGATGATCGAGCCGGCGGAAAGCGGCCTGGTCTTCGCCGCATGGGCGATGAGCGTCGGGAAGTCGAAGGTCATGTCGATGCCGGCGTCGGCGCGGCCGAACGGCTTGCCGTTGATGTCGACGCAGAGCGGCAGGTGCAGTTTCCCGCCGTCCCAGGCGTCGCCCAGCTCGTCGGGCGTCACCGCCACCGGCGAGAAGGCCGAGGACGGCTTGCCCTGGAAGAAGCCGAAGCCCTTGGCCAGTTCGTCGGGGATCAGGCGCCTCAGCGAAACGTCGTTGACCAGCATCACCAGGCGGATCCTCTCCTTCGCCTCGGCCGGCGTGGCGCCCATCGGCACGTCGTCGACGATCACCGCCACCTCGCCCTCCATGTCGATGCCCCAGGCGTCGTCGGCCATCAGGATCGGATCGCGCGGCGCAACGAAGGAATCCGAGCCGCCCTGATACATCAGCGGGTCGGTCCAGAAGCTCGGCGGCAGCTCGGCGCCGCGCGCCTTGCGCACCAGTTCGACGTGATTGACATAGGCCGAGCCGTCGGCCCACTGGTAGGCGCGCGGCAGCGGCGACAGCGCGTCGTGCTCGTGGAAGCGCTGGGCGGGTACCGAGCCGTGCTCCAGGCCTTCCGCCAGCGCCTCGAGATGCGGGGCGATCCGTGCCCAGTCGTCGAGCGCGGCCTGCAGCGTCGGCACCAGGAACGAGGCGTCGGTCGAGCGGGTCAGGTCCCTCGACACCACCACCAGCCTGCCGTCGCGCTTGCCGTTCCTCAGGGTTGCGAGTTTCATTCCGTTTCCTGCCCTCTTTCGCGTTGTTGGCGCCGGCAGCCTCCGCTGCCGGTCGCTTCGACCTTATCCTCCGCGGACCCCGGGACCAATCGCCCTGGTGAACGCGACCGCCGGACCGCGCCTGCATCTCCCGGCCGCGGTCGGCGCAGGACGGAAAGCCGCGACCGGTCTGCCGCGCGCCGGGCATGGGCGAAAAGGCATGCCGCTCCTCCCTCGTCTCGCCGCCGACAGCGGCGCAGCGGTCAATTGGTTGCGTTCGTAACAATCAAAAATGTAACCATCAACCGCTTCGCTTCGCCTTTCGCGCCCCTGGCGGCGTGCGGCGGCCCGCATCTGCATACAGTGCACGCGAAACAGCGGCGTCGGATGCACGTTTCGTGCATAATTCGAAGCCATTGCGCGTCACTTCGCACACTGTTTGCGGCATTCGCGCGCTAGAATTTTTTCCATTGTACACACAGGCGGAGCATCCCGCCGACTGGAGGAGAAGATGGGTCCGTTCCCGCACGACGCGCCGCCGGCAAGAATCGGCGCCGACAACCCCGCCGGCACCGACGGCTTCGAATTCGTCGAGTTCGCCCACCCGGAGCCGGCGAAGCTCGCCGAGCTGTTCGAGCGCATGGGCTACGTGCCGGTGGCCCGCCACCGCACCAAGGCCGTCACCGTCTGGCGGCAGGGCGACATCAACTACGTCGTCAACGCCGAGCCCGGCTCGCACGCCATGCGCTTCGTCGAGAAGCACGGCCCCTGCGCGCCGTCGATGGCCTGGCGCGTGGTCGACGCACGGCACGCCTTCGAGCACGCCGTGTCGAAGGGCGCGACGCCCTACGAGGGCGACGACAAGGCGCTCGACGCGCCGGCGATCGTCGGCATCGGCGGCTCGCTGCTCTATTTCGTCGACAAGTACGGCGCCAAGGGCTCGGCCTACGACGCCGAGTTCGAGTGGCTGGGCGAGCGCGACCCGAAGGCGGCCGGCGTCGGCTTCTATTACCTCGACCACCTCACCCACAACGTCTACCGCGGCAACATGGACAAGTGGTGGGACTTCTACCGCGAGTTGTTCGGCTTCCGGCAGATCCACTTCTTCGACATCGACGGCCGCATCACCGGCCTCGTTTCCCGCGCCATCACCTCGCCCTGCGGCAAGATCCGCATCCCGCTCAACGAGTCCAAGGACGACACCAGCCAGATCGAGGAATATCTGCGCAAGTACAAGGGCGAAGGCATCCAGCACATCGCCGTCGGCACCGACGCCATCTACGACGCCACCGACCGGCTCGCCGACAACGGGCTGAAGTTCATGCCCGGCCCGCCGGACACCTATTACGAGAAGTCCTATGCCCGCGTGAACGGCCATGACGAGCCGGTCGAGCGCATGAAGAAGCACGGCATCCTGATCGACGGCGAAGGCGTGGTGAACGGCGGCATGACCCGCATCCTGCTGCAGATCTTCTCCAAGACCGTGATCGGCCCGATCTTCTTCGAGTTCATCCAGAGGAAGGGCGACGACGGCTTCGGCGAGGGCAACTTCCGCGCCCTCTTCGAATCGATCGAGGAAGACCAGATCCGCCGCGGCGAACTGAAGGTCCAGGCGGCGGAGTAGGCGGCAGGCACACCCGGCGCCCATCCGCCCCCCCCACGAAAGTGGGGGGTGAGCGGACGGTTCGCCGAAGGCGAATTCGGCGTGCCGGTGGCACGCCGAAAGGCCGGCGAACGCCAGGACGCTGCGGAGCAGCGGGGACCCGGCCAGTGGCGCCGCGCAGCGGCGACGGAGGGGGGCTTGGCGCCGCCCCCGGCGCCTCCTTCTCCTTTGCGGGGTGAGAAGCCGGTTGCCGCAAAGCGGCAAGCCGATGATCCGGTGCATCATCGGCAGGCCAGAGGGGGGGGCTGGACGGAGCACAACCTACGCCTTCGTCATCCCATGGCGGAGCCGAGCGAAGCGAAGGCAAAGACCCTGGAATCCATGCCGGAACGCCACGGCAACGCGGGGCGGCGGGCGGAGGGCGCCGGTTCTGCGCCGCCGCGCAC
>DUSC01000183.1 GCA_012842935.1 Hyphomicrobiales bacterium | reverse complement strand
GTCCTGCAACCCACCCGCCATCACCGGGCCTCCGTTGACCGCGGCGATTCTACGCCGGTTGCGCGGGAGGGGGACAAGATCGCCGGCGGAGCCGGCCGGAAACCGCGCAAGCCATTGATTTTGCTGGATAGGGCGACTGACCTGCCATTCCGGCATTCCCCCGCACTGGACTGCGCCCCTTTTGGTGGACAGGTTCAGGCGGCGAATTGTCCCCTGGGGCTGGCGTGTCGGGCCTCGAACCGTGTTGGGCTCAGATAGGCGAGTGCGGAATGCAGTCTGCGTTTGTCGTGGATCTCCTCGATGAAGCGGGGAAGGCGCTCGGCGACGTCGTCGAAGCTTTGCAGGTCCATGGGATAGAGCGCCTCGGCCTTGAGTGTCTTCATGAAGCTCTCGGCCTTGGCGTTGTCGTACGGGTTGCCGCGCATGCAGTTTGACCCGCCCCGCCGCTGCGCTAAGGTGACGGCGAGGCGGCGATCGAGGAGGACACGATGGCTGAGGCGGACGGCTGGCGGCCGATGCGGACGGCGCCGCGCGACGGCACGCGCATCCTGGTGACGACCCGGCCGGTGGAGCAGGGGCCGGCCGAGGTCGACATGGCCTACTGGGCCAAGGCCGACCGCCACGGCATGGAAGGCTGGCGCGCCGCCGATTCGCATCCCGGCCTCATCGTCGCCTATGCCGAGCCGGAGCTGAAATGCTGGATGCCGCTGCCCGGGGCCGGCGCGGCGCCCCAACCGGGCGCTCCGGCCGCGCCCGCGGCGCGGCCCGCGGTCATGCCGAAGCCCTACGAAGGCGAGGACATCGAGACCGACGGTTCGGGGATCTGAGGGGAGCGCCGCCGGCGCAGGAGCGGTTCGCCCCCTCCACCGCCTTCGGCGGTCTCCCTCCCCGTGAACGAGGCAGGATCCAAAAGCGGCGGGCCGCCGCAGCGCCGAATCCTCCCCTGCGAAGCAGCGGGGACCCGGCCGACAGGGGCCATGCGAAGGATGGCGGAGGGGGCCGACGACCGATTCAGGCGTCCGCCGCACTTATGCCGGGATGAGGAAGACGCCGCCCCTCAGGCGAAGGCGCCGTGGCAGTGCTTGTACTTCTTGCCGGAGCCGCACGGGCACGGCTCGTTGCGGCCGACCTTGCCCCAGGTGGCGGGGTTCTGCGGATCGCGCTGTTCGGCCGGGACGACCGTTTCGCGAACCAGGGTCAGCGTGCCGCCGCCCTCGCCGAAATCGTCCTCGCCGGTGGTCGCGTCGAGATGGTGGCCGACGGCCTGCGGCGCCTGCGGCGGCGGCGCCTCGGCGGCCTCGCGGACCAGCTCGACGCGCATCAGCTGGGCGGTGACCGCCTGGCGCAGATTGCCGAGCATGGCCTGGAACAGCTCGAAGGCCTCGGACTTGTACTCGTTCAGCGGATCGCGCTGGGCGTAGCCGCGGAAGCCGACGACAGAGCGCAGATGGTCGAGGTTGACGAGGTGCTCGCGCCACAGGTGGTCCAACGTCTGCAGCATCACCGAGCGCTCGACATAGGCCATGATCTCCGGGCCGAAACGGGTGGCGCGGTCGGCCGCGGCGGCGTCGGCCGCAGCGGCGATGCGCTGACGGATCTCGCCCTCGGCGATGCCTTCCTCCTTCGCCCATTCGGCGATCGGCAGGTCGAGGTTGAGATAGCGCCTGACACCCTCGGCGAGGCCGGCCGTATCCCACTGCTCGGCATAGGCGTTTTCCGGCACGTGGCGGGCGACGAGGTCGTCGATGACGTCGGCGCGCATCTCGGCGATAGTCTCGGAGAGGTTCGTCCCGTCCATCAGCTCGAGGCGCTGCTCGAAGACCACCTTGCGCTGGTCGTTCATGACGTCGTCGAACTTGAGCAGGTTCTTGCGGATGTCGAAGTTGCGCGCCTCGACCTTCTTCTGCGCCTTCTCCAGCGCCTTGTTGATCCAGGGATGGATGATCGCCTCGTCCTCCTTGAGGCCGAGCTTCTGCAGCATGCCGTCCATGCGCTCCGAGCCGAAGATGCGCATCAGGTCGTCCTGGAGCGACAGGAAGAACTTCGAGCGGCCGGGGTCGCCCTGGCGACCGGAACGGCCGCGCAGCTGGTTGTCGATGCGCCTGGATTCGTGGCGCTCGGTGGCGAGCACGTAGAGACCGCCGGCGGCCAGCGCCTTCTCTTTCAGCCGGGCGACGTCGGCGCGGATCGCGGCTTCCCTCTCGGCCCGTTCCGGCCCCTCCGGCATGCCGGCCAGTTCCTCGGCGATGCGCATCTCGGCGTTGCCGCCGAGCTGGATGTCGGTACCGCGGCCGGCCATGTTGGTGGCGATCGTGATGGCGCCGGGCTTGCCGGCCTGGGCGACGATCGCCGCCTCGCGTTCGTGGTGGCGGGCGTTGAGCACCTCGAAATCGGTGAAACCCTCCTTGCGCAGGCGGTCGGCGAGATATTCCGACTTCTCGATGGAGGTCGTGCCGACGAGCGTCGGCTGGCCCTTGGCGTGGGCCTCGCGGATTTCGCGCACGATGGCGCGGTACTTCTCCTCGACGGTCCGGTAGACCTCGTCGTCCTCGTCCCTGCGCCTGACCGGCAGGTTGGTGGGGATCTCGACGACGTCGAGCTTGTAGATGTTGGCGAATTCCTCGGCTTCCGTCGCGGCCGTGCCGGTCATGCCGGCAAGCTTGCCGTACATGCGGAAGTAGTTCTGGAAGGTGATCGAGGCGAGCGTCTGGTTCTCGGGCTGGATGGCGACGTGTTCCTTCGCCTCGAGCGCCTGGTGCAGGCCCTCCGAATAGCGGCGGCCGGGCATCATGCGGCCGGTGAACTCGTCGATGATGACGATCTCGCCGTTGCGGACGATGTAGTCCTTGTCGCGGGTGAACAGGCGGTGCGCCTTCAGCGCGTTGTTGACGTGGTGCACCATGGCGACGTTCTCGACGTCGTAGAGGTGCTCGCCCTTGAGCAGGCCGGCGTTACGCAGCAGGTTCTCCAGCTTCTCCGTGCCCTCCTCGGTGAAGGTCGCGGTGCGCTGCTTCTCGTCGACCTCGTAGTCGGACGGCCCGAGCGCGCTCATGAAGCGGTCGACGGTGTTGTACATGTCCGAGCGGTCCTCGAGCGGACCGGAGATGATCAGCGGCGTGCGCGCCTCGTCGATCAGGAT
>DUSC01000182.1 GCA_012842935.1 Hyphomicrobiales bacterium | reverse complement strand
GGTTTATGTCAGCGACGTCGTACGTTCGTTCCGCCGGGCGGTCGACGCGGTCGATGCCGGCGGCGATGCGATAGAAATCGACAAGCTGCTCGCCGCGCAGTCCGAGGGCGGCCGCCAGACCACCGGCGCCTACAGTAAAAGCTGGAGATAGGCCCGTGACGAAGATCCCGCTCACTCTCGGCCCCGTTTTCTTCCACTGGTCTGCCGACAGGCTGCTCGACTTCTACCGACGCATCGCCGACGAGGCGCCGGTCGACCGTGTCCATGTTGGCGAGACGGTGTGCGGCAAGCGCATGCCGTTCACCGACCCCGCCTGGCCCGAAATCGTCGAGCGTCTCGAGCGCGGCGGCAAGGAAGTGGTGCTGTCGACGCTCGCGGCGCCGGCGACGACGCGCGAACGGCGCAACATCGAGGAGTTGTGCGCCGGCGAGCGCCTCTTCGAGGTGAACGACGCCACCGCCTTGCGCTGGAGCGACGGCCGGCCGTTCGTCACCGGACCGTTCCTCAACGTCTACAACGAAGCCGCCGCCGCGTTCCTCGCCGCGCGGGGCGCCAGGACCATCTGCCCGCCGGTCGAGCTGGCGGCGACCGCGCTGGCCGGAATGGCGAAGGCCTGTCCCGACACCGAATTCGAGATCTACGCCTTTGGCCGCCTGCCGCTGGCGATCTCCGGCCGCTGCTACCACGCCCGCCTGCATGGGCTGCACAAGGATTCCTGCCGCTTCAGGTGCGAGCAGGATCCGGACGGACTTGCCGTCGACACGCTCGAAGGACAGAAATTTCTCGCCATCAACGGTGTGCAGACGCTCTCCAGCCAGGTTCAGGCGTTGTGCATGGCGCCGGACGAATTGCGCCGGCTCGGCATCGCCAGGCTGAGGCTTTCGCCGCACACGACCGACATGGTCGCGGTGGCGAGGATCTTCCGCAGCCTTCTCGATGGAAAGGAAACGTCCGAACAGGCGCGATTCCTGTTATCGTGCCTGGAACTTCCCGGCGCGATGGTCGACGGATTCGCCTTCGGCGCGCCGGGTTGCAGGAGCCCCGTGGCGGCATGAGCGACAGACCGAAGACGACGCAGATCGCCATCGTGACCATTTCCGACCGCGCCAGTCGCGGCGAATACGAAGATCTGAGCGGGCCGGCGATCGAGGACTGGCTGCGCGCCGCAGTCGGCTCACCGTGCACGATCAGCCGACATGTCGTCCCCGACGGCGTCGACAGCGTGCGCGATATCCTCGTCAGGCTCTGCGACGTGGACAATGTCGACCTGATCTTCACCTCGGGCGGCACGGGTCCCTCGCCGCGCGACCTGACGCCGGAAGCGATGCGCCAGGTGATCAAGATGGAGCTGCCGGGATTCGGCGAGATGATGCGGCGGGAAAGCCTTAGGCAGGTGCCGACCGCGATCCTGTCTCGGCAGACCGCCGGCGTGCGCGGCAAGACGCTGATCGTCAACCTGCCCGGCAAGCCGGCATCGATCGACGTATGCCTGCGGGCCGTTTTTCCTGCGATACCCTACTGCCTCGAGTTGATCGGCGCCGGCGCCCTCGCGGCGGCGGCGAAGCCCTGAGGCAGCCGACACGACCTGTGGACAAGGACGGCCGACGCGGTCGCCTCCGGTGTCGCCCGGCCGCCGGGCGCGATAGGGTCCGGCCATGCAACCGTCCCGCGACATCCAACGGCTCCTCGAGATCATGGCGGCCCTGCGCACGCCTGAAACGGGCTGTCCCTGGGATCTCGAGCAGGATTTCCGGACGATCGCGCCCTACACGATCGAGGAGGCCTACGAGGTCGCCGACGCCATCGAACGCGGCGATCTGGACGATCTTCGCGAAGAGCTCGGCGACCTGCTGCTGCAGGTCGTCTTCCACGCGCGCATGGCCGAGGAGGCGGGCGCGTTCGCCTTCGGCGATGTCGTCCAGGCGATCACCGAAAAGATGATCCGCCGGCACCCGCATGTCTTCGGCGACGAGGACGCCCGCGCAGCCGGCGCAGCCAAGGGAATGTGGAACCGCATCAAGGGCGAGGAGAAGGCGGCTCGCCGAGCCGCCCGCGCCGCGCGCGGCTTGTCGCCGGAAGACGGCGGTCACGGGTTCCTCGACGGCATTCCGGTCGGTCTGCCGGCACTGACCCGTGCGCAGAAGCTCCAGGAGAAGGCTGCGCAGGTCGGCTTCGACTGGAAGGAGGCAAAACCGATCCTGGACAAGATTGCGGAGGAGATCGGCGAGCTGCGCGAGGCCCTCGACATCAGCGATCGCGCCGCGATCGTTGACGAGTTCGGCGACGTGCTGTTTTCGCTGGTCAATTTCGGCCGCCACCTCGGTATCGACGCGGAATCGGCGCTGCGCGGCACCAACGACAAGTTCCGGTCGCGCTTTCATCGGGTGGAGCGCGCCTTGACGGCGTCGGGACGCACCCTCGAAGAGACGGATCTCGGGGAGATGGAGCGACTTTGGCAGCTCGCCAAAGACACGAAGTAACCTTCGTTAGCTGCTGCTCCTGCTGGATAATTTGGATTCGATTTCGTGCCGCGTCGCATCCGTCACACTGACGGCCAGCGTGACGCTGCCGTCGTCATGGTCCTCGCGACCGATCACCGCGCCGTTGCGGTAGATCCAGTCGATCAGCTTGTGCTGGTGCGGGCCGAGCGTCAGCGACATCGGGTGCAGTGAACCTGCGATGCGTTCCTCTATCACCGCCACCAGCGCGCCGATTCCTTCACCGCTGATCGCGGAAATGGCGATCGGCGGTGCGTCCTTGCCTGCATGCGGCACATCCAGGAGACGTTCGCGGGCGGTCGAATCGAGCCGGTCGATCTTGTTCCACACCTCGATGACCCGCTTCGTGTCGCTGGCGTCGACGCCGAGATCGCCGAGGATGCGCTCGACATCCTCCGCCTGCGCAGCCGTGTCCGGATCGGAAATGTCGCGCAGATGGATGATGAGGTCGGCCTCGACCACTTCCTCCAGCGTGGCGCGGAAGGCGGCGACGAGATGCGTCGGCAGGTCGGAGATGAAGCCGACCGTATCCGACAGGATCACCGTCGTGCCGTGCGGCAGGCGCACGCGCCGCAGCGTTGGATCCAGCGTGGCGAAGAGCATGTCTTCGGCGAGCACCCCTGCCCCGGTCAAGCGGTTGAAAAGGGTCGATTTCCCGGCGTTCGTGTAGCCGACGATGGCGACGATCGGGAACGGCACCTTCTTGCGCTTGGCGCGATGCAGGTCGCGCGTGCGCCGTACGGTTTCGAGTTCGCGCTTCAGCCTGACGATCTTGTCCTGCAGGATGCGGCGGTCGGCTTCGATCTGCGTCTCGCCCGGTCCGCCGAGGAAGCCGGCGCCGCCGCGCTGCCTCTCGAGGTGGGTCCAGCTGCGCACCAGGCGGCCCTTCTGATAGTTGAGATGCGCGAGTTCGACCTGCAGGGCGCCTTCCTTGGTCCGCGCGCGGCGGCCGAAGATTTCCAGGATGATGCCGGTCCGGTCGAGAACCTTGGCGTTCACCGCCCTTTCCAGGTTGCGCTGCTGCACGGGAGTGAGTGGATGATCAACGACGACGAGCCCCGCATTCGCCTCCTTCACCACCTCCGCGATCTCCGAAACCTTGCCCGTTCCGAGCAGTGTGGCGGGCTTCGGGTCGGAGACGGGGACGATGAAAGCGTGCGCCACATCAAGGTCGATCGCCAGCGCGAGGCCGACCGCCTCGTCGCGCCGGGCCTCGGGGGAGCGGGTCAGCCGCGGCCTGCTCTGCGAGCCGTCTTCATCGGTTCGCGGGAACTTCGTCAGGACCGGCACGACGACCACCGCGCGGGTGCGCGAATCCCTATTCCCGGATGTCTGTTCCGAAGCGTTCCTGCCCGGCTCGCGGCCGGCGCTGTCCGTGCTCAATCAGGCGTCCCGGCTGCTTTCTTCGCCATCGAACATCTGAACCGGCTGGCTCGGCATGATGGTCGAGATCGCATGCTTGTAGACGAGCTGCGAATGCCCGTCGCGACGCAGGAGCACGCAGAAATTATCGAATGATGTCACCACGCCCGTGAGTTTCACGCCGTTGATGAGGAAAATCGTCAGCGGGTTCTTGCTCTTGCGAACAGAGTTCAGGAATAGATCCTGCAGATTTTGCGACCGTTCCGCCATTTTTCTTATCTTCCGCCATCCCCGTAGGTTCTGCCACTAGTAGCGCCCGAACGGCCCTGCGATGTCAAGAACGCACGAACGGAGTGGGCCTTGCGGCAGTAACCGACCCATAACTGGGCAAGCAACATTGACTTAAGCGGTTAACAGGCCTTGGTTTTCTCCGCAACGTCAAAAAATGCCCGGCGCAGCGAAAGTGCTACCGACCCGGGATGGCCATTAGCGATCGGCTGGCCGTCGATCGCGATGACGGGCATGACGATCGTCGTTGCCGAGCTGATGAACGCCTCGCGCGCCGACTTGGCCTCCTCGACCGTGAACCGGCGCTCCTCGAATTTCAAGCCGAGTTTCGCAACGACATCGAGCAGGGTCGTGCGCGTGACACCGCGCAGGATGCCGTGCTCCGCCGGCCGGGTCACCAGAACGCCGTCACGGGTGACGATCCAGGCGTTCGACGACCCGCCTTCGGTGACCATGCCGTCGCCGTCGACGAACCACGCTTCCTGGGCACCGGCCTCCTTGGCCTTCTGCTTTGCAAGCACGTTCGGCAGAAGTCCGACCGTCTTGATGTCGACCCTGTCCCACCGGTTGTCGGGCGTGGTGACGACCTTGATTCCGGTCTCCGCGCGCTTTGCCTGCGAACCGGCCGGGACCTTGCGCGCCGTCACGACGAGCGCCGGTCTCACGCCCTCCGGGAACGTGAAGTCGCGGCTCGCGACGCCGCGCGTAACCTGCACATAGACCAGACCATCTGTTACTCGGTTACGGCGTACCACCTCGCGCAGGATCAACTCGAGCACGTTGCGATGGACGGGCCATCCGATCGACAGCTCCTTGAGCGAACGGGCCAGCCGGTCGAGGTGGCGGGGCATGTCGATGATATAGCCGCGGGCCACTTCGCAGACTTCGTAGACCCCGTCGGCAAACTGGTAGCCGCGGTCCTCGACATGGACTGCTGCTTCGGCATGGCGCAGGTAGCGGCCGTTCACGTAGGCTATGCGGGGCATTCGTTTCTTTCCTCGGGCAAAATGAGGTGTGGTTTGCCGGCTCGCGCCTGCGGCGAACCCGGGAAAATCAGAAGAACTCGAGACTCACGCGGAAGAGCTGCTCGACCTGCTTCACGGCGTCGGCGAGCGCGAAGATCACCACACGGTCGCGCGGCTGGATCTTCAGCGATCCGCTCGGTTTGATCACCTCGCCGTTTCGGTAGATCGCCCCGATACGCATGCCCGCCGGCAGATGAAGGTCCCGCATCACCGGTCCCACCAGCGGCGACGTGTCGAGCGCCTCCGCCTCGATGATCTCGGCAGCGCCGCGCTGGACCGAGTGGACGGCACGTATCCGGCCGCGGCGGACGTGCTGGAGCACTCTTGAGACCGTCACGGATCGCGGGTTGACATAGGCGTCGATACCGAGGGTCTTGATCAGGTCGTGGAAGGCGGGATCGTTGATCAGGACCAGGTTCGCCTTGCAGCCGAGGCGTTTTGCCATGGCGCCGGCGAGAATGTTCACCTGGTCGTCGTTGGTCAGCGACACCATTAGATCCGCGTCCTGGATCTCCGCCTCGAGCAGCAGCTTCTGGTCCATGGCGCTGCCTTGCAGCACCACCGTGCGGCGCAGTTCGTCCGCCGCCGCGACCGCCCGCTCGCGGTTGTTCTCGATGATCTTGACCCGGGTGCGGCTCTGGCGTTGCTCCAGCGTCCGCGCCACGTAGAGGCCGATGTTGCCGCCGCCGGCGATCACGATCCGCGTCGCTTCGGGTTCCTCGTGGCCGAACAGGCCGAGCGTCCTGCGCACCTGGTCCCTGGTCGTGACGACATAGGCGAGGTCGCCGGCGATCAGCTGATCGACGGAGTGCGGAATGAACAGCTTGCCGTTGCGCGACACGCCGACGACCGTCGACGGCAGATCCGGGAACAGCTCGCTCAGCTGCGCGAGCGGCGTATTGATCACCGGGCATTCCTCGAGGCATTCGATCGCCACCATGATGATCCTGTTCTCGGCGAAGCGGACGACGTCGGTGGCGCCCGGCAAGGCGATACGCCGCAGCACCATCTCGGCGACCTCGAGTTCGGGCGAGATGATGACGTCGATCGGGATGTGCTCGCGCGAAAACAGATCCTGGTAGTGAGGCTGGAGATAGGACTGGGAGCGGATGCGCGCGATCTTGGTCGGCACGTTGAACAGGGCGTGGGCGACTTCGCAGGCGACGATGTTGACCTCGTCGTGGAGCGTCACCGCGATCAGCATGTCTGCTTCCTGTGCGCCGGCGGCGGCCAGCATGTCCGGGTGCGAGCCGTGGCCGACGAAACCGCGAACGTCGAGCGAATCGCGGACGGCGCGGATGAGTTCGGGAGATGTGTCGATGACCGAAACGTCGTTCTTTTCGGCGGCCAGTCGTTCGGCGATACCGTGTCCGACCTGACCGGCGCCGCAGATGATGACTTTCATTGGTCTTCAGACCCCGAGGGACTTCAGCTTCCTGTGAAGCGCGGACCTCTCCATACCGATGAACTCCGCCGTACGCGAGATGTTTCCGCCAAATCGGTTGATCTGGGCGATCAGGTATTCCTTCTCGAACATCTCCCGCGCCTCGCGCAGTGGCAGCGCCATGATGTGCTGGTCTGACTGGCTGGGCGCCCTCGGCATCACGTCACCGATCTCCGACGGCAAGAGGTCCGCGGTGATCGGCGTGTCGAGATCGTCGCCGCGGACGAGAATCATCAGCCGCTCGACATTGTTGCGCAGTTGGCGGATGTTGCCGGGCCAGTTGTGGGCCTGGAGCACGGCGAGCGCATCATCGCCGATACGCCGCGGCTTGATCCCCGCCTGCCGGGCGAACTGGCGCATGAAGTAGTCTACCAGGAACGGGATGTCCTCGCGCCGCTCGGAAAGGGCCGGGACGGTCACCGGAACCACGGCGAGGCGATGATACAAGTCCTCGCGGAAGCGTCCGTCGGCGATCATCGCCTCGAGGTTCTGGGCGGTGGAGGAGATGATGCGGACGTCGACCTTGACGCGTTTGGTTCCGCCGACGCGTTCGAACTGCTGATCGACGAGAACGCGCAGGATCTTGGCCTGCGTGTCGCGCGGCATGTCGGCAACCTCGTCGAGGTAGAGGATCCCGTGATGGGCTTCCTCCAGCGCGCCGACCTTGCGCTCACCGCCGTTGGACTCCGTCCCGAAGAGCTCGATTTCCATGCGCTCCGGCGTGATCGTCGCGGCATTCAGCGTGACGAACGGCCCGTTCTTGCGCGCCGATGCAGCGTGGATTGCGCGGGCGACCGTCTCCTTTCCCGATCCGGACGGACCGATGATCATGACGCGACTGTTGGTCGGCGCGACACGTTCGATCGTCTGCCGCAACTGTCCCATCGCGGACGAAGTGCCGACGAGTTCGAACGTTTCGCCGCTGCGCTGACGCAGGTCGGAAACCTCCCGCTTGAGCTTCGACGTCTCGAGCGCGCGTTCGGCGACGAGGATCAGACGGTCGGCCTTGAACGGCTTTTCAATGAAATCGTAGGCGCCGCGCCGGATCGCCGAGACCGCCGTCTCGATCGTCCCGTGGCCGGAGATCATTACCACCGGCAGGTTGGGATGGAGGATCTTGATCTGGTCAAGCAGGGCAAGGCCGTCGAGCTTCGATCCCTGCAGCCAGATATCGAGGAAAACCAGCCGCGGGACGCGGTCGGCGATCGACTGAAGAGCGCTGTCGCTGTCGTGCGCCGTCCGCGTTTCGTGGCCCTCGTCGCTCAGTATCCCGGCGACAAGTTCGCGAATGTCCGCTTCGTCGTCGACGATGAGAATATCAGACGCCATTCTCGACCTTCTCGGATTCTTTGTGCTTCCCGTGGGCCCCCGGCGACGTGTCGTGCGTCGATTCCGCCGCCGGAAGGATCATGGTGATCATTGCGCCGCGCCCGCCGTGAAATTCCGGCGGTGCGTCGTGCAGTTCGAGGCTGCCGCCGTGGTCCTCGATGATCTTCTTGACGATGGCAAGGCCGAGCCCGGTCCCTTTTTCCCGCGTCGTCATGTAGGGCTCGAGCAGTCGCTGGCGATTGTCGCGCGGCAGACCCTTGCCGTTGTCGATAACGTCCACCCGGATGCTTTCGCCCTCGCGACGAGCTCTGATGAGGATCGCACCGGACTGCCCGCTTTCGCGCTCCGCCGCCTCGATCGCCTCGGCGGCGTTCTTGATCACGTTGCCGAAGGCCTGGGCGATCAGGCGGCTGTCGAACGTGCCCTTCAGCGGCACGTCGCCGAAGTCGCGCTGGAAAGCGATGTCCGACCGGCTCACCTCAACCAGGAACGAGGCTTCGCGCAACGCCTCGCGAAGATCCATCAACTGCATGTCCGGTTTCGGCATGCGGGCAAAGGCGGAGAACTCGTCGACCATGCGGCCGATGTCGCCGACCTGACGGATGATGGTGTCGGTACACTGGTCGAAGACCTCGCGGTCCTCGGTGATGACCTTTCCGTAGCGGCGCCGGATACGTTCCGCCGAAAGCTGAATGGGCGTCAGAGGATTCTTGATCTCATGGGCGATACGTCGTGCCACGTCCGCCCAAGCCGAGGAGCGCTGTGCCTGAAGGAGGTCGGTGATGTCGTCGACGGTGACGACGTGGGACTGGCCCTCGCTCCGGGTTTCGCCTTCTTCCGTGGTAACCTGAACGTTGAACGTCCGCTCCGATCCGGCGCGAAAGAAGGTGACCTGCTCGCGGTAGACGGGACGTCGCGAACTGCGACCGACCTCGAGTACCCGTCCGATATGCGGAAGCAGGACGGAAAGTCTGCTTCCGACGGCGGAACCGGCGGATATCGCCAGCATGTTTTCCGCTGACCTGTTGACGATGGTGATGACGCCATCGGGATCGACGCCGATGATGCCCGCAGTAACGCCGGCCAGCACGGCTTCGGAAAAGCGGCGCCTTTCGTCGATCACGTCCTTCGCGCGGAGGATCTCGTTGCGTTGCGACTTCAGCTGCATCAGCATCTTGTTGAAGGTGTCGCCCAGCGAAGCGACGTCGCCGTCCGATGCCCTGACGGGGACCGCCACGTCGAGATTGCCCGTAGCGACTTCATCGGCGGCGCCGATCAGCTGGCGGATGGGCCGCACCAGCCTGTCGGCGACGGCGATGCCGGTCCAGATCGCCGAAAGGATGATGACAAGGGTCAAGCCGAGGTAGAGAAGGCCGAACGCGACCTGCGTCGTTCGGCGATTGGCTTCCAGTCCGCGATACTCGTCGGTGTTGGCGCGTACGATCTGTCGCGCCTTGATGACCTCGGGATCGACGAGCCTGATCGTGTAGAGAAAAACGTCGGGAATCTCGCGCAGTTTCACGATCGCGCCGACGATGTTGCGCGTGCGCGGCTCGATGAGCACGGGTTGGCCGCCGAGGGCGCCGTCCGTCGCCCCTGCCGGGGCCTCGGGCATGACGAATTCGGCCTTCGTGTCGGCGGCCATGACGACGGAGCCGTCGGCGCGGATCAAGGCCGCATGCGCCAGGGCCCTGCCGATAGCCTGCTGCGTGAGCATCTCCCTGAAACCGGTCCGATCGAGGCTGTAGAGCGCCCTCGCCTGGTCCAGGTCATAGGCCATGGACAGCGTCGTGCCCTGGAGGTTCCGGGCATTTTCCTGGACATAGGCTTCGGCGATGGAAAGCGACGACGACACGATGGCCTTCGTCCTCAGCTCGAACCAGCGGTCGAGCCCGATATCGAGCGTGATCGACGCAATGACCGCCACCATGATCGCCGGTATCGCCGCTACCAGCGAAAACATGGCGACGATGCGCACGTGCAACCGCGATGCCGCCTTGCCGCGCCGTCTCGCGAGCGCGATCCGATGAGCCTCGCGAGCGATGAGCGCGATCAGAAGGGCCACGAACATTGTGTTGATCGCGATCAGCGACAGCGTCGTCGTCTCGTCGGGCGTGATCGGGGTCGCCCCGACAAGGATGGCGAACGATACCGTTGCCGTCCCCAGTGCCGCGACGATCGCAACCACCCCCGGAAGGGCCAGCAGCCTGCGCCCGTCCGTCTGAGGCGCTCCGCCGAACACGGTCGGCGCCATGGGTTGAGCGGGAATCGTCATCGCGCGGTGAGGCTCATCATCGGACGCGATGATGCAATGCATTGTGGCGATTTAGCAACATCACGCCCGCAGGCGCGACAATTCTGACCGTTCAGCCGTGCTTCGATGCGCGATAGACGTTAACGCCGAGCTCGCGGATCTTCTTGCGCAACGTGTTCCGGTTCAGGCCCAGGAGTTCGGCCGCCTTGATCTGGTTGCCGCGGGTCGCCGTCATCGACGCAAGGACGAGCGGGAACTCCACCTCCGCGAGGACCCGCTGGTATAGTCCCGGGGGCGGCAACTGCCCACCGTACGAAGCGAAATAGCGCTGCAGGTAGTGCTCGACGGCCTGGCCGATGGCGAGGTCGTCGGGAAGCAGCGTCGCGCCACCCGCCGGCGACGTGTCGACCGTCCTCAGCTCCGACTCGATGATTTCCGCCGAGATCTCGTCCTGCGGATAGAGGGCCGCGAGGCGGCGGACGAGATTCTCCAGTTCGCGGACATTGCCCGGCCAGGAATAGCGTTTCATCAGTTCGATGCCGCCGCTGGAGATGCGTTTTCTCTGGAGACCTTCCAGTTCGGCCTGGTTGAAGAAGTGGCGCACGAGGTCCGGGATGTCTTCCGAACGCTCGCGCAGCGCCGGCAGCCGGAGGGGAACGACGTTGAGCCGATAGAACAGGTCCTCGCGGAAAAGTCCCTGGTTGATCAGGGTGCGCAAGTCCTTGTTCGTCGCGGCAACGATGCGCACGTCCGTCTTGATCGGCGTACGCCCGCCGACCGTCGTGTACTCGCCCTGCTGGAGGACTCGCAGGAGCCTTGTCTGCGCCTCCATCGGCATGTCGCCAATCTCATCGAGGAACAGGGTGCCGCCCTCCGCCTGCTCGAACCGACCGGTCGACCGGTTCTGGGCGCCGGTGAAGGCGCCCTTCTCATGGCCGAACAGCTCCGACTCGATGAGATCGCGCGGGATAGCGGCCATGTTTATCGCGACGAAGGGACCATTGCGTCGCCGTCCGTACTCGTGCAGCGCCCGCGCCACCAGTTCCTTGCCGGTTCCGGACTCCCCCGAGATCATCACCGTCAGGTCCGTCTGCATCATGCGCGCCAGCATCCGGTAGATGTCCTGCATCGCCGGCGAGCGGCCGACCAGCGGCATCGTCTCCGGCTGCTCGTCGGAGCGCTGGTCGACCACCGGACGGCGCGGTTCGGCCAGTGCGCGGTTGACGATGTTGAGCAGTTCGGTGAGGTCGAAGGGCTTCGGCAGGTATTCATAGGCGCCCGTCTCGGACGCGCGGATGGCGGTCATGAACGTGTTCTGTGCGCTCATGACGATGACCGGCAGGTCCGGACGCGCCTTCTTGATGCGCGGCAGCATGTCGAAGGCGTTCTCGTCGGGCATCACCACATCGGTGATGACCAGATCGCCCTCGCCCGCCGCAACCCAGCGCCACAGCGTCGCGGCATTCGAGGTGACGCGCACGTCGTGGCCGACGCGCGACAATGCCTGGTTGAGCACCGTGCGAATTGCGGCGTCGTCGTCGGCGACGAGAATGCTTCCACGAACGCTCATCGGGCCGAACTCCCTTCGCTTTCGGATTGGACCGGCGTCTCCTTCCAGGCCGGCATGAGGATGCGGAACGTCGTACCGCGCGGCGTCGAATCGCATTCGATGATGCCGCCGTGTTCGCCGACGATCTTGGCCACCAGCGCCAGGCCCAACCCGGAGCCGTTCGGCTTCGTCGTCACGAACGGATCGAAGAGGATGGCGCGGATGTCTTCCGAAACGCCCGGTCCGTTGTCGTGGACGCAGAACTCGAGCGGCAGCGACACGCGGTCGGATGTGCCGGGGACGGACACGCGAATGCCGGGGCGGAAGGCCGTCGACAGCGTGATCTCGCCTGCCGGATCCGAGCCGATCGCCTCGGCGGCGTTCTTCACCAGGTTGAGGAACACCTGAATCAGCTGGTCGCGGTTGGCGAAAACAGGCGGCAGCGACGGGTCGTAGTCCTCGACGATGCGAATGCGTCGGGCAAACCCGTTGCGGGCAAGCGCCTTCACGTGGTCGAGCACGACGTGGATGTTGACGGGATACCGGTCGATCGGCCGCTCGTCGGAAAACACCTCCATGCGATCGACGAGGGAGACGATGCGGTCGGTTTCGTCGGTGATGAGCCGGGTCAGCGCCCGATCCTCGTCGCTGACGACACTTTCGAGCAGTTGCGCGGCACCGCGGATACCCGACAGCGGATTCTTGATCTCGTGCGCGAGCATCGCGGCGAGCCCGGTAACCGAGCGCGCGGCGCCGCGATGCGTCATCTGCCGGTCGATCTTGTCGGCCATCGATCGTTCCTGGAGCATGACGACGACCGAGCCCGGCATCTCGACGACCGGGGCGACATAGATGTCGACCATCTTGTCCACGCCCAGCCGCGGCGAGGAGATGTCGACGCGGTATTCATTGACCGGCGCGCGGCGCTCGCGGACCTGCTCGACCAACGCCAGCAGCGGGCTTCCGAAAGGGACGAAGCGTTTCAGCGTGTTGCGCGCCAGGATGGCGGCGCTGGAACGGAAGAAATCCTCGGCGTCGGCATTGGCATAGGTTATGGTGTCGTCAGGCCCCACCATGATCACCGGGTGGCGGATCGTGTTGAGCACGATCTGGGCCGGATCGAGCGGCGCCGGAGTTTGCGCGGCAATCGCCATCATGCTGACTTCCTGCGTATTGCGGTTTCTTCGGCTGCGGCGAACGCGGCGCGGATACTGCGAATCACGGCCGCGGGCTCGGTGCCGGTCATGACGGCCGCACGGGTGTCCGGAGGTCGCCCCGGACAATGGCGGTCTAGATACCAGCCGAGATGCTTGCGCGCATGGCGAACGCCCTGCTCCACCCCGTAGAGCGACAGCATGTCCTCATAGTGCGCAACGAGGTAGTCGGCGTGCTCGTGCGGCGCTTGCGGCACCGCGATGTCTGAACCGGCGACGACGCCGGCGGTCCACGGCGCCCCGTAATGGGCACGGCCGATCATGACGGCATCGGCGCCCGACGCCTGCAGGATCGCCAAGGCGTCGGCGCGGGTCGCCACGTCGCCATTAGCGACCACGGGGATCGAGACGGCCTGCTTGACGAGTGCGATTGCCCGCCAGTCGGCCTTGCCGTCGTAGAACTGGCAGCGCGTACGACCGTGCACTGTGACCATCTTCACGCCGGCGTTTTCGGCGCGACGGGCGAGCGCGGGGGCATTGAGCGCGGTCTCGTCCCAGCCGAGCCGCATCTTCAGCGTGACGGGCACGGAAACGGCGCCGACGACGGCGTCGATCAGGGTCAGAGCGTGATCGAGGTCGCGCATCAGCGCCGAGCCGGCATAGCCGCCCGTCACCTTCTTCGCCGGGCAACCCATGTTGATGTCGATGATGTCGGCGCCCGCGCCCGCGGCGATGCGCGCGCCCTCGGCCATCGCCGCCGCTTCGCGCCCGGCGAGCTGGACCATGTGGACGGCAATGTCGGGACGGCGCAGGCGGCGCTGGGTGTCGCCGCGGCCCTTGGCCAATTCGCCGCTCGCCACCATCTCGCCGACGACGAGGCCGGCGCCATGGGCGTGGGCGCGCGTGCGGAAGGCGAGGTCGGTGACCCCGGACATCGGCGCCAGGAACACGCGGTTGCGGATCCTCACACCGGCCAAGTCGAACGGTTTGCCCAGTACGTCAGGTTCACTCATGCACAAAAACGATGCAGTCCATCATCATGCCTATTCCCTAGCCATTTCTGGCCCGTTGTGCAACTGCGAAGTGGAGGATTTCCATCGTGGCGCGGTGCTTTCCTCTGGCCTGAAGAGCCTCGACCGACTAAGCGTCGCGCATGAGCGCCACACCGAACTCCAGGCCGGCCGCGATCGCCGCGGTGATCGTCGCAGCCGGACGCGGCGAGCGCGCCGGCGCGTCCAAGGAAGGGCCGAAGCAGTACCGGCGTATCGCCGGGACCGCGGTGCTGGCGCATACACTCGGCGTGTTTCTCGGCCATCCGGCGATCGCGCGAATCGTCGTGGCGATCCATCCCGACGACCACGCGCTTTTCGCCGCGGCCGTCGGAGACCTGCCGGCCCATGTTTCGACCGTCCATGGCGGGGCGACGCGCCAGCAATCGACGCTGCTCGGCCTGCGCGCGCTGGCGAGCGCCGCGCCCGACGTGGTGCTGATCCACGACGGCGTGCGCCCCTTCGTCGATCCCGCCATGATCGACCGCGTCGTGGCCGCCACCGACGAGTATCACGGCGCGATTCCCGCGCTGCCGGTCGCCGACACGTTGAAGAGGGCGGCCGCCGACGGCACGATCGCCGCAACCGTCGACCGTTCGGTACTTCACGCCGCCCAGACGCCGCAGGCATTTCCGTTCGGAAAAATCCTCGCCGCACACGAAGACGCCGCTGCTGCGGCTCGCAGCGACTTTACCGACGATGCGGCAATCGCCGAATGGGCCGGTATCGCCGTGCGCCTCGTCGCCGGCTCGCCTGACAATACCAAGATCACCTGGGCAAAGGACATCGCCTTGGCCGAACAGCGCCTGGCCGGCACGACCGGCCTTCCCGACGTACGGACCGGCAATGGCTACGACGTCCATTCCTTCGAACCGGGCGATCATGTCACGCTGTGCGGCGTCGCCATCCCCTACGAAAAGCGCCTGTCGGGCCATTCGGACGCCGACGTCGGCCTGCATGCGCTCACCGATGCGCTGCTGGCAACCTGCGGGGCCGGCGATATCGGCACGCATTTCCCGCCGTCCGACCCGCAATGGCGTGGGGTTCCGTCGCGAATCTTCGTCGAGCATGCGGTCAAGGTCGTTCGGACGCGCGGCGGTCGCATCGCCAATGCCGATGTGACGCTGATCTGCGAGGCGCCGCGGGTCGGGCCGCATCGTGCCGCGATGGTGGCGGCGATGGCAGAAATGCTGGGAATTTCGCCCGAGCGCGTCTCGGTGAAGGCAACCACCAACGAGGGTCTGGGCTTTATAGGTCGCAAGGAAGGCATCGCCGCGATCGCGACGGCGAGCGTGGTCTATCCGGGAACGCTGGGCGATGGTTGAGGCCGGGACGGGCGAGGTGAAGCAGGAGGACGTCGGCGTCTTGGCCGACCGGTTCCTGAAGGCCTGCGCGCGGCGAAAAGTGCGCGCGGCGACGGCAGAGAGTTGCACGGGCGGCCTGATCATCGCAGCGCTGACCGACATCCCCGGCTCGTCGTCGGTGGTCGACCGCGGCTTCGTCACCTATTCCAACGACGCCAAGGTCGACATGCTCGGCGTCAGGCGCGAGACGCTCGACGCCCACGGTGCGGTGTCGGCCGAGACCGCAGAGGAGATGGCCGCCGGCGCGCTGGCCCGCTCGGAGGCCTCGATCGCGCTCGCCGTGACCGGCATCGCCGGCCCCGACGGCGGCAGTGCGGAAAAGCCGGTCGGGCTGGTCTGGTTCGGCGTGGCCGTCGAGGGCCGCCCGGTTCATCTGGAGAAACGCGTCTTCGACAATCGCGGTCGCGATTACATCCGCCGCGAGACGGTGAAGCACGCGTTGAAGCTGGGGCTCGCGGCGCTCGCAGACGACTGACGCACGGTTGGCCGTGCGTCCTTCATAAGTCGCCCGCCTCACCCCTTGCCGTAGATCGCGTCGGCACGCTTCTCGAAGGCGTCGGTGAACATGCGAAAGGCGCGGTCGAACATCGCCCCCATCAGGGCTCCAAGGATACGGCTCTTGAACTCGTAGTCGATGAAGAACTCGACGTCACAGGCCGACGGGCCTGCGGGCAGGAAGCGCCAGACGTTCGACAGGTAGCGGAACGGGCCTTCGAGGTATTTTACGTCGATCTCGTTGACGTCCGGTTTCAGCAGAACCTGGCTGGTGAAGGTCTCGCGGATTGCCTTGTAGCCGACCGTCATGTCGGCGACGAGCATTGTGCGGCCGTCGCGCTCCTTGCGCGAGCGCACGGTGAGCGCCTCGCAGAGCGGCAGGAATTCCGGGTAGCGCTCGACATCGGCGACCAGGGCAAACATCTGATCGGCGCTGTGCAACGCGCGCCTCGTGGTTTCGAATTTCGGCATTTTCGAAGAGGTTACGCGGTTCTGCTCAACTGCTTCTCGCGCGCTTCGCGCAGCCGGGCGAAGTCGGCGCCGGCATGGTGCGACGAACGTGTCAGCGGGCTTGACGCGACCATCAGGAAGCCCTTCGCATAGGCGACCGTCTCATAGGACCTGAACTCGTCGGGCGTGACGAAGGCCTTCACCGGATGGTGCTTCCTGGTCGGCTGCAGGTACTGGCCGATGGTAATGAAGTCGACATCGGCCGAGCGTAGGTCGTCCATCAACTGCAACACTTCGTTGCGCTCCTCGCCGAGGCCGACCATGATGCCGGACTTGGTGAAGATGGTCGGGTCAAGCTCCTTGACCCGCTGCAGCAGGCGCAGCGAATGGAAGTAGCGCGCCCCCGGTCTCACCGTCAGATAGTTGGACGGCACCGTTTCCAGATTGTGATTGAAGACGTCGGGCTTGGCCGCGACGACGATTTCAAGCGCGCCATCCTTGCGCAGGAAGTCGGGAGTCAGGATCTCGATGGTGGTGGCCGGCGCGGCGGCCCGGATGGCGCGGATGACGGCGGCGAAGTGGGCGGCCCCCCCGTCGGGGAGGTCGTCGCGGTCGACCGACGTGATGACCACATGCGACAGGCCCATCTTCACGACCGCGTCGGCGACCGACTGTGGCTCGTTCGGGTCGAGCGGCATGGGTATGCCGGTGGCGACGTTGCAGAAGGCACAGGCGCGCGTGCAGATCTCGCCCATGATCATGAAGGTCGAGTGCTTCTTGTCCCAGCACTCGCCGATGTTGGGGCAACCCGCCTCCTCGCACACCGTGACGAGGCCGTGCGACTTCACGATCTCGCGCGTCTCCTGGTAGCCGCGCGATACCGGCGCCTTGACGCGGATCCATTCGGGCTTGCGCAGCACCTCCTGGTCCGGTCGGTGCGCCTTTTCGGGGTGCCGCGGGCGCGGCCGGGAAACGGTGTCGACGACGGTGACCATACTATCCTTCCGAACTGCCCGGTTCCGGGCCGGGCGCGGCGCCCGCCCCAAGTCTGTACGAGCGGCGGGGCTTGCCGCCGCATATAGTCTCAATCGCCACCGCGAAACAGGGGGCCATGCCGTCGCTGACCGACGCGGGCTCACGCATTCAGCGCCCGGCCGTAGGCGTCGAGCACGCTTTCCTTCATCATCTCCGACAGGGTCGGATGCGGGAAGACGCTGTGCATCAGCTCCTCCTCGGTCGTCTCGAGGTTCATCGCCACGACGAAGCCCTGGATCAGTTCGGTCACCTCGGCACCGATCATGTGCGCCCCGAGCAGCTGACCGGTCTTCTTGTCGAAGATCGTCTTGACGAAGCCCTGGTCCTCGCCGAGCGCGATCGCCTTGCCGTTGGCGCTGAACAGGAATTTTCCGACGCGGACGTCGCGGCCTTCGGCCTTTGCCTTCTGCTCGGTCAGGCCGACCGACGCGACCTGGGGGTGGCAGTAGGTGCAACCCGGGATCCTCGACTTGTCGAGGGCGTGGACGCCGGCGACGTTCGCGATCTTCTCGACGCAGACGACACCTTCGTGTTCGGCCTTGTGGGCGAGCATCGGCGCACCGGCGACGTCGCCGATGGCATAGATGCCCGGGACGTTGGTGCGGCCGTAGCCGTCGACGACGATGGTGCCGCGCTCGATCCTCACGCCGGCGGCTTCCAGGCCGAGGTTCTCGACATTGCCGACGACACCGACGGCCGAGATCATGCGCTCGGCAGAGATCTTCTCGACCTTGCCGTCCTTCGTCTCGACATGGGCGGTGACGGAGTTCGCCGCCTTCTCGATCTTCGCCACCTTCGCTTCGAGCAGGATCCTCATGCCCTGCTTCTCGAACTGGCGCTTGGCAAAGGCCGAGACCTCGTGGTCCTCGACCGGCATCACCGCCGGCATCAGCTCGACCACGGTCACCTCGGCGCCCATGGTGCGGAAGAACGAGGCGAACTCGATGCCGATCGCGCCCGAGCCCACGACAAGCAGCGACTTCGGCATCTCCTTCGGTACCATGGCGTCGAAATAGGTCCAGACAAGCTTGCCGTCCGGCTCGATGCCGGGCAGCACACGCGGCCGCGCGCCGGTGGCGACGATGATGTGCTTCGCCTTGTAGGTGCCCTCGCCGAGCACGCCCTTGGGCTGCGGCGGCTGCGGCTCCATGGCCTTCTTGGTGGTCCTGGCCACCACCACCTCGCCCGGCTTGCCGCCGGCTGGCGCGGCGGCGATCCTGCCCTCACCCCAGATCACGTCGACCTTGTTCTTCTTCATCAGGAAGCCGACGCC